>NZ_JBOBDR010000016.1:0-161708 GCF_050586545.1 Pseudomonas sp. WC2 | reverse complement strand
CGAGCCTGCTCGCGAAGGGGCCGGCGAGCGCGCTTTAAATGCGGAAACTGCCCACCAGTTGTTGCAGACGCGAAGCCTGCTGCTCCAGATCCGAGCAAGCCCGCAACGTTGCTTGCAGGTTCTCCACGCCTTCCTGGTTCAGCGTGTTGATCTCGGTGATGTCGACGTTGATCGACTCGACCACCGCGGTCTGCTCCTCGGTCGCGGTGGCCACCGACTGGTTCATCCCGTCGATTTCGCCGATTCGCTGGGTCACGCTGTTGAGGCGCTCACCCGCGAGGTTGGCGATCTCGACGCTGTCCTGACTGTGGCGCTGGCTGTCACTCATGGTGCTCACCGACTCTCGGGCGCCGACTTGCAGCTCCTCGATCATGGTCTGCACTTGCTGCGCCGATTCTTGCGTGCGGTGCGCCAGATTGCGCACTTCGTCCGCCACCACGGCAAACCCGCGACCGGCCTCACCGGCGCGCGCCGCTTCGATCGCGGCGTTGAGCGCCAACAGGTTGGTCTGCTGGGAAATGCTGGTGATCACCTCGAGAATCTGGCCGATGTTCACGGTTTTGCTGTTTAGCGATTCAATGTTGCTACTCGACGCGCTGAGCATGCTCGACAACTGATTCATCGCCTTGATGCTGCGATCGACCACTTGCTGACCGTCTTCGGCGAGGCCGCGGGCATCACTGGCCTGGTTTGACGCTTGCGCGGCATTGCGGGCGATTTCCTGCGCGGCGGCGCCGAGCTGGTTGATCGCCGCAGCAACGCTGCTGGTGCGCGAGGCTTGCTGATCGGAGTTGTACATCGACGAGTTCGACGCAGCGACCACGCGCAGGGCGACTTCATTGACCTGACCGGTGGCCGAAGAGACTTCGCGGATCGAGCCATGAATACGTTCGACGAAACGGTTGAATGCGGTGCCCAACACGCCGAATTCATCGTTGTTGACGATGGTCAGGCGCTTGGTCAGGTCACCTTCGCCGTCGGCGATGTCTTCCATGGCGCGGGTCATGACGTGCAGTGGCTGGATCAGCAGGCGGATCAGCATGCCGAGCAGGGCAATGATGATTGCCACGGCGATCACCGTGGCAATCACGGCCGAGGTGCGGAATTCGCTGAGCATCGCGAACGCCTGATCCTTGTCCACCGACAGGCCGATGTACCAGTTCACCGACGGCAGGCCTTTGATCGGCGCGAAGGTGACGATGCGGGTCTTGCCATCAACGGTGACTTCGCTGAAATCGCTGCTGATGCGCGGGGTGTCCTGTGGATAAGCCTCTTTGAGCGACTTCATCAACAGCGCTTTGTCCGGGTGCACGAGGATCTTGCCGTCGGCGCTGACCAGGAACACGTAACCCATGCCGTCGAAATCCCGCGCGGCAAGGGTGTCGACCAGCGATTGCAGGCTCAGGTCGCCGCCGACGACGCCGACGCTCTGGCCGGCCTTTTTCGAGGCGGTGGCAATCGAGATGATCAACTGACCGGTGGCGGCATCGATGTAGGGTTCGGTCAGGGTCGACGCGCTGCTGCCTTCGGCACCTTTATACCAAGGGCGCACGCGCGGATCGAAACCGTCGGGCATCTTGGTGTCCGGGCGGATGGTGAAATGGCCTGTGGCATCGCCCAGATAGGTGGCCATGAACGTCGAGGTCAGGGCCTTCTGTTCCAGCAGGCTGGCGACCGTGGCTGGCTCCGGATTGATGGCGATGTTCTGGGCGGCGTTCTCGATCAGCAGGATGCGACCGGTGAGCCAGGTCTGGATATTGCCGGCAGTGACCTCACCCATCTCGTTAAGATAGTTGTTCAGGTCATCGCGGATCGCGTTGCGCTGCAGCCAGTCGTTGTACAGCGTAAACGAGGCAAAAGCGGCGATAACAATGAGAGCGGCGGCAAGCAAAATTTTATGGCTGAAGCGCAGATTTTTGTTCATGGCTTGGGGTTCCGCTAAGGTCTTAATGTCCAGGGCGTGCTTTTATAGAAGCGCGCAAAATGGCCAAGGGTGAAAGTAATCTGATATTTCCGTCTCTCCTTAGGGAAATGTCCGTCCTGACTTTTGGTCGGGTCTTACATCCCTCTTTATCGGCCATGCGTAATCAAAGATTAACCATTGGGTGACAAAATGCCTGACTCATCGCAACTCGTAATCGGCGCCGATCTCGCGGGGCAACAGATTGCCCAGGCCATGCGCCTGGCGAACCGACACGGGCTGGTCGCCGGCGCCACCGGGACCGGCAAGACCGTCACCTTGCAGCGTCTGGCCGAAGCCTTCAGCGACGCCGGTGTCGCGGTGTTTGCCGCCGATATCAAGGGCGATCTGTGCGGCCTCGGTGCCGCCGGCAATCCCCAAGGCAAAGTCGCTGAGCGCATTGCCGGGATGCCATGGCTTAACTACACGCCGCAGGCGTATCCGGTGACGTTGTGGGATATCCACGGTGAGTCCGGTCATCCATTGCGCACCACGCTGAGTGAAATGGGCCCGCTGCTGATCGGCAGTCTGCTGGAGCTGACCGACAGCCAGCAGTCGGCGCTGTATGCGGCATTCAAAGTCGCCGATCGCGAAGGCCTGTTGTTGCTCGATCTGAAAGACCTGAAAGCGCTGCTCAATCACCTCAAGGACAACCCGCAGTTATTGGGCGAAGACGCGGCGTTGATGACCACCGGCTCCAGTCAGGCGCTGTTGCGGCGCCTGGCAACGCTGGAACAGCAGGGCGCGGAAGCCTTGTTCGGTGAACCGGCGCTGCAACTCGAAGACATTCTGCAACCGGCCGCCGACGGTCGCGGACGTATTCATCTATTGGATGCCAGTCGTCTTGTGCACGAAGCGCCGAAGGTCTACGCGACCTTCCTGTTGTGGCTGCTGGCCGAATTGTTCGAGCAGTTGCCGGAGCGCGGCGATGCCGACAAACCGTTGCTGGCGCTGTTCTTTGACGAAGCGCATTTGCTCTTCGGCGACACGCCCAAGGCTTTGCAGGAGCGGCTTGAGCAAGTGGTGCGACTGATTCGCTCGAAAGGCGTGGGCGTGTATTTCGTCACCCAATCGCCGGCGGATCTGCCGGATGACGTGCTGGCGCAGCTGGGATTACGCATCCAGCACGGCTTGCGCGCATTCACCGCCAAAGAGCAGAAATCCCTGCGCGCGGTGGCGGACGGCTTCCGTCCGAACCCGGCGTTCGACAGTTTGTCGGTGCTGACTGAATTGGGGATCGGCGAGGCGCTGGTCGGTACGCTGACCGAAAAAGGCACGCCGGAAATGGTCCAGCGCGTGTTGGTGGCGCCGCCGCAATCGCGAATCGGGCCGCTGACCGAGACTGAACGTACGGTGCTAATTGCCGGGTCACCGTTCAAGGGACGTTATGACAAACCGATTGATCGGGAATCGGCGTATGAAATTCTGACCGGGCGCAAGGGATTGGGACCGGACGCCGAAGTGCCGGCGGGCAAACCTGCGGCAGAAGAGCCGAGCCTGGCCGACAGGGCAGGGGAGTTCCTCGGTACGGCAGCCGGGCAGGCCTTGAAGTCAGCTATGCGCCAGGCGGCGAATAACCTTGGCAAGCAACTGGTGCGCGGCTTGATGGGCTCTTTATTGGGTGGCAGCAAACGCCGCTGATCTAATGTAGGAGTGAGCCTGCTCGCGATTGCGGTCTGCCAGTCACGACAATGTCGACTGTTCCACCGCTATGGCGAGCAGGCTCACTCCTACAATTATCGATGGCTGTCAGGACTTGTCTTTGGCGTGCGCCGCCAATCGCTCCAGCGCCGCGCGCAAGCCCGGATCACTGATCCCGTCTGCCGTTTCCTGAATCGTCGCCGCTGCATCCGTCGACAGATCCGGGGCATGTCCGGCGGGCCGGCGTTGAACCAGTGGCGGCTGCACCTTGAAGCGAATTTGCGTCAAGCGGGCGAACTCATCAAACATCTGCAACTGTCGCAGCAGACGCTTTTGCTGGTAACGCAGGCGAGTCGCCCAATGGCCATCGGTGACCACCAGTTGCAGGCAGCCTTCACGCCACGATGCAACGTGGCAATGGGCGCGGGCGGCGGGTTGCAATTGGCTTTCGAGCAGACGCTGCAAATGCCCCAGGCGCTGGGCATGGCCGAGGAGGGCTTTGAGCGGCTTGGCTTCGCGCAGGAGAACGGCGGGTGCTCTGGCCGTAAGAGGGCGGAATGCCATGATCGAACACCTGAAGTAACAGAATCGCCATGGTAGCAGATAGGCCGAAATCACTCGCCCATTGCTTTTGTCCCCGCTTTACCCATTAAATCAACGACTAACTTCTTCCTTGAATGACTTGAAGTTGAGCAAAACGCCCCTATTTTAAGTGAGCCCCGTCAAAGCGCAGTGCCAGCATCGTGGAATATCGCCACTTTCCTCACTTCCGTTTCCGGGTAGAATGCTCGTTCGCATGCGGCCATGAGGGCTGCACGGGCGACGCTCACGGGGCCGCCCTCCATCCCTTTAGTGTGGAAGATCCTGCCGATATGTTTGCGCCTTTGTTAAAGAAACTTTTTGGAAGCAAGAACGAGCGTGAAGTCAAACGCATGCTCAAGACGGTGCAGCTCGTCAATGCCTTCGAAGAGCAAATGGTGGCCCTTTCGGACGATCAATTGCGCGCCAAGACCGCTGAGTTCAAGGCCCGCATCGCCAAAGGGGAAACCCTCGACAAGCTGTTGCCCGAAGCCTTTGCGGTCGCCCGCGAAGCCGGCAAGCGCATCATGGGTATGCGCCACTTCGACGTACAGCTCGTCGGTGGCATGACCTTGCACGAAGGCAAGATCGCCGAAATGCGCACCGGTGAGGGTAAAACCCTCGTAGCGACCCTGGGTGTTTACCTCAACGCACTGTCCGGCAAGGGCGTGCACGTTGTGACGGTGAACGACTACCTGGCGCGTCGTGACGCCAACTGGATGCGTCCGCTGTATGAATTCCTTGGCCTGACCGTCGGCGTCGTGACGCCGTTCCAGCCGCCGGAGGAGAAACGTCTGGCCTACGCTGCCGACATTACCTACGGCACCAACAACGAATTCGGTTTCGACTACCTGCGCGACAACATGGCGTTCAGCATGGAAGAAAAATTCCAGCGCGAACTCAATTTTGCCGTGATCGACGAAGTCGACTCCATCCTCATCGACGAAGCGCGTACCCCGCTGATCATTTCCGGTCAGGCCGAGGACAGCTCCAAGCTGTACATGGAGATCAATAAACTGATCCCGCAGCTGGAACTGCACGTTGAAGAAGTCGAAGGCGAAGTCACCAAGGCAGGCCACTACACCGTCGATGAGAAGACCCGTCAGGTCGAACTCAACGAAGCCGGTCACCAGTTCATCGAAGACATGCTCACCCGCGTCGGCCTGCTGGCTGAAGGCGAGAGCCTGTACTCGGCGCATAACCTGGGCCTGTTGACCCACGTCTATGCCGGTCTGCGTGCGCACAAGCTGTTCAACCGCAACATCGAATACATCGTGCAGGACGGTCAGGTCGTGCTGGTCGACGAACACACCGGTCGTACCATGCCCGGCCGTCGTCTGTCCGAAGGCCTGCACCAGGCCATCGAAGCCAAGGAAGGTCTGAACATTCAGGCCGAGAGCCAGACCCTGGCCTCGACCACGTTCCAGAATTACTTCCGTCTGTACACCAAGCTGTCCGGCATGACCGGTACCGCTGACACCGAAGCCTTCGAATTCCACCAGATCTATGGTCTGGAAGTGATGGTCATTCCGCCGAACAAACCGTTGGCGCGTAAAGACTTCAACGACCTGGTGTTCCTGACCGCCGAAGAGAAATACGCGGCGATCGTTGCGGACATCAAGGAAAGCATGGCGGCCGGGCGTCCGGTGCTGGTGGGTACTGCGACCATCGAAACTTCCGAGCACATGTCCGCATTGCTCGTGAAGGAAGGCATCGAACACAAGGTTCTCAACGCCAAGTTCCACGAAAAAGAAGCCGAGATCATCGCGCAGGCCGGTCGTCCGGGCGCACTGACCATCGCCACCAACATGGCCGGTCGTGGTACCGACATCCTGTTGGGCGGTAACTGGGAAGTTGAAGTCGCGTCGCTGGAAGACCCGACCCCTGAGCAAATCGCGCAGATCAAGGCCGACTGGCAGAAGCGTCACCAGCAAGTGCTGGAATCCGGCGGTTTGCAGGTGATTGCTTCCGAGCGTCACGAATCCCGTCGTATCGACAACCAGCTGCGTGGCCGTGCCGGTCGTCAGGGCGATGCCGGTTCGAGCCGCTTCTACCTGTCACTGGAAGACAGCCTGATGCGCATCTTCGCCTCTGATCGAGTGAAGAACTTCATGAAAGCCCTGGGCATGCAGCCGGGCGAAGCGATCGAACACCGCATGGTGACCAACGCGATCGAGAAGGCGCAGCGCAAGGTTGAAGGCCGTAACTTCGACATTCGTAAGCAACTGCTCGAGTTCGACGACGTCAACAACGAACAGCGTAAAGTGATCTATCACATGCGTAACACGTTGCTGGCCGCTGACAACATCGGTGAGACCATCGCCGACTTCCGTCAGGATGTGCTCAACGCCACCGTCAGCGCGCACATTCCGCCGCAATCGCTGCCAGAGCAGTGGGACGTGGCCGGTCTGGAAGCGACGATTGCCAGCGACTTCGGCGTGAAACTGCCGATCCAGCAATGGCTCGACGAAGACGATCACCTGTACGAAGAAACCCTGCGCGAGAAGCTGATGGCCGAGCTGATGGCCGCGTACAACGAGAAAGAAGACCAGGCGGGTGCCGACGCACTGCGCTCCTTCGAGAAGCAAATCGTTCTGCGCGTGCTGGACGACCTGTGGAAAGACCACCTGTCGACCATGGATCACCTGCGTCACGGCATCCACTTGCGTGGCTACGCCCAGAAGAACCCGAAGCAGGAATACAAGCGCGAGTCGTTCACGCTGTTCTCCGAGCTGCTCGATTCGATCAAGCGCGACTCGATCCGTGTGCTGTCCCACGTTCAGGTTCGCCGCGAAGATCCGGAAGCCGAAGAGCAACGTCTGCGTGAGGAAGCCGAAGCACTGGCCGCCCGCATGCAGTTCGAACACGCTGAAGCGCCAGGTCTGGAGCAGCCGGAATTGCTCGGTGAAGAGGTCGATGTAGCCCTCGCCACCGCCCCGGTTCGCAACGAGCAGAAGCTGGGCCGCAACGAACTGTGCTACTGCGGTTCGGGCAAGAAATTCAAGCATTGCCACGGGCAGATCCAGTAAAACCCGTTTCAATCGCTGAAATACCCGCGCCGCGACCGGCTCCTGCCGTCGCGGCGTTTTGCCATTTAAACCACCGTCGCTACGAGTGGCGGTGCTGACATCATTGAGTAAGGAGCGCATTCATGGCTGTTGGTCTTGGTCCTTTGCCAACGTTGCACCCGGTTGCCGGTTTTGAACTCGGTATCGCCTCGGCCGGCATCAAGCGCCCCGGGCGCAAAGATGTCGTTGTAATGCGCTGCGCCGAAGGCTCGACCGTGGCGGGCGTGTTCACCTTGAACGCCTTTTGCGCTGCGCCGGTGATTCTGGCGAAAAAGCGCGTGCAGAACGCCGTGCGTTACTTGCTGACCAACACCGGCAATGCCAACGCCGGCACCGGCGAGCCGGGCCTGGCCGCCGCTGAGCGCACCACCGCCAAACTGGCCGAGCTGACCGGCGTCGATGCCAGCCAGATTCTGCCGTACTCCACCGGTGTGATCGGTGAGCCGTTGCCAGTCGAGAAGATCGAAGGCGCGCTGCAAGCCGCGCTCGACGACCTCTCGGAAAACAACTGGGAAGCCGCCGCCACCGGCATCATGACCACCGACACCCTGCCGAAGGGCGCCAGCCGCCAGTTCGAGCATGACGGCGTGACCATTACCGTGACCGGCATCAGCAAAGGCGCGGGCATGATTCGCCCGAACATGGCGACCATGCTCGGTTACATCGCCACTGACGCCAAAGTCTCCCGCGACGTGCTGCACAACCTGATGCTCGACGGCGCGAACAAGTCGTTCAACCGCATCACCATCGACGGCGACACCTCCACCAACGACTGCTGCATGCTGATCGCCACGGGCAAGGCAGCACTGCCGGAAATCACCCGCGCCGAAGGCGAGCTGTTCGCCAAGTTGAAGCAGGCGGTGTTCGAAGTGTGCATGGACGTGGCCCAGGCCATCGTGCGCGACGGCGAAGGTGCGACCAAGTTCGTCACCGTCGAAGTCAACGGCGGCGGCAATCATCAGGAATGCCTCGACGTCGGTTACACCGTGGCGCACTCGCCGCTGATCAAGACCGCGCTGTTCGCTTCCGACCCGAACTGGGGCCGGATTCTCGCTGCCGTTGGTCGTGCCGGCGTGCCGGATCTGGACGTGAGCAAGATCGACGTGTTCCTCGGTGACGTGTGCATCGCCAGCCGTGGCGCGCGCGCAGCGACCTACACTGAGGCGCAGGGTTCGGCAGTGATGCAGCAGGAAGAAATCACCATCCGCATCGAACTGGGTCGCGGCGATTGCAGCGAAACCATCTGGACCACCGACCTGTCGCATGAATATGTGAAGATCAACGCCGAATACCGCACCTGATCCAAGATCGGGTCGCTTCTTTCGCGAGCAGGCTCGCTGCCACAGGGGATTTGTGACAACACGATCCAATGTGGGAGCGAGCCTGCTCGCGAAGACGGCAGCTCATGTATGCAATTCTCCAGGTTTCTCCACTGACGAAAAGGCGCCACACCCATGTCCCTGCACCTGATCATCGGCGACAAACTGCTTTCCTCCTGGTCCCTGCGCGCGGCATTGGCGCTCGAACTGACCGGCGCACCCTACAGCGAAGAACTGATCAAACTCGGCAAGCCCGACACCCGCGAACTGCTGCTCAAGCATTCGCCGACCGCCAAGGTGCCGCTGCTGCAAACCTCCCGCGGCACCGTCGCGGACTCGTTGGCCATCGCCGAATACCTCGCTGAGCAGTTCCCGTCCGAGCAGCTCTGGCCAGCCGATATTTTTGCCCGCGCCCAAGCGCGATCGGCCTGCGCACAAATGCACAGCGGCTTCTTCGCCATGCGCAATCACATGCCCTTCAATCTGAGCCACGACGCGCCGCTGAACCCGGTGCCGCCGGAGGTGAAGGTCGATATCGAACGCATGCTCGCGCTGTGGGCCGAATGCCGCGCCGCCGCCACCGAGAGCGGGCCATACCTGTTTGGCCGGGTCAGTCTGGCCGATGCCTTCTTTGCGCCGATTGCCGTGCGCCTGCGTACTTATCAGGTGCAACTGCCGGTCGCCGACGAAGCCTATGTTGAAACCGTCTACCAATGGCCCGCCTTCAAAGCGTGGCAGAAGGCTGGACTGGAGGAACTGAACCCGTGAAACGCGTACACGTCGCCGCCGCCGTCATTCGTGACGACAGCGGCAAAATCCTTATCGCCCGCCGCGCCGACACCCAGCATCAAGGCGGGTTGTGGGAATTCCCCGGTGGCAAGGTCGAGGTGGACGAGTCGGTTGAAAGCGCGCTGGCTCGTGAGTTGAACGAAGAGTTGGGCATCGTCGTTGGTGCCGCCCGACCGCTGATCAAAGTGCGTCACGACTACCCGGACAAGCAGGTATTGCTGGATGTCTGGGAAGTCTCGGCATTTACTGGCGAGCCGCACGGTGCCGAAGGCCAGCCACTGGCCTGGGTGAGCGCGAAAGATCTGCCGAATTACGAGTTTCCGGCGGCTAATCAGCCAATCGTTGCGGCAGCACGTTTGCCGGGCGAATACCTGATCACCCCGGAAGATCTGGAAACCCCGGCGTTGCTGCGCGGTATCCAGAAAGCGATTGCCGGCGGGATCAAGTTGATTCAGCTGCGTGCACCGAACGGTTACGATCCCAAGTACCGCGATCTGGCGGTGGATGCTGCCGGTCTGTGCGCGGGCAAGGCGCAACTGATGATCAAAGGGCCGTTCGAATGGCTCGGCGATTTCCCGTCGGCCGGTTGGCACATCACCTCTGCGCAGTTGCGTAAATACGCAGCGGCGGGGCGCCCGTTGCCGGCGGAGCGCTGGTTGGCGGCGTCGTGCCACAACGCTGAGGAATTGGCGCTGGCTGAGCAGATGGGCGTGGATTTTGTAACGCTTTCGCCAGTGCGGCCGACCTTGACCCACCCGGGTGCTCAGCCGTTGGGCTGGGAGCAGGCTGAGGCGTTGATTGAAGGCTTCAGCAAGCCGGTGTTTTTGTTGGGTGGGGTTGGCCCGGCGGAGCGCGAGAAGGCTTGGGGCGCTGGCGCGCAGGGTGTCGCGGGGATTCGCGCTTTCTGGCCGGATTCTCTGTAAAGGCTGCCGGCCTATTCGCGAGCAGGCTCGCTCCCACATTTGATCGCATTCCAACTGGATGAACCGAATCAACTGTGGGAACGAGCCTGCTCGCGAAGGCGGCCTGTCAGGCGCTACTTCTTCTCAGGCTTTGCTGCCGGCTGCCACAAAATCTCCGCAATCCCCTGCCTCCGCGCAATCAACCGCGCCGCGACAAACAATAAATCCGACAACCGATTGATATACGCCAGTCCAACCCCGGCCAACGGTTCCAGCGCATTCAAATGCTGACAGCGCCGCTCGGCACTCCTCGCCAGACTGCGACACACATGCGCCTGGGCAATCAGCATCGAACCGCCCGGCAAAATGAAATTCTCCAGCGGCCCCAACTCCTCGTTCCAGAGATCGATCGCCGCTTCCAGCCGCTCGATCTCTTCTGTGTTCAACGCTTGATACTCCGGCATGGCCAACTCGCCGCCCAGATCAAACAAGCGATGCTGACACGGCGCCAACACCTCGATCAGCTCATTCAGCCCCGCAAATGCCTCTCGCTCGGCAATCAATCCGGCGAGCAGCACGCCGACCTGACTGTTCAGCGTATCGACTTCGCCGATCGCCTCGATGCGCGGATGATCCTTCGGTACGCGGCGGCCGTCGCCCAGGCCGGTTTCGCCTTTGTCGCCGGTGCGGGTGTAAATCTTCGACAAGCGAAAGCCCATGGGTTACCTCGGTAGTTGATTGGTTTCGGCCGCGATCGACGCCGGTTGCGCGAGCGGCAGGCGCAGGGTGAAGCAGGTGCCCTGACCGGGCGCCGACTGCACTTCCATCTGGCCTTTGTGGTTGTTGGTAATGATGAAGTACGACACCGATAGACCCAGCCCGGTGCCCTGGCCGATTTCCTTGGTGGTGAAGAATGGCTCGAAGGTGCGTTTGCGCACGTTCTCGCTCATGCCGATGCCGTTGTCTTCCACCTGGATCTCCGCCCACGGCGGATTGAGTTTGGTGCGCAGAATGATCCGCCCCGGCTCGCTGTCGTCCTCGCGCTGGTGAATCGCTTGCGCGGCGTTTTTCAGCAGGTTGAGCAGCACTTGCTCCAGTTCATTGGCGGTGCCCGGCACCGGGCCGAGTGCAGGGTCGAACTGACGGAGGATCGCCTGTCCCTTGAAGTCGAAACCGATCGCCAGATCGAAGTCGTTACCGGCGATTTCCACCGCTTGATCGATCAGTGCCGGCAGATCGCACGGTGCCATTTCGCGGGTGCTGCGACGGCTGAAACTGAGCATGTGCGTGACGATTTTCGCCGCCCGCGCGCCGGCCTGCTGGATGCCGTCGAGCAGTTGCGGGACTTCGCGCACTTGCAGGTAGCGGTTCACCGTGTCCAGCTCGATGCCCAGTTGCTCGGCGGCTTCGAAGTTTTTCGGCAGATCCCCTGACAAGCGTCGGCGGATGTTCTGCACGTTGTGCAGGATCGCGCCGAGCGGGTTATTGATTTCGTGGGCCATGCCGGCGGCGAGGCCACCGACCGAGAGCATTTTTTCCGACTGCACCATCATTTCTTCCAGCGACAGGCGCTGGGTGATGTCATCGATACGGATTACCACGCCGCGCCCGGCGCCGCCCATCAGCGGGTAGAAGGTCAGCGCGTAATGCTTGGGTTCGTCGTCCTTGAACCACGTCACCCGTTCGATCTTCGCCACCGTGTGTTGCTCGACGGTCTGCTTGAGTTGCGGCAGGAACGGCTTGAGCGGTTCGAAGGCGAGGAAGATCGGCTGGTTCAGCGCTTCGTCCAGGCGTGTGCCGGAGAGGGCGCTGGCTTCCTGGTTCCATTGAGTGACGTAGAGCTGTTCGTCGAGGGCGATCAGTGCCGAGGGCATCGAGTCGATGATGCTGTTGAGATAATTCTGGAACCCGGTAAGTTTTTTCTCGATCTTGCTGCGCACCTGGACTTCCAGCTCCAGTTTGCGATTGGTGTGACGGGTTTCTTCGGCCAGACCTTGCGCCTGATCGTAAGCAGCTTGCGAGTCATCGCGGGCGCGTTTGAGCTGCTGCTCGCGGGCTTCGATACGCGACAGCATGGTGTTGAACGCCTCGGCCAGACTGCCGATTTCGTCGTGATTACCGCGCGAGGCACGCAACGCGTAGTTCTCTTCGCGGGTGACTTGGCGCGAGAGCTCTTCCAGTTGATGGATCGGCCGGGTGATCAGGCGTTTGATCTGCCGGGCAATCACCAGCCACAACAGCACGCTGAAAATCAGGATACCGAGGCTCGCGGTCAGGGTGCCGGTGTAGAACGCCATCGGCAGTTCGCTGCTCGCCACCAGCAACAAATGGCCGGGAGCGGTGCCGGGGCGGGGCAGGGTGATCAACTGGTTGCTGCGAAACTCCGTGAGTTGCCACGCTTCGATGTGCCGATAGCGCTCCGGCAGTTTCAGTTTGTCGCCGCGCTGAACTTGCGCCAGCCGTTCGCCTTTGCCGTCATAGATAGCAGCGGCGCGCAACGGCGAGTAGCTGTCGAGTTCCTTGAGCAGACGCTCGGCGCTCTCCGGTGATTGCAGGGACTCGGCGACCAGACTTGGGTTGGCGATCAGTCGGCCAATGGTCTGCAAGGCCTGCGGGGCCATGCTTTCCTGGGAAATGTAGTAGGCGGCGCTGATAAAGGTCAGGTTGGCGACCAGCAGAACCGTGGTCAACAGCACCAGCAGGGCGGCCAGCAGTTTCTGGCCGACCGGCAGGTTTTCGAGGCGCTGGCGCAATGGCATCAGGTTTTTCGCAGCAAAGGAACAAGTGGCCAGCGTAGCCGCTGCTCAGTCGCTGGGCAATCCGAGGCTGCGCAGATGGCTGACGAGTCGCTGCTGCAATTGGTTGAGGTGCGGCAGGTTGAGTTGATGGCGGGCGGCGACTTTGCAGGCATGGCCCAATAAATAGCTGATTTCGGTGCGGCGCTGATTGGCCACGTCCTGATACATCGAAGAGTAATTGGCCGCGGTGGCGAGGATCACCCGTTCGACTTCCTGCTGCAGATTGTCGGCGGCCGCCGGTTGGCCGCAACGCTGCAATAACTCGGCGAGTTCGGCGCACAGGGTGGCCACTTCGCAGTGATGTTCCTGCAAACCGCCGTTGCGGCAGTTGTGCAGCACCGTCAGCGGATTGATCGCGCAGTTGAGCGCCAGTTTGCGCCACAGGCGCGTGAGGATGTCGGCGCTCCATTCATGGGGGATGCTTGCGGCCTGCAGGTCATCCAGCCAGATCGGCGCCACGGGATGAGCGGCATCGCCGAGCCAGGTGAAGCCATGGCCGGCGAACACCACACGCCAATCGCCATCACGAAACGCGCCTTCAGTGCTGGAGGCGCTGATGCAGCGCGCCTGCGGTACTTGCGTGGCGACGGCATCCTGGCTGCCAAGGCCGTTTTGCAAGAGGATCAGTTCCGCATCCGGCGCCAGGCGCGGGGCGAGGCGGGCGATGGCACTTTCGGCGTCGTAGGCCTTGCAGGCTACTAACAGGCGACGGATCGGTTCAGGGTTGTCCGGGGTTTCACCCGGCACTGCATACGTGTTGGGCTGGCCTTGCTCCACCAGCGTCAAGCCACCCGCCGCTTGATAGCTTTGCAAACGCGCGGCATCGCGCACGATCAGTCTCACCGGCAAACCGGCGCGGGCCAGGCGCGCGGCCCACAAAGTGCCAAGACTGCCGGCGCCGAGAACATGCCAGGTGGTCGACATCAGTTTTTTGCTCGAATCAGTACAGGCATGTGCGGCTCGCCGTGTTCGTGGGAAAAGACCCGTTATAATGAGCGCGATTTTAACCGCAAGCCAAGCGCGCTCCATCCTTATTGAGCGCGCCTTTTATTGGAGAAATTACATGCCGTCGTTCGACGTGGTATCCGAACTGGACAAACACGAACTCACCAACGCGGTCGAGAACGCCGTGAAGGAACTCGATCGTCGTTATGACCTGAAAGGCAAAGGCAGCTTCGAGTTCAAGGAAAAAGACCTGACCGTGAGCCTGACCGCTGAAGCCGGGTTCCAGCTGGAAGCGATGATCGAAATCCTCAAGCTGGCACTGGTCAAGCGCAAGATCGATGTGCAGTGCCTTGAGGTCAAGGACGCTTACGCTTCGGGCAAGCTGATGAAGCAGGATGCCATCCTCAAGGAAGGCATCGACAAGGAGCTGGCGAAGAAGATCGTCGGCCACATCAAAGACGCCAAGTTGAAAGTGCAGGCCGCCATTCAGGGCGAGCAGGTTCGTGTCACCGGCAAGAAGCGTGATGACCTGCAGGAAGCCATCGCAGCACTGCGTGCCAAAGAATTCGGCATGCCGCTACAGTTCAACAACTTCCGCGACTAAGCTTTTCGGTCGGGGGAACCTCTCGGCGTTTTCAGCGTCCGAGGCCCAAGCAGCGGCAGAAACGATTGAGCCCAGCAGGTTCGGTCTTTCTGCCGTTTATTTTTCAAGCCCGGATAGCCGGAAATCAGGAGAGAGAACATGGATTTGAATGCTGAGGTGGACAACCTGGTCAGGGCGTCCCAGGCGTGGATCCCGATGATCATGGAGTACGGCAGTCGTGTGCTGCTGGCCGTGATTACACTGGCCATCGGCTGGTGGCTGATCAACAAGGTCACGCAAAAACTCGGCGGTCTGCTGGCCCTGCGCAATGCCGATCTGGCGCTGCAAGGCTTTATCAGCAGCCTGGCCAACATCATTCTCAAAGTGCTGCTGATCGTTAGCGTCGCGTCGATGATCGGTGTCGAGACCACCTCCTTCGTGGCGGCCATCGGTGCGGCGGGTCTGGCGATCGGTCTGGCCTTGCAGGGCAGCCTGGCGAACTTCGCTGGCGGCGTGCTGATCTTGCTGTTCCGTCCGTTCCGCATCGGTGACTGGATCGAAGCGCAAGGCGTGGCGGGTACGGTCGACAGCATCCAGATCTTCCACACCGTGCTGCGCACCGGCGACAACAAGACGATCATTATGCCGAACGGCAATCTGTCGAACGGCATCATCACCAACACCAACCGTCAGCCGACCCGCAAAGTTGTGTTCGATGTGGGTGTGGATTACGAAGCCGATCTGCAGAAAGCCCGTCAGGTGCTGCTGGATCTGGCCAAGGACGATCGCATTCTGCAGGACCCAGCGCCGCAGGCTGTGATTTCCACTTTGGGTGACAGTTCGATCACTGTTTCCCTGCGTGTGTGGGTTAAAACCGCAGACTATTGGGATGTCATGTTCATGTTTAACGAACAATCGCGTGATCGACTAAAGACTGCCGGTATTGATATTCCTTTTCCACAACGCGTGATTCGCGTGGTGCAGGAACCTGCCGCACAATGATAGGTTGCTAATTAATTGCCTGACTTGATGGTCAGGCATTAATAACAGTAACAGGCAATAAAAAAGGCCCATCGCAAGATGGGCCTTTTGTTTTGTTACCGCAAACTAACTGTATGCGATTACAAGATCGACAGTGGATAGTCGACGATCAGGCGGAACTCTTTCACGTCACCTTCGCCTTGGTCAGCGTTGGCAGTGTGCCAGGCTTGACGAATACGGAACGAAAGATCCTTGGCTGGACCGTTCTGAACAACGTATTTGGCTTCGAAGTTGGTTTCGTGGTGTTTGCCGTCTTCACCGTACAGACCCGCGTAGGCGCTGCCTGCTGGAGTGTTGGTGCCGTCGATGTCCCAGCCTTTGACGTAACGAGTCATGAAGCTCAGGCCTGGAACGCCGTATTCAGCCATCTTCAGGTCATAACGGATCTGAGCGGATTTCTCGCCTGGACCGTTGAAGTCAGAGTACTGAATGGAGTTGGCGAGGAAGATCGAGTCGCCACCACGGTTGTTTTTACCCACACCGATGTAGTCGAACGGGGTGTCGCCGTTGACCTTCTGGAAGCCCACGGTGATGGTGTGCGCTTTCAGGAACGACAGCGCAGTGGCCAGGGAGAACGTGGTGTTGCTGATGTCACCGACCAGCTTGTCACCGGTGTCGGTGGTGCGGTAGATGTTGAAGTCAGTGTTCAGCGAGGTGTCACCACTGAATGGAGTGGTGAGGTTCACGTTGGCGTAGTACTGGTTCCAGATGTCTTCCAGCTTCGCGCCGTAGAGCGATGCGCTCAGGTTTTCAGTGATGCCGTACTTGCCACCGAAGTAGTCGATGGTGTTGGCTTCCTGGCCAGCGTAGTTGGCATACAGGCCGCCAGTGCGGGAGTTCTTGTCCTGGCTGGTGCCCGAGTAGAAGTGGCCGGCTTCGAGGTCAAGGTCTTTGACTTCGCTGCTCTGCAACTGGAAGCCAGTGGCAGTTTGCGGAATGATACGGGAGCCGCCGACAGCGAACACTGGAGCAGTGCTTGGCTGCATGTCGCCGAATTTCAGCTCGGTTTTGGAAACGCGGAACTTGACCGACGCGCCGGCTTTGCCCTGGCTGTCGTTAACGTCGCGAGCACCGTTGTTTGGATTGACGGTGTCGCTGCGGCTCATGTTGCCCGAACCGGAAGTACCATCACCGCCGTCCAGTTTGATGGCCAGGTAGCCGAATGCATCGACGCCGACACCAACAGTACCTTGGGTGTAGCCAGAGCTGAAGTTGCCCAGAAGACCTTGAGTCCAGTCTTTTACGTCAGCGCCGCCATTCTTGTTGTCGCGGTTGAAGTAATAGTTACGTACCAGCAGGTCGAGCTTGGCGTCTTCAACAAAGCCTTTGGCTTCTGCCTGGTCACTTACAAACGGGGCGGCCGTAGCCAACTGAGAACTGGCTGCTGCTGCAACTGCCAGTGCGATCATGCTCCACTTCATCACGCGCATCGTGATTTGCTCCTTTGGTTTTAGAAGAGTACTGCCGTCCCACCTGTTTTATTATCTGGGCGGCTCTTTCTTTTTGTGTCGGCGCAAACTTATATCACGCCGACAATGTTGGCGATACTTGCGAATCTAACCTTTCAGCTTCTTTACGACGTTGTCGCAGATGGCGTGGTCGATGTCGCAAATCCACAGTACCGACGCAGCCGGACTGACAACTTTCTCGCTGTTTATGGGCCTTTTGCATCGGTAAAAAAGAGTCCCTGGCAAAACGCTTGAATCTCCATCGGGCAACCCTGCCACTGTTCTTATGGGGCTTTAAGGCATCCGCATCCAGCGGCGCGCTTATAGTCCATATGTGTACGAATGCAACAAGCGTGCACAAACCGCATTTTCGCTGCGGTTATTTTTTTGCACGGCCGCCTGCTCCTGTAAAAACCTCATAAATGCTAGGCATCAAGCCGCTTTTTATCTGGGCTTGACGCGATTTCTGCTTTGGTGTTGCCAGTTCGCCAAAGGCCCACGACAACCAAAAACGTTACCGGTTCACCCCTCAAGTGAGTATTCGGCGGATGCTCGACCCCGTGAGCGTAGACGCACTGTGCGGATTTGGTGCATAAAAATTCACAGCTGTTCCGTATTCATACAGTTCGCTGGCCAGCCCATGCTGAACGAGTGCCGGGTTTCTGGTCATTTATGCCGATTCCGGGCTGCGATGAGTTCTGTGTTGGTGCGTGCTGCCGGTAAATGTCCCATGTCAGGGCGTTGGCTGTGCAAAGCGGCGCGGTCGTCGTGAAGCCCGGCGCAATCGCAGGTATGCTGCTGTCCTGTCGCTTGGTCCGCTGTCCATCGGGATGGCCGCTAAGCTGAATAATGAAGATCAGCCGGGAGTGCGCGCAGTGTTTGTTTTAGATTCACGACTTCAACAGGACACGCTGGTTATCGGTGATTTCCCGCTCAGTCGCCTGCTGCTGTCCAACGATGCCAACTACCCGTGGTTCATCCTGGTGCCACGCCGCGACGATATCAGCGAGTTGTTTCAGTTGGATGTCGCCGACCAGCAGCAGTTGTGGCAAGAGACCACTGCACTGGCAGAGTTGCTCAAGGATTTGTTCGATGCGGACAAAATGAACGTCGCGACCTTGGGCAACGTTGTCAGCCAGATGCACATGCATGTGATCGTGCGTAAACGCGATGACGCGGCCTGGCCCGCGCCGGTCTGGGGCAAAGTGTCGGCCAAGCCGTACAGTGACGAGCAGGTCGCCGCGATTCGCGAACGGTTGCGTGCGGTGCTGACCGAGCATTTCACCTTTGTGGAGGGCTGAGTCATGAACCTGGAAGATCGCGTGACCGATCTGGAAAGCCGTCTGGCGTTTCAGGACGACACCATTCAGGCATTGAACGACGTGCTGGTCGCCCAGCAGCGCGTGGTCGAGCGCCTGCAGTTGCAGATGGCAGCATTGCTCAAACGCCAGGAAGAGATGGTCGGCCAGTTTGGCTCTTTCGAGGAAGATGCACCGCCGCCGCACTACTGAGTCTTTTCTTCAGGGCATAAAAAAACCGCGAACAGCTCGGCTGTTCGCGGTTTTTTGCTTTGGGCTCAGCGACGCGGCAGGGCGGCGATGACGTCCTCGGCTTGCAGGCCTTTGTCCCGGTTCATCACCGAGAACTCGACGCGCTGGCCTTCAACCAGGACGCGATGGCCCTCGCCACGGATCGCACGAAAGTGCACGAAAATATCATCACCGGAATCCCGGGAGATAAAGCCGAAGCCTTTGGAGGTGTTGAACCACTTGACGGTACCGGTATCGCGATTGGTCATGTCATAGCTGGTTGGTGCGGCAGCCGGTGAAGAACGATAAAAGCTGACGGCCAGGTGCAGGATGACCGCAACCAGAGCGATGACCAGGCTGAACAGCACGGCTGGCTGGCCGGCGATGACAGGCATCGGCGCGATCAGGGTCAGGGTTTGCAGGACGACAGTCAGCACCAGCAGCGCGCTGACCAGATTTTGCAGATGCTGGCGCGGGCCTTTGTTCCAGTAAGGAATCACTGGAGCAATCACCAGGTTCAGCAGGCCGAAAAAGGCCAGGTAAAGTGCATCGGGTTGTTGCAGGTAAGGAACGGCTTCGGATTTCAGGCTAGGTATGAACGACAGCAGCAAGGCCGCTGCGCCCATTAGCAGGTGGACGATTTTCAACATTTTGATTGGCTCACGTTATGACGGCTCACAAGGAAGAGCTGAAGGTGCACGGTTCGCTTCGGAACAAAATAAGAGGCGGTGGACACGTGCGCGGCATCAGCCTATGCGCAACGCCCCGGAAAATGGGGCATGGCGACACACTGCCTATTTAACAGCAAAGCCTGCGGCTACTCAAATCAGCCCGGCCAGTGGCATGCCATCAGGCGATTTGTCGCACTGTGTTGAAGCCGTAGAGGCTGCGGGGTGGCGCCAGCCTTGCTAGAGTGGGTCTGCACCTGCTGGATGAACTCAATCGCCGTTAGGGGGTAAACATGGCAATCGATATCGGAATCAGTGAAGAAGATCGCAAGTCCATTGTCGAAGGGCTGTCGCGGCTGCTGTCGGACACCTACGTGCTGTATCTGAAAACCCACAACTTTCACTGGAACGTCACAGGGCCGATGTTTCGTACCCTGCACTTGATGTTCGAAGAGCAATACAACGAACTGGCACTGGCCGTGGACTCGATCGCCGAGCGTATTCGTGCGCTGGGTTTCCCGGCGCCGGGCGCTTACGCGACTTACGCGCGCCTTTCTTCTATTAAGGAAGAAACCGGAGTGCCGAGCGCCGAAGACATGATCAAGCAACTGGTCGAAGGCCAGGAAGCGGTGACTCGCACGGCGCGAGGGATTTTCCCGTTGCTGGACAAGGTCAGCGACGAGCCGACGGCGGACCTGCTGACTCAGCGTATGCAGGTGCACGAGAAAACCGCGTGGATGCTCCGCGCACTGCTGGAAGCGTAACCCGAGCGCGCGGGCGACCCTGAGCGTTGTCCGCGTGCTGACCTCTATCCTACCGTTGGTGTCGGCTTATCCTACGGTGATGGTCAACTAGTCATCTGGATATAACTTTGCGTCTGCGTTTTGATGAAGACACAGGAAGTGGCTTTAAAAAAACCAGCAGAGATGGCAAAGGAGTGTCACCGATATGCTAGATGGACACAGGCGAAGCGACAGGATCGTCGTTGCGCGACACGAGATAAAAGTCGACCCGTTCGTCGACGAATTCGACATGGCCTTGATCCAGCCGACGTCCCGGTCAGTACGACTGAACGGCTACGCGACCTGCCTGCGTCTGGAGCAGGTCTACTGGAATATCCTTGGCAGCATGGCGCAAGACAATGGCTGCTCCATCAGTTCGCTGCTATCCCACGTCGATCGTGAGGTGCATTTGCGTCACGGCGGAGTGAAAAACTTCAGTGCGCTGGTCCGGGTGGTGTGTGTCATGAGCGCAGGGAGGGACGCGGCAACCGGGGTTTCGCTCTGAAACGACGGTTGCAGGGGAGTCGGCGGCCTGTGCAGTGATACGGCTGCACAGGCCGCATTTAATCGATATAATCCCGCTCTTTCGCCGCAAAGCCCTGCGCGCGGTGGCAATCTGATCGCCGAGACACCCCCATGCCGATGTACGATTACCAATGTGCTTCCTGTGGTCATCAGTTGGAAGCCATTCAAAAGATCAGCGAGGCACCGCTGGTCGACTGCCCTGCCTGCCAGGCACCGGAGCTCAAGAAACAGCTGTCCATGCCCGGCTTTCGCCTCAGTGGCGGTGGCTGGTACGAGACTGATTTCAAGACCGGCGCCAAGAAGAACCTGGCCGGTGGCGACAAATCTGACTAGGGTTCAAACCCGGGTTGAACGACACGCGTGAGTTTCCGGACTGCCTCAGTGCGCCGGGAGCTCCACCGAATTTTTCGAATTACGAGAAGCGAACCACGACCATGATGCGCAGCCACTATTGCGGCCAACTGAACGAAAGCCTGGAAGGCCAGGAAATTACCCTTTGCGGATGGGTTCACCGTCGCCGCGACCACGGCGGGGTGATCTTCCTCGATATCCGTGATCGTGATGGTCTGGCTCAGGTGGTATTCGATCCGGATCGCGCCGAGAGCTTCGCCGCCGCCGACCGCGTGCGCAGCGAATACGTGGTCAAGATCACCGGTAAGGTGCGTCTGCGTCCGGCCGGCGCCACCAACGCCAACATGGCGTCGGGCATGATCGAAGTGCTGGGCTACGAACTGGAAGTGCTGAACGAGTCGGAAACCCCGCCGTTCCCGCTGAACGAGTTCTCCGACGTCGGCGAAGAAACCCGTCTGCGTTATCGCTTCCTCGACCTGCGTCGTCCGGAAATGGCCGAGAAGCTGCGTCTGCGTTCGCGCATGACCACCAGCATCCGTCGCTTCCTCGACGAGAATGGTTTCCTCGACGTTGAAACGCCGATCCTGACCCGTGCCACCCCTGAAGGTGCGCGTGACTATCTGGTGCCAAGCCGTACCCACGCCGGTTCGTTCTTTGCGTTGCCGCAATCGCCGCAGCTGTTCAAACAATTGCTGATGGTGGCCGGCTTCGACCGTTACTACCAGATCGCCAAGTGCTTCCGTGACGAAGACCTGCGTGCTGACCGTCAGCCAGAATTCACCCAGATCGACATCGAGACCAGCTTCCTCGATGAAAAAGAGATCATGGGCCTGACCGAAGAGATGATCCGCAACCTGTTCAAGGAAGTGCTGGGTCTGGAATTCGGTGACTTCCCGCACATGACCTTCGAAGAAGCCATGCGCCGTTACGGTTCCGACAAGCCAGACCTGCGTAACCCGCTGGAACTGGTCGACGTTGCCGATCAACTGAAAGAAGTCGATTTCAAAGTGTTCAGCGGCCCGGCCAACGATCCGAAGTGCCGTATCGCCGCACTGCGCGTTCCGGGCGGGGCGAGCATGCCGCGCAAGCAGATCGACGATTACACCAAGTTCGTCGGCATCTACGGTGCCAAGGGCCTGGCGTACATCAAGGTCAACGAGCGTGCTGCCGGTGTTGACGGTCTGCAATCGCCGATCGTGAAAAACATCCCGCTGGAAAACCTCAACGCCATCCTCGATCGCGTTGGCGCAGTCGATGGCGACATCGTGTTCTTCGGCGCTGACAAGGCCAAGATCGTCAGCGAAGCCTTGGGCGCGCTGCGCATCAAGCTCGGTCACGACCTGAAGCTGCTGACTTGCGAGTGGGCGCCAATGTGGGTTGTCGACTTCCCGATGTTCGAAGAAAACGACGACGGCAGCTTCTCCGCCTTGCACCACCCGTTCACCGCACCGAAGTGCACGCCGCAAGAGCTCGAAGCCAACCCGGCTGGCGCTCTGTCCCGCGCGTACGACATGGTCCTGAACGGCACCGAGTTGGGCGGCGGTTCGATCCGTATTCACCGCAAGGAAATGCAGCAGTCGGTGTTCCGTCTGCTGGGTATCGATGAAGCGGAACAGGAAGAGAAATTCGGCTTCCTGCTCGACGCCCTGAAGTACGGTGCACCGCCGCACGGTGGTCTGGCCTTCGGTCTGGACCGTCTGGTGATGCTGATGACCGGCGCCCAGTCGATCCGTGAAGTGATCGCCTTCCCGAAAACCCAGAGTGCTGCCGACGTGATGACGCAAGCACCGGGTGTTGTGGATGCGAAGGCATTGCGCGAGCTGCACATTCGTTTGCGCGAAACGCCAAAGGCTGAGTAAGACGGGCCTGAAGGCGCATCTTCGGATGCGCCTTTTTTCTTTCTAAAGAGAGCAGGTCGAGATTTTTTTGTGTGCTGGCCGCTGCACGAGCAGGGCGGGCAACGTTTCAAAAAGAATTCGGAGCGAGTTATGGCAGGTCATTCCAAGTGGGCGAACATCAAGCACCGCAAAGAACGTCAGGATGCCAAAAGGGGCAAGATCTTCACCAAGTGGATCCGTGAACTGACCGTTGCGGCCCGTCAGGGTGGCGGTGATCCGGGTTCCAACCCGCGTCTGCGTCTGGCCTTGGACAAGGCGCTGAGCGCGAACATGAGCCGCGACATCATCGACCGTGCCGTCGCACGCGGCGCCGGTGCGACCGAAGCGGACAACGTTGAAGAACTGACCTACGAAGGTTACGGCCCGGGCGGCGTGGCGGTGATGGTCGAGTGCATGACCGACAACCGCAACCGTACCGCCGCTGCCGTTCGCCATGCGTTCAGCAAGTGCGGCGGCAACCTCGGCACCGACGGTTCGGTGGCGTATCTGTTCGAACGCAAAGGCCAGATCAGCTTCGCGCCGGGCGTCGATGAAGACGCACTGACCGAAGCAGCGCTGGAAGCCGATGCCGATGACGTGGTCACTCACGAAGACGGTTCGATCGATGTGTTTACCTCGTTCACCAGTTTCTACGCCGTGCGTAACGCGCTGGAAGCCGCCGGCTTCAAAGGCGATGACGCGGAAATCGTCATGCAGCCGACCACCAGCGCCGAACTGGATCTGGACGGCGCGGAGAAAGTGCTCAAGCTGATCGACATGCTCGAGGATCTGGATGACGTGCAGAACGTCTACTCCAACGCGGACATTCCGGAAGACGTGGCCGCTCAGCTCGGTTAAGAGCGACTAGTCTTCAATGTGGGAGCGAGCCTGCTCGCGAAGGCGGATTTTCAGGCAACATTGTTGCCAATGATGAAACCGCTTTCGCGAGCAGGCTCGCTCCCACATTTGTTATGGGTTGAATTGAAAACCGTGCTTTTACCGAATCTGCAGGCGTTATGACTTTAATTCTTGGTATCGACCCCGGTTCGCGTATCACCGGTTACGGGATTGTTCGCGATACCGGGCGTGGCGGCTGCATTTATGTGGCTTCGGGCTGTATCCGCACCGGCGCCGGTGAGCTGCACGAGCGCCTGCAGATCGTCTATCGCGGCGTGCGCGAGATCATCCAGACCTACGGCCCGGTGACCATGGGCATCGAAAAGGTCTTCATGGCGAAGAACGCCGACTCTGCACTGAAGCTTGGCCAGGCCCGTGGCGCTGCGATTGTCGCTGGCGCTGAAGAGAGCCTGGAGATTGCCGAATACACCGCCACTCAGGTCAAACAGGCTGTGGTCGGTACCGGCGCCGCCAATAAAGAGCAGGTGCAGATGATGGTCATGCACATGCTTAAACTGACCGCCAAACCGCAAATTGATGCCTCGGACGCCTTGGCCATTGCCATTTGCCATGCGCACACCCGTTCCAGTCTGCTGCCGCACGGCTTGGGAACCGCACGCAGTCGTGGCGGGCGCCTGCGTCTCTGATAGCATCAGCATCAATTTTCCTGAAAGCGGATTTCGGCGCCTGGGTCGTCGGTCCGAAATCTGCCTTTCGACAGTCGCCAGCCCTTGGCTGGCCAACGCTCAAGGATCTGAAACGTGATTGGACGCTTGCGCGGCACCTTGGCTGAGAAACAGCCGCCGCACCTGATTCTGGATGTAAACGGCCTCGGGTATGAGCTGGAAGTGCCCATGACCACGCTTTATCGCCTGCCGTCGGTCGGTGAACCGCTGACCCTGCACACCCATTTGGTCGTACGCGAAGACGCGCAATTGCTCTATGGTTTTGCCGGCAAGCGTGAGCGAGACTTTTTTCGCGAGTTGATCCGTCTTAATGGTGTCGGGCCGAAATTGGCCCTGGCGTTGATGTCGAGTCTGGAAGTCGACGAGCTGATTCGCTGCGTGCAGTCGCAGGACACCTCGGCCCTGACCAAGGTGCCGGGCGTAGGCAAAAAGACCGCCGAGCGTTTGCTGGTCGAACTGAAAGATCGCTTTAAGGCGTGGGAAACTTCGCCGGCGATGTTTGCGCTGGTGCCGAATCAGCCGGACGGCCCGGCACCGGTCAATACCGCCGAGAACGATGCGGTCAGCGCGCTGATTTCCCTGGGTTACAAGCCGCAGGAAGCGAGCAAGGCGATTACCGCCATCAAGGACAAGAATTTGAGCAGTGAAGATCTGATCCGCCGCGCCCTGAAGGGAATGATTTAAGTGATTGAAGCTGATCGTCTGATCGCCGCCGCGCACAGTCCGCGCGAGCGCGAAGAAGTCCAGGATCGGGCCATTCGCCCGGTCAGTCTGGCCGACTACATTGGCCAGCCGACCGTGCGCGAGCAGATGGAACTGTTCATCCAGGCCGCGCGTGGCCGCAGTGAATCCCTAGACCATACGTTGATCTTCGGCCCGCCGGGCTTGGGTAAAACCACGCTGGCGAACATCATTGCTCAGGAAATGGGCGTGTCGATCAAGAGCACCTCGGGCCCGGTGCTTGAGCGTCCGGGTGATCTCGCGGCGCTGCTGACCAACCTTGAGCCGCACGACGTGCTGTTCATCGACGAAATTCATCGTCTGTCGCCGATCGTTGAAGAAGTGCTGTACCCGGCGATGGAAGATTTCCAGCTCGACATCATGATCGGCGAAGGGCCGGCCGCGCGTTCGATCAAACTCGATCTGCCGCCATTCACTCTGGTCGGTGCGACTACTCGCGCCGGCATGCTGACCAATCCGCTGCGTGACCGCTTCGGTATCGTCCAGCGTCTTGAGTTCTACAGCACGGCCGATCTGGCGACGATTGTCAGTCGTTCCGCGGCCATTCTTGGCCTGCCACTGGATCCGGAGGGTTCGTTCGAAATCGCTCGGCGTGCCCGTGGTACGCCGCGAATTGCCAACCGTTTGCTGCGCAGGGTGCGCGATTTCGCCGAAGTGCGCGCCAAGGGGCATATCACCAAATCGGTGGCAGATCTCGCGCTGAACCTGCTGGACGTCGACGAGCACGGTTTCGATCACCAGGACCGGCGTCTGCTGCTGACCATGATCGAGAAGTTCGATGGCGGGCCAGTGGGGATCGACAGCCTGGCGGCGGCGATCAGTGAAGAGCGCCATACCATTGAAGATGTGCTGGAGCCGTACCTGATTCAGCAGGGCTACATCATGCGAACGCCACGGGGCAGGGTGGTGACCCGGCATGCGTATCTGCATTTCGGTTTAAACATTCCGTCACGAATGGGCGAAATGCCCGTCGCAGACGAGTTTCTCGATGCCGTGGACGATTAATACACATTTGTTGTCGATTTATTCAGGGTTTGTACGGTCATAGGACGGTACTTTTGCGGTAAAGCTCTGAAACCATGAAAAACAGTTGCCTGGCCGGATTGGCAACCTGAGGAGTAAGCACTAGAGTATGCGCGCGCAAAACGGGCTTGAGCCGTTCGCACATCGTTGTCGCGTTTATTACGAGGACACCGATGCGGGCGGCATCGTGTATTACGTTAATTACCTCAAGTTTATGGAACGGGCTCGAACCGAGCGGCTCCGCGAACTGGGCTTTGCCCAATCGCAGCTGGCAGGGGAGGACCTGTTGTTTGTCGTGCATTCCAGCGAAGCGCGCTACCACGCGCCGGCGCGACTGGACGACGAACTGCTGGTAAGCGCTGAAGTAATCGAATTGAACCGGGCCAGCCTGCGCTTCAAACAACAGGTCAGGCGGGCAACGGATAATGTGCTGCTCTGTGAGGGGCAGTTTTTGGTGGCCTGTGTGCGCACTAACAGTTTGAAACCCCGGGCCCTTCCCGAAGACTTGCGTACGGCCTTCGCCGACGCGGTCGGCCCGGGTACACACTCAAAGCAGGAGATAAAGCGTGGAAGCTAACGTCGTCGACCATTCCTCCATGTGGAGCCTGGTCAGCAATGCCAGCATCGTGGTGCAGTTGGTAATGTTGACCCTGGTGGCCGCATCGGTGACCTCATGGATCATGATCTTTCAGCGCAGCAATCTGCTGCGCGCCGGTCGACGCGCCCTGGAGAGCTTCGAGGAGCGCTTCTGGTCGGGTATCGATCTGTCCAAGCTGTATCGTCAGGCGGGCAGCAACCCTGATCCGGATTCGGGCGTGGAGCAGATCTTCCGTGCCGGTTTCAAAGAATTCTCGCGTCTGCGTCAGCAGCCAGGTGTCGATCCTGAAGCGGTGATGGAGGGTGTGGCGCGGGCCATGCGCGTTGCCATCTCCCGTGAAGAAGAGAAACTGGAGCAGAGCCTGCCGTTTCTCGCCACCGTTGGTTCGGTCAGCCCGTACATCGGTCTGTTCGGTACCGTGTGGGGCATCATGAACTCCTTCCGTGGTCTGGCCAGCGCCCAGCAAGCGACCCTGGCCACTGTCGCCCCGGGTATCGCCGAAGCCCTGATCGCCACCGCGATCGGTCTGTTCGCCGCGATCCCTGCAGTTATCGCTTACAACCGTTTCGCCGCTCGCAGCGAAACCCTGCTGGGCCGCTACTACACCTTCGCCGATGAATTCCAGGCGATCCTGCACCGCAAAGTGCACACCAGCGAAGAATAAGCAGGTATTTTCCAATGGCTTTAATCGCTCGAGCTCGCAAAAAGCGCAAGCCGGTCGCCGAGATGAACGTGGTGCCTTACATCGACGTGATGTTGGTACTGCTGGTCATTTTCATGGTGACCGCGCCGATGCTCAATCAGGGCGTGAAAGTTGATCTGCCCAAGGTTTCCAGCGAAGCCTTGCCGCAGGACAACAACACCCAGGTCCTGACCATTTCGATCAAGGCTGACAAGACCTATTACTGGAACCTTGGCAGCGAAGTCGACACCGAGAAGCAACAGGACAGGGCCATGACCCTGCCACAAATGACTGATGCGGTGACCAAGATCATTCGCGCCGGCACCGAAGGCGGCAAGCGTACCCAGGTCTTCATCCGTGGCGACAAGACTGTCGACTACGGTTCAGTCATGGGTGCGATGGGCGGGTTGCAGAAAGCCGGGGTCGGTAACGTTGGTTTGATTACCGAGGCCCCCTGATGCAGCAACAGAGAGAGCCGTCCGCCTCGGAAAGCTTCTTCTGGCCTAGTGTCTGGGCGATCGTCTTGCACGTGCTGGTGTTCGGCATGCTGTTCGTCAGTTTCGCCTTCACACCGGAGCTGCCGCCGGCCAAGCCGATTGTCCAGGCAACCCTGTACCAACTGAAATCGAAAAGTCAGGCAACCACCCAGACCAATCAGAAGATTGCGGGTGAGGCGAAGAAATCCGCCGCGCGCCAGACCGAAGTCGAGCAGATGGAGCAGAAAAAGGTCGAGCAGGAAGCGGTGAAGGCTGCGGAACAAAAGAAAGAAGAAGCGGCTCAAAAGGCCGAGGAAGCCAAGAAGGCCGATGAGGCGAAAAAAGCGGACGAGGCGAAGAAGGCAGATGATGCCAAGAAAGCCGACGACGCGAAGAAAGCCGAAGCCAAGAAGGCCGAAGAGAAACAATTGGCTGATATAGCCAAGAAGAAAGCCGAAGAAGAGGCTAAAGAAGAGGCCAAGAAAGAGGCCGCTGAAGAAGCCAAGAAGAAGATTGTCGAAGACGCGAAGAAGAAAGCCGCCGAAGACGCCAAGAAGAAAGCTGAAGCTGAAGAGGCGAAGAAGAAAATCGCCGATGAAGCGAAGAAGAAAGCTGCTGCCGATGCTGCGAAGAAGAAAGCGCAGGATGCGGCACGTAAATCGACCGAAGACAAAAAGGCTCAGGCCTTGGCCGATCTGCTTTCCGACACGCCGCAGCGCCAGCAGGCCTTGGCAGATGAGCAGGGTGACGAAGTCGCGGGCAGTTTCGATGACCTGATTCGTGCGCGAGCTGCAGAAGGTTGGGCTCGTCCACCTTCGGCACGCAAAGGCATGACGGTCGTGTTGCAAATCGGCATGTTGCCGGACGGTACGGTGACTTCGGTCAGCGTGTCCAAGTCCAGCGGCGATGGTCCGTTCGATGCGTCGGCAGTCGCGGCAGTGAAGAATATTGGACGTTTGACAGAAATGCAGGGAATGAAGCCGAGCGATTTCGCTCCGTATCGTTCATTCAAGATGACATTCACACCTGAGGATCTAGCCTTGTGAGAAACCTTCTTCGAGGAATGCTGGTCGTGATCTGCTGCATGGCAGGGATCGCGATGGCTGATGAAAAGAACATTCTGGTCACCAGCGGTAGCGATCGGGCTACTCCGATCGCCGTTGTACCGTTCGGCATGCAGGGCGGTGCCGTGCTGCCGGACGACATGGCCGAAATCATTGGTAACGATTTGCGTAACTCGGGCTACTACTCGCCGATTCCAAAGCAAAACATGATCAGCCAGCCAAGCCAGCCGAGCGAAATCATCTTCCGTGACTGGAAGACGGTGGGTGCTCAGTACATGATGGTCGGCAGCATTGCCCCAGCGGGCGGTCGCCTGCAGGTGCAATGGGCGCTGTTCAACGTCGCCACCGAACAAAAAGTGGCTGACGGCAACGTTTCCGGTACTACCGAGCAACTGCGCGACATGGCGCACTTCATCGCCGACCAGTCGTTCCAGAAACTGACCGGCATCGAAGGTGCGTTTTCGACTCGTCTGTTGTACGTGACGGCTGAACGCTTCTCCGAGAAGAACACCCGTTACACCCTGCAGCGTTCGGACTACGACGGTGCCCGCGCGGTCACCTTGCTGCAATCGCGTGAGCCAATCCTGTCGCCGCGTTTCGCGCCGGACGGCAAGCGTATTGCCTATGTGTCGTTCGAGCAGAAGCGTCCGCGCATCTTCATGCAGAATATCGATACCGGTCGCCGTGAGCAGATCACCAACTTCGAAGGCCTGAACGGCGCGCCTGCCTGGTCGCCGAATGGTGACCGTCTGGCATTCGTTCTGTCGAAGGACGGTAACCCGGACATTTACGTGATGAACCTGGCTTCGCGTCAGATCACCCGCGTAACTGCTGGCCCTGGCATCAACACCGAACCGTACTGGGGCAAGGATGGTTCGACCATCTACTTCACCTCGGACCGTGGCGGCAAGCCGCAGATCTACAAAACCAGCGCCAGTGGCGGTGGTGCCGAGCGTGTGACGTTCGTTGGCAACTACAACGCCAACCCGAAACTTTCGGCTGATGAAAAGACTTTGGTGATGATCCATCGTCAGGATGGCTTCACCAATTTCAAGGTGGCAGCCCAGGATTTGCAGCGAGGGAGTGTAAAGATCCTCACTGATAGCACTCTGGACGAGTCGCCTACTGTTGCGCCCAACGGCACCATGGTAATCTACGCCACCCGCCAACAGGGCCGGGGAGTCTTGATGCTCGTGTCCATTAATGGACGCGTTAGGCTCCCGCTTCCTACCGCTCAAGGCGAAGTCAGAGAACCGTCCTGGTCCCCTTACCTGAAGTGAGCGGGCGCTACACGTTTTACTTAACACACTGGGGTTCATTAGGAGTTTCACGATGGAAATGCTGAAGTTTGGTAAATTTGCTGCGCTGGCTCTGGCCATGGCTGTAGCTGTAGGTTGCTCGTCCAAAGGCGGCGACAACGCCGGTGAAGGCGCTGTTGATCCAAACGCTGGTTACGGCGCAAACACTGGTGCCGTTGACGGTTCCCTGAGCGAAGAAGCTGCTCTGCGCGCAATCACCACCTTCTACTTCGAATACGACAGCTCGGACCTGAAGCCAGAAGCCATGCGCGCTCTGGACGTTCACGCCAAAGACCTGAAAGCAAACGGCGCTCGCGTTGTTCTGGAAGGCAACACCGACGAACGTGGTACTCGTGAGTACAACATGGCACTGGGCGAGCGTCGTGCGAAAGCCGTTCAGCGCTACCTGGTACTGCAAGGTGTTTCCCCAGCTCAGCTGGAACTGGTTTCCTACGGCGAAGAGCGTCCAGTTGCTACCGGCAACGACGAGCAGTCCTGGGCTCAAAACCGTCGCGTCGAACTGCGTAAGTAATTCGATATGCGAACGTGCCGTCGTGCTGTAACTGTTCTGGCTCTCAGCCTCGCGCCGCTTGCGGCGTGGGCTGCGGTTCCTGTGGTCGATGACAACTCCGGTTATAACAATAGCGGGAGCAGTTATCCGCCTGCAGGTTACGGTACGAACGGCGCCTATGCCGGGGGAGCGGCTTCGGCCCCTGCCTCGGCACAAGGCATGCTGTTCAACCAACTGCAACAAATGCAGGATCAGATATCGCGCCAGCAAGGTGTGATTGAAGAACTGCAGAATCAGGTTGCGCGCATGAAACAAGAATCCCTGGAGCGATACCAGGATCTTGATCGGCGCATAGGATCCGGTGCTGCACCTGCCGCGACTCCTGAGAATTCTTCTGCCGGTGGCGATGCAAGTGCTGCTGCCGGTGCTGCCGCTGGCGCCGGGGCCGCTACTGCTGCCCAGGCACCTGCTGCAAGCAGCGAACCGGGTGATCCGGCCAAGGAAAAGCTGTATTACGATGCCGCTTTCGACCTGATCAAAGCCAAGGATTTCGACAAGGCCAGCCAGGCTTTCGCCGCGTTCCTGCGCAAATACCCGAACAGCCAATACGCGGGCAACGCCCAGTACTGGTTGGGCGAAGTCAACCTGGCCAAGGGCGATCTGCAAGGTGCAGGTCAGGCTTTTGCCAAGGTTTCGCAGCTGTATCCCAAGCACGCCAAAGTGCCGGACTCGCTGTACAAGCTGGCTGACGTAGAGCGCCGCCTCGGTCATACCGACAAGGTAAAAGGCATTCTGCAACAGGTGGTGGCCCAATATCCGGGTACCTCCGCTGCTCAGTTGGCTCAACGCGATCTGCAACGCATGTAAGCCTGCTTTACCCGTTTAGAAGAAACCCGCGCTTGTCGCGGGTTTTTTCGTTAGAATTCACGCCCTTTTTCTGAAACACGCTTCTGGTGGTCTACGCGTTGGCGGGATTACCTGAAGTGCCTGACGGAGGCGGACAGCCTGTTTAGCTGTTACGCCCGTGGCGACTATGCAAGACACATTGAGAATCACCGAAGTTTTCTACTCGTTGCAGGGGGAAACGCGGACTGCCGGGCTGCCCACTGTTTTTGTGCGCCTGACCGGTTGCCCATTGCGTTGCCAATACTGCGACAGCGCGTACGCCTTCAGTGGCGGTACCGTGCGCACCCTCGACGATATCCTTGAGCAAGTGGCCGGATTTCGTCCGCGTTACGTCTGCGTGACTGGCGGCGAGCCGCTGGCACAGCCGAATGCCATTCCTTTGCTTAAACAGTTGTGTGATGCCGGTTATGAGGTCTCGCTGGAAACCAGCGGCGCCCTCGACGTCTCGGCTGTGGATCCGCGCGTCAGCCGCGTCGTCGACCTGAAAACGCCGGGTTCGAAAGAAGCCCATCGCAACCGTTACGAAAATATCGAACTGCTGACCCCGAATGATCAGGTGAAGTTTGTCATCTGCTCGCGGGAAGACTATGACTGGGCGGTGTCGAAGCTGATCCAGTACGGGCTTGATCGACGTGCGGGTGAAGTGCTGTTCTCCCCAAGTCATCATGACCTCAATCCCAGGGATCTGGCGGATTGGGTGGTGGCAGACAACCTACCAGTGCGGTTGCAACTGCAGCTGCATAAATATCTATGGAATGATGAGCCGGGGCGCTGATATGACTGAACAACTGAACACTAACGAAAAACGTGCGGTAATCCTGCTGTCTGGCGGCCTCGATTCGGCCACCGTCGTAGCGATGGCCCGCGCTGAAGGTTACGCCTGCTACACCATGAGCTTCGACTACGGGCAGCGCTCCCACGCTGAATTGCACGCTGCTGCACGCGTCGCTCGCGATTTGGGTGTGGTCGAGCACAAGGTGATTGGCCTCAATCTGAACGGCATGGGTGGCTCGGCCCTGACTGACACCAGCATCGACATTCCGGAAGAGCTCGGCGAAGGCATTCCGGTGACTTACGTACCGGCGCGTAACACGGTTTTCCTGTCATTGGCCTTGGGTTGGGCGGAAGTGCTCGGCGCACGCGACATCTTTATTGGTGTGAACGCGGTGGACTATTCCGGTTACCCGGATTGCCGTCCCGAGTTCATCGAATCCTTTGAGCGTATGGCCAATCTGGCGACCAAGGCGGGTGTGGAAGGCAACGGCTTCCGTATTCAGGCGCCACTGCAGAACCTGAGCAAGGCGCAGATTGTTCAGGCGGGCGTGAAGCTGGGCGTTGATTATGGTCTGACCGTTTCCTGCTATCAGGCCGACGATGATGGCCGTGCGTGCGCCAAATGCGACAGTTGCCGCCTGCGCGCAGAAGGCTTTGCAGCCGCTGGTGTGGACGACCCAACACCTTATTTTTGATTTTTTTCAAAAAGGTGTTGAATAGTCCTTAAAAATCAGTATTATACGCGCCACCACACAGCGGGTCGTTAGCTCAGTTGGTAGAGCAGTTGGCTTTTAACCAATTGGTCGTAGGTTCGAATCCCACACGACCCACCATATTTGGCGGTTTAGAAAATCCGGAAGGCCCACGAAAGTGAGGATTTCCGGGTTTTTTTTTGCCTGCGATTCGGCGGCGGGTATTTCAGTACCGGCGGCGCTGACGCAAGTCAGAATCATCTTTTGTATCAACGGGATATTCTGTAGCCTTGCGCAGCTTCAATGCTGTCCGTGCCTGATAATACTCACTCTCCCGGCGGTACCCTCAAGCGGTCCGGAGCCGGGTGTATACTCGACTTTCGCGCGAACGCGCCTGCAGGTCTTGCGAACATGACGCAGATTTCCGAACGCCTTCTGGTTCAAGCCCACCTCGATGCCAAACAGCCGAAACCGCTGACGGCTGAGGAAGAGGCTTATTACCGTGCCGCCATCGCCGCCGAGCTCAAAGCTCAGGACGCGGTGCTGGTGGCCCACTTTTATTGCGACCCGGTGATTCAGGCGTTGGCCGAAGAAACCGGCGGTTGCGTCTCCGACTCCCTCGAAATGGCGCGCTTCGGCAACGCCCACCCGGCCAAGACTGTGGTGGTCGCCGGTGTGAAGTTCATGGGCGAGACCGCGAAGATTCTTAACCCGGAAAAACGCGTGCTGATGCCGACCCTCGACGCGACCTGCTCGCTGGATCTGGGTTGCCCGGTCGACGAGTTCTCGGCGTTCTGTGATCAACACCCGGAGCGCACGGTGGTGGTGTACGCCAACACATCTGCGGCCGTTAAGGCTCGGGCCGACTGGGTGGTGACATCAAGCTGCGCACTGGAGATCGTCGAAAGTCTGATGGACAACGGCGAAACGATCATCTGGGGCCCGGACAAGCATCTGGGGACGTACATCCAGCGCAAGACCGGCGCAGACATGCTGTTGTGGGACGGGGCCTGCATCGTCCACGAGGAGTTCAAGTCCAAGCAGCTTGAGGACATGAAGGCGCTGTACCCGGATGCCGCGATTCTGGTGCACCCGGAGTCGCCGACGTCGGTGATAGAGCTGGCGGACGCCGTCGGTTCCACCAGCCAGTTGATTGCTGCTGCGCAGAGCCTGCCGAACAAGACCCTGATCGTTGCGACCGACCGCGGCATCTTCTACAAGATGCAGCAGCTGTGCCCGGACAAGGTCTTCATCGAAGCACCAACCGCCGGTAACGGCGCTGCCTGCCGCAGTTGCGCACATTGCCCGTGGATGGCCATGAACACCCTTGAGCGCACGCTCAAGAGCTTGAAGGAAGGGACGAACGAGATCTTCGTTGATCCGGCGTTGATTCCGCAGGCGATCCGGCCATTGAAGCGCATGCTGGATTTCACCCAGGCTGCACGGATGAAGTTGGCTGGTAACGCTTAAGGTCTCAGCAACAGCTTAAATCCTGTGGGAGCGAGCCTGCTGGCGAAAGCGGTGTATCAGTCACCATTGAAATTGACTGACACAACGCCTTCGCGAGCAAGCTCGCTCCCACAGTGGTATTCGGCGTCTGGAAATCATTTGGTCTTCTTCGGGACTCGTACGACGCGAGTATCGGAGTAGATGTCATGCCACGTGCGCTTCTGCTTGTCGTACAGCGACCAGAAGAATCCGAGCCCCACGCACAGCCACGATGCGATCGACACCATAAAGCGCAGCAGGGCCTGCCACAGGCTGATCGCCGTGCCATTGGCGTTCTGCACACGAATGCCCCACACCTGCATGCCCAGTGTCTGCCCGCCGTGGGTCCAGAACTTGGCGAAGAAGGCAAACAGCACCAGCAGCAGCACCGTCGAATACAGCGGATCGCCGTCCATTTTCCCGGCATCCGTCATCACCCGCAGACGCTCTTCGCCAATGATCGCTGCCTGGATCATCTTGTAAACGAAACCGGTGACGATCAGCAGCGCGGTGCACAGCAAGAAGTCATAGAACATCGCGGCCAAGCGGCGACCCAGAGCAACGGGAGGGAAATCCCCTTGGGGCGTGAGCAGGTTTTTCGACATGGCAGCCTCTGGACGCAAATGGAAGCGCCATTTTACGGATTCGCGCGCACAAAAAAGCCCCTGATATCAATATCAGGGGCTTTTTCGTAACAGCAGATTAGCCTTCTGCTTGAACTTCGTCAGCCTGCATGCCTTTCTGGCCTTGCACCGCAACGAAAGTCACTTTCTGGCCTTCCTTCAGGCTTTTGAAGCCGTTGCCCTGGATGGCGCGGAAATGCACGAACAGATCCGGACCGCTTTCAGGAGTGATAAAACCAAAACCTTTCTCGTCGTTAAACCACTTGACGGTACCGCTCTGACGTTCAGCCATTTCTTATTTCCTTTGACGCAAAAAATTAATGACAGTCTCCTTCACATGAAAGAGTACTGGGGCTGGTTGCAGGAGAGTAAGAAGACGTCGAACGGGATGTAGCTAACTTGTAGGCTACTGCCCAGGTCACGATTCCAAGCTGACCCATGCAAACACAGTGAGGAAACTCTACGCCAACTACGGGAGAAAAAACAAGCCCCCCGAAGGCCCCGGTTTTACTGTGTTTGATGGCAGTTAGTCAGTGCACTAGTGCGGGCTTAGACGATTAGCTTGTTCAATTGTTTTCGAACGTTATAAGCAAAGTTCATATTCGAATCGGTTGTTAGAAAATGCACTTTTTTGTGGCGATTGCGTGACACATTAGTGCACGCGTCACGCAATCGCGTTACTTATAGAAACAGTCAATCAACCGCGATAGTAGCGTTGTGGAACAAATGGCATTTTGCTTACAAGCATTGGCACCTTTTTCCCACGTACGATTGCCCAAACCGGTGTGTCGACAGTGACATAAGTGCTGTCCAGGTAACCCATCGCCAGAGGCCCGCCCAAGGTCGGACCGAAACCGCCGCTGCATACGCTGCCGATGATATCGCCGGCTTCATTGACGATTTCTGCGCCTTCACGCACCGGGGTACGTTCCTGCGGCAGCAGGCCGACGCGTTTGCGCGCGACGCCATTCTGTTGCTGGGCGAATACCTGTTCTGCACCCGGGAAACCCCCAGCGCGTGCGCCGTCAGCGCGGCGTGGCTTGGAGATCGCCCACAGCAGACTGGCTTCGATCGGTGTGGTCTCGGTGTTCATGTCATGGCCATACAGGCACAGACCGGCTTCCAGGCGCAGCGAGTCGCGGGCACCGAGGCCGATGGCCTGGACTTCCGGTTCAGCGAGCAGAGCGCGAGCAAGTTTCTCCGCATCAGCGGCCGGCACGGAGATTTCGAAACCGTCTTCACCGGTATAGCCCGAACGGCTGACGAAGCAATCCACGCCCAGCAACGAGACGCGGCTGAACTGCATGAAGGTCATCTTCGCGACTTCCGGCGCGAGACGCGCCAGCACGGTAACGGCCGCCGGACCTTGCAATGCCAACAGTGCGCGCTCTTCGAACAGCGCCGTAATGGTGCACTGCTCGCCGATGTGTTTTTGCAGATGGGCCAGGTCTTGATCCTTGCACGCAGCGTTGACCACCAGGAACAGTTCATCGTTACCCAGGTTGGCAACCATCAGGTCATCGAGAATGCCGCCGGTTTCGTTGGTGAACATCGCGTAACGCTGCATGCCCACCGGCAGGTCGATGATGTCCACCGGCACCAGCGTTTCCAGCGCTTTGGCGGCGTTGGCGCCGGTCAGGCGAATCTGGCCCATGTGCGACACATCGAACAGCCCGGCCTGCTCACGGGTGTGCTGGTGTTCTTTCATCACGCCTAGCGGGTATTGCACCGGCATGTCGTAGCCGGCGAACGGCACCATGCGGGCGCCGAGTTCGATGTGTAGAGCGTGCAGCGGGGTTTTCGACAGTTGTTCGGTGGACATGCGTGGCTCCTTGAAAATGTAGTTTGGGGATCGGAGGCAAGATCGAGATCAAGAACCCCTCACCCCAGCCCTCTCCCGGAGGGAGATGGGGCTAAATGCGATCGTCTCCCTGAGGGAGGCGGAGTTAAATAGGTTTCAGCATTCGATAATGTTGACCGCCAGACCGCCGCGGGCGGTCTCTTTGTATTTGCTTTTCATGTCGGCGCCGGTCTGGCGCATGGTGCGGATGACTTTGTCGAGGGAGACGAAATGCTGGCCGTCGCCGCGCATGGCCATGCGCACCGCGTTGATGGCTTTCACCGAGCCCATCGCATTGCGCTCGATGCACGGCACCTGCACCAATCCGCCAATCGGGTCGCAGGTCAGGCCGAGGTTGTGTTCCATGCCGATTTCCGCTGCGTTCTCGACTTGCTGGACGCTGCCACCGAGCACTTCGCACAACGCGCCGGCCGCCATCGAACAGGCCACGCCGACTTCGCCCTGACAGCCGACTTCGGCGCCGGAGATCGAGGCGTTTTCCTTGTAGAGAATGCCGATGGCGGCTGCCGTTAGCAGAAAGCGCACGACGCCATCGTCATTCGCGCCGGGGATAAAACGCATGTAGTAATGCAGCACCGCCGGAATGATCCCCGCCGCACCGTTGGTGGGCGCGGTGACAACGCGGCCGCCATTGGCGTTTTCTTCGTTGACCGCCAAGGCATACAGGTTGACCCAATCGAGCACCGACAACGGATCGCGCAATGCTGATTCCGGGTTCTTGCACAGTTGCCGATGCAAAGCTGCCGCTCGGCGTTTGACCTTCAAACCACCGGGCAAAATACCTTCGTTACGGCATCCCGCAGCGACGCAGTCCTGCATCACTTGCCAGATATTGAGCAGACCGGCGCGGGTTTCCGCTTCCGGGCGCCAGGCGCTTTCGTTGGTCAGCATCACCTGACTGATCGACAGGCCGTAGGTGGTGCAATGACCGAGCAAGTCCTTGGCACTTTTGAACGGAAAGGTCAGCGGTGTGGCGTCTTCAACGATGCGGTCGGCGCCGGCGGCATCTTCATCGACGACAAAACCGCCACCGACCGAGTAGTACTCGCGGCTGCGAATCTGCAGACCCGCCGCGTCGAAGGCGCGGAAAATCATGCCGTTGGGGTGATAGGCCAACGGCTTGCGGATCATTGCCAGGTGTTCTTTCTCGTTGAACGCAATGCTGTGTTCACCGAGCAGGTTCAAGCGACCGCTGCCACGAATTTCTTGCAGGCGTGCGGCAACGGTTTCGGTATCGACGGTGTCGGGGTGTTCGCCTTCGAGGCCGAGCAGCACGGCTTTGTCGCTGCCGTGACCTTTGCCAGTGGCGCCGAGGGAACCGTACAACTCGACGCGAACGCTGGCGGTGGCCGTCAGCAGGTTTTCACGGCGTAAACCTTCGGCGAAACGCGCAGCAGCACGCATCGGGCCGACGGTGTGGGAACTGGAGGGGCCGATGCCAATCTTGAACAGGTCGAACACGCTTAACGACATGAGGGGGGCTCCTGCGGAGCAGTTGTGAGCTTCAAGTTGCAAGCTACAAAAAAGCGGATCGGGTTTCCTTGCGGCTTCTATAAGGCCGCAGTGCATGCAGCAAGACACAAGCCGCAAGTAAAAAGCAGATCAGCCCTTACTTGCAGCTTGTAGCTCAAAGCTCACAACTGCTTCTCTTAAGCGTAGCTTTCGATCGACGGGCAGGCGCAGACGAGGTTGCGATCACCGAAGACGTTGTCGACACGACCGACCGGTGGCCAGTATTTGCCTTCGATCAGCGACGCTACCGGGTAAACGGCCTGCTCGCGGCTGTACGGGTGCGTCCACTCGCCAACCAGTTCCGCGGCGGTGTGTGGAGCGTTTTTCAGCGGGTTGTCGTCCTTGTCCAGCGTGCCGTTTTCCACCGCGCGGATTTCTTCGCGGATGCGGATCATGGCGTCGCAGAAGCGGTCCAGCTCTTCCTTGGATTCACTTTCGGTCGGCTCGATCATCAGCGTGCCTGCGACCGGGAACGACATGGTCGGCGCGTGGAAACCGAAGTCGATCAGGCGCTTGGCGACGTCATCAACGCTGATGCCGCTGCTGTCTTTCAGTGGACGCAGATCCAGAATGCACTCGTGCGCGACCAGACCGTTGCTGCCGGTGTACAGCACGGGGTAGTGCTCTTCCAAACGACGGGAAATGTAGTTGGCATTGAGGATCGCCAACTGCGAAGCGCGCTTCAGACCGGCGCCGCCCATCATGCGAATGTACATCCAGGTGATCGGCAAAATGCTCGCGCTGCCAAACGGTGCCGCGCAGACCGCGCCTTCTTTACGCTCCATCTGGCCATGGCCCGGCAGGAACGGCGTCAGGTGCGACTTGACGCCGATCGGGCCGACGCCCGGGCCGCCACCGCCGTGGGGGATGCAGAAGGTTTTGTGCAGGTTCAGGTGCGAGACGTCGCCGCCGAACTTGCCCGGTGCGCAGAGGCCGACCATCGCGTTCATGTTGGCGCCGTCGATATACACCTGGCCGCCGTTGTCATGAATGATCCCGCAGATTTCGCGGATGCCTTCTTCGAACACGCCGTGGGTCGACGGGTAAGTGATCATCAGCGCGGCGAGGTGTTCGCGGTGCTCGATGGCTTTGGCGCGCAGGTCTTCGATGTCGACGTTGCCGCGCGCATCGCACGCGGTCACGACCACGCGCATGCCGGCCATGTTGGCGGTGGCCGGGTTGGTGCCGTGGGCGGACGACGGGATCAGGCAGATGTCGCGACGCTCATCGCCACGGCTCTGGTGATAAGCACGAATCGCCAAGAGGCCTGCGTATTCACCTTGCGAACCGGCGTTCGGTTGCAGCGAGATCGCGTCGTAACCGGTGGCGGCGCAGAGCATCGCTTCCAGTTCGTCGGTCAGTTGCTGGTAACCGGCACTTTGCGCGGCCGGGGCGAACGGGTGCAGCGCACCGAATTCAGCCCAGGTCACCGGGATCATTTCGCTGGCGGCGTTGAGTTTCATGGTGCACGAGCCCAGCGGGATCATGGTGCGATCCAGTGCCAGATCCTTGTCGGCCAGTTTGCGCAGGTAGCGCATCAGCTCGGTTTCCGAGTGATAACGGTTGAACACCGGGTGGCTGAGGATCGGCGACTGACGTACCAGCGAGGCTGGAATGGTGCTCTGCACGGAGGCGGCGAGGGCAGCGAAGTCCGGCAGGGCTTTGCCGTCGGCAAACAGGCTCCACAGGGTTTCGATGTCCGCTTGGGTGGTGGTTTCGTCGACCGACAGGCCCAGACGCTGAGCGTCGACCACGCGCAGGTTGATCTGCGCAGCGTGCGCCTTGTCGTGCAGTGCAGCGGTTTGCGCGCCGGTGGCCACGGTCAGGGTGTCGAAGAAGCTGGCTTGTTCGACGTTAGCGCCCAGCGCGGTCAGGCCCTTGGCCAGAATCGCGGTCAGGTGATGCACGCGGTTGGCGATCTGCGTCAGGCCTTTCGGGCCGTGGTAGACGGCGTACATGCTGGCGATGTTGGCCAGCAGCACCTGTGCGGTGCAGATGTTCGACGTGGCCTTCTCGCGGCGGATGTGTTGCTCGCGGGTTTGCATCGCCAGACGCAGCGCCGGCTTGCCGAAGCGGTCAACCGAGACCCCGACCAGACGGCCCGGCATGTCGCGCTTGAACGCATCTTTGGTGGAGAAGTAAGCCGCGTGCGGGCCACCGAAGCCCAGCGGCACGCCGAAGCGTTGTGCCGAACCGATGGCGACGTCAGCGCCGAACTCGCCCGGAGCGGTCAGCAGGGTCAGGGCAAGCAGGTCAGCGGCCACGGCCACCAGCGCGTTGGCGGCGTGGAAGCGCTCGGTCAACTCGCGGTAGTCGAATACATCGCCGTTGCTCGCCGGGTATTGCAGCAGCGCGCCGAAGAACGGCGTCACGTCCGTCAGTTCACGCTCGTCGCCGACGACGACGTCGATGCCCAGCGGCTCGGCACGGGTGCGCAGCACGTCGAGGGTTTGCGGGTGGCTGTGGATCGAGGCGAAGAACTGGTGGCTGCCCTTGTTCTTGCTCAGGCGTTTGCAGAAGGTCATGGCTTCGGCAGCGGCGGTGGCTTCGTCGAGCAGGGAAGCGTTAGCGATCGGCAGGCCAGTAAGGTCGCTGATCATGGTCTGGAAGTTCAGCAGCGCTTCGAGACGGCCCTGGGAAATCTCTGGCTGATACGGGGTATAAGCGGTGTACCAGGCCGGATTTTCCAGCAGGTTACGCAGGATCGGCGACGGCGTGTGGCAGTTGTAGTAGCCCTGGCCGATGTAAGTCTTGAACAGCTGATTCTTGCCGGCGATGCCTTTGATCATCGCCAGAGCATCGGCTTCGCTGAGGCCGTCGTCCATGCCGAGCACGCTGGTGCCCTTGATGCTTTCCGGGATGACGCTGGCGCTCAGTGCTTCGAGCGAATCGAAGCCGAGGCTGTTGAGCATGGCTTGTTCGTCACCGGCGCGCGGGCCGATGTGGCGGGCGATGAATTCGTTGGCGGTGCCAAGGTTTACTTGAGTCATGTCGGTGTTCCTCAGGCTTCGGCTTGGGCTTTGATCAGACGGTCGTACGCGTCCTGATCGAGCAGTTTGCCGACAGCGGCGGCGTCGCTTGGCTGGAAGCGGAAGAACCAGCCTTCGCCCAGTGGATCTTCGTTGACCAGTTCCGGAGCGTCTTCGAGCGCCGGGTTGACGGCCAGCACGTCGCCGTCGAGCGGCATGTACACGCCGCTGGCGGCTTTTACCGATTCCACGGTGGCGGCTTCGGCGCCTTTTTCGTAAGCCTGCAGCTCAGGCAGTTGCACGAACACCACGTCGCCCAAGGCGTTCTGCGCGAAAGCGGTGATGCCGACAGTAACGCTGCCGTCGGCTTCGGTGCGCAGCCATTCGTGATCTTCAGTAAAACGCAACTCGCTCATGGAAACTCCTCAGGGGGCCAGACTCGTCTGGTGGACGCGGTGGAATGCTTGGGCGGGAGAGCCCTTATTTATGAGGGGATGAATAGCAAGAATGCGGCCAAGGTTTATTTGTTGTTATAAATCAATGGCTTGAGGTAAATCCTGGGACGTGGTTTAACTGTCTGTGTAGCGAAATCGCTACAGCATGGGGCATTGAAAAAAGCTGAACGGGATCAAAGCCTTGCACAGCAGTGACCGGAGGCGAGTGTAGCGATATCGTTCCGCTGTAGCGCTTTCAGTACAGGTGGAGGTCGTTTTTGAAGGGATTTCGAATCCCCCCTGTAATCCCTGTGGGAGCGAGCCTGCTCGCGAAGAGGGTGTGTCAGTCACCAATGATTCTGCTGATATACCGCTTTCGCGAGCAGGCTCGCTCCCAAAGGAGGGATTTCCCACAGGGTTTGAGGTGCTTTCAGGGCTTGTTGGGAATGCCGTACTTGCGCAGTCGATGGGCGATCGCGGTGTGCGAAGTCTGCAGACGGCTGGCCAGTTGGCGGGTCGAGGGATAGCTGACGTAGAGTTTTTCCAGCAGCGTTTTTTCGAAGGATTCGACCGCTTGTTCGAGGCTGTCGACATCGCTGTCGGTCTGCCTTGCCACCGAAGTGCCGGCGATGTCGAGATCGCCAATATCCACCAGGCTGCTCTCGCAAATCGCCGCCGCGCGGAAGATCACGTTTTGCAATTGCCGCACGTTGCCCGGCCAGCGGTTGCCGAGCAGCGCCGGGTAGGTCCCGGGCGCGAGGCGGCAGACCGGGCGCTGAATCTGCGCGCAAGCCTGCTGCATGAAGTAGCGTGCCAACAGCAAAATGTCCTGACCGCGTTCACGCAGCGGCGGCACTTCAACGTTGAGCACATTGAGGCGGTAGAACAGGTCTTCGCGGAACAAGCCTTCGCTGACCATTTTTTCCAGATCACGGTGGGTCGCGCTGAGGATGCGCACGTTGACCTTCACTTCGCGATCACCGCCCACGCGGCGGAAGCTGCCGTCGTTCAAGAAGCGCAGCAACTTGGCCTGCAAGTAGGGCGACATCTCGCCGATCTCATCAAGAAAAACAGTACCCTGGTTGGCCAGTTCCATCAGCCCCGGTTTGCCACCGCGCGCCGCACCGGTGAAGGCCCCGGGGGCGTAGCCGAACAGCTCGCTCTCGGCGAGGTTCTCCGGCAGCGCTGCGCAGTTGAGCGCCAAAAACGGTGCACTGTGTCGCGTGCTGATCGCGTGGCAGGCACGGGCGACGAGTTCTTTGCCGGTGCCGGTTTCGCCTTGAATCAACAGCGGCGCATCGAGAGCGGCAACCCGTTGCGCGCGCGCCTTGAGGGTGCGGATCGCCGGGGACTCGCCGAGCAGCGCGTCGAAGCCTTCGGCATGGTCGTGGTGCAGCGCCGAGAGTTGTTCGCCGATGCGGTTCGGTTGGTACAAGGTCAGCAGGGCGCCTGCGTCAGTGATCGGCGTAGCGTCGAGCAGTAAGGTCTGGCCGTTGACGGTGATCTCGCGCAGTGGCAAACGAAAGCCGTGTTCGAGCAAGGTGTCGAGCAAGCCGGGATCGTTGAACAGTTCAGCGACGCTTTCACCGGCCGGCTCACGACCGTACAACGCGATCAACGCCGGGTTGGCCAGCAGCACCTTGCCGGCGCTGTCCAGCGCCAAAACAGGATCGGTCATCGCCGCGAGCAATGCATCGAGCTGCAAATGCCGACGCTGGCCGGGAAGGATGTCGACCACGGTCACTGCTTCCACGCCGAGCACGCGAAACAACGCGTCTTTCAGTTCTTCGAGCACTTGCGGGCTCAGTGTCGGCGCGTCGATGTAGACGTTCGGCGGGATCATCTCCACCGCATCCAGATTGAGATTGCGCCCACCGAGGATAGCCAGGACTTCCTGGGTAATGCCGACGCGGTCGATGAAGCTGACGTGGATACGCATGGGGCGGTTCAGTGATCTGCAGAGCGGAGGGTGGCAAGTATGCCTTGGGGCGGGCTAATGGTGAAATCTGTGTCCTGCGCTGATCGTTCCCATGCTCCGCGTGGGAATGCATCCCGTGACGCTCTGCGTCACAGCGGACGCGGAGCGTCCGTGGCGGCATTCCCACGCAGAGCGTGGGAACGATCGATGTGAAAAATCCAGGTTATTCGAAATGCTCGGGATTGACCGGATCCCCGGATTGCATATTCAACTTCTGCCGAATGTCTTCAAACATCAGGTCGTAGTGCTTGTGCACCGAGCCGATCTGGCTGTGCGTCTTGGGAATTCCGTACTTCTCCGCGATCCGGGTCACGTCGCGGGCGAAGTTGTAGGCCTCTTCCTTGGGCAGGAAAAACGTTTCCTTCATGTCCTTGCCTTGCATGCTGCCGTGCAGGGTGAACTGTATCCCTTTGCCTTTCTGCGGATCGGTGAACACTTCATAGTCGAGGTGCACGTTGTAATTGACGTCATCGTCGGTCAACGCGTGCCGCTCGATATGCAAATGACCGGGTTCAAACTGGGCCATGGTTTACTCCTTTCAAGGCATGGGAGAAGGGCAGACCCTGGGTCTGCCCCCGGAGTTTCTGATTATCGGTAAGTGATGCCCGGCTTCGCGGTGGTCACCCGTGTGCCGGCGGTGCCTTGGACAATCGCTTCGATGTCCGCCAGCGACCCGATCACCGCGACCTTGCCAGTATGGCGCGCAAATTCGCAGGCTGCCTGCACCTTCGGCCCCATCGAACCGGCGGCGAAACCGAGGCGTTCGAGTTCGTCCGGGTGCGCTTCGGCGATGCCTTTCTGCGTCGGTTTGCCGTAGTCGATGAACGCCGCGTTGACGTCCGTGGCGATCACCAGCAGATCCGCTTCCAGTTGCTCGGCGAGCAGCGAGGAGCACAGATCCTTGTCAATCACCGCCTCGATGCCTTTGAGATTGCGGTTCTCGTCGTACATGGTCGGAATGCCGCCGCCACCGGCGCAAATCACGATGCTGCCCTTGTCCAGCAACCACTTGATCGGGCGGATTTCGAAGATGCGTTTTGGTCGTGGACTGGCGACTACGCGGCGGAATTTGTCGCCGTCCGGGGCAATCGCCCAGCCTTTTTCTGCGGCGAGTTTTTCTGCTTCGGCCTTGTCGTAAACCGGGCCGATCGGTTTGGTCGGGTTCTTGAACGCGGGGTCGTTGGCGTCGACTTCAACCTGGGTCAGCAGGGTGGCGAACGGCACTTCGAAGTCGAGCAGGTTGCCCAGTTCCTGTTCGATGATGTAGCCGATCATGCCCTCGGTTTCGGCACCGAGCACGTCCAGCGGGTAAGGGGTGACGGAGGTGTAAGCCGCCGCTTGCAGCGACAGCAGGCCGACTTGCGGGCCATTGCCGTGGGCGATGACCAGTTGGTTGCCGGCATGGATTTTGGCGATTTGCTCGGTGGCGATGCGGATGTTGGCGCGCTGATTGTCAGCGGTCATCGGTTCACCACGGCGGAGCAGGGCGTTACCGCCCAGAGCTACGACGATACGCATGGTGCATGTCCTTTTCGTAGTGATCGTTCCCACGCTCTGCGTGGGAATGCCGCCACGGACGCTCCGCGTCCGCTGTGACGCAGAGCGTCACGGGATGCATTCCCACGCGGGAGCGTGGGAACGATCATGGATAAGCAGTGGTTACAGATCAGCCAGGGTCGAGACCAGAATCGCCTTGATTGTGTGCATACGGTTTTCCGCTTGCTCGAAGGCGATGCAGGCGGGCGACTCGAACACGTCGTCGGTCACTTCGATGCCGTTTTTCAGGTGCGGATACTGCTCGGCGATCTGTTTGCCGACCTTGGTATCGCTGTTGTGGAACGCCGGCAGGCAGTGCATGAACTTGGTGCGCGGGTTGCCGGTGGCTTTCATCAGCTCGGCGTTGACCTGATACGGCAGCAATTGCTGGATACGCTCGGCCCAGGCTTCCACCGGTTCGCCCATCGATACCCAGACGTCGGTGTGAATGAAGTCGACGCCTTTGACCGCCGCTTTCGGGTCTTCGGTCAGGGTGATGCGCGCACCGCTTTCTTCCGCGTACTTGTTGCAGCGCTCGACCAGATCGTCATGCGGCCACAGCGCTTTCGGCGCACAGATGCGCACGTCCATGCCGAGTTTGGCGCCGATGAGCAGCAACGAGTTACCCATGTTGTTGCGCGCATCGCCGAGGTAGGCGTAGCTGATTTCATGGATCGGCTTGTCGGCGTGTTCACGCATGGTCAGCACGTCGGCGATCATTTGCGTCGGGTGATATTCGTCGGTCAGGCCGTTGAACACCGGTACGCCAGCGAACTTGGCCAGCTCTTCGACGATTTCCTGTTTGAAGCCACGGTATTCGATGGCGTCGTACATGCGGCCCAGCACGCGGGCCGTGTCTTTCATGCTTTCCTTGTGGCCGATTTGCGAGGAGTTCGGGTCGATGTAGGTGACGTTGGCGCCTTGGTCATACGCCGCCACTTCGAAGGCGCAACGGGTACGGGTCGAGGTTTTTTCGAAGATCAGGGCGATGTTGTTGCCTTTCAGGTGCTGCTGCTCGGTGCCGGTGTACTTGGCGCGTTTCAGATCGCGGGACAGGTCGAGCAGGTAACGCAGCTCACGTGGGGTGTGGTGTTCCAGGCTGAGCAGGTTACGGTTGTGAATGTTAAAAGCCATGATGGATCTCCTTCGGTGTCGGTTATCCCCCTGGCCGCACGTTGTAAGTGCCGGCCAGGGCTCAGAGGTTTAGTAATCGATTGCGTCGCGCACGATTGGGCAGGTCATGCAGTGGCCACCGCCACGGCCACGGCCCAGTTCACCGGCGCTGATGGTGATGACTTCCACGCCTGCCTTGCGCAGCAGGGTGTTGGTGTAGGTGTTGCGGTCGTAGCCGATGACCACGCCCGGCTCCACAGCCACCACGTTGTTGCCGTCGTCCCATTGCTCGCGTTCGGCGGCGAAGCTGTTGCCACCGGTTTCCACCACGCGCAGCGCTTGCAGATTGAGGGCCTTGGCTACGGTGTCGAGGAAGCTGCCTTCTTCGCGGCGGATGTCGATGCCGCCCTGTTTGCTTTCGTCTGGGCGCAGAGTGAAGGCGACGATCTGATTGACCACTTCCGGGAAAATCGTCACCAGGTCGCGGTCGCAGAAGCTGAACACGGTGTCGAGGTGCATCGCCGCGCGGGATTTCGGCAGGCCGGCGACGATGACTTTTTCCACGGCTTTGTTCTTGAACAGGTTCAGCGCCAGTTGGCCGATGGCCTGACGGGACGAGCGTTCGCCCATACCGATCAACACCACGCCGTTGCCGATTGGCATGACGTCGCCGCCTTCAAGGGTGGAGCTGCCGTGATCCTTGTCCGGGTCGCCGTACCAGATTTCGAATTCGGCGTTGGTGAACTGTGGATGGAATTTGTAGATGGCGGTGGTCAGCAGGGTTTCCTGACGGCGCGCTGGCCAGTACATCGGGTTCAGCGTCACGCCACCGTAGATCCAGCAAGTGGTGTCGCGGGTGAACTGGGTGTTCGGTAGCGGCGGCAGAATGAAGCTGGAGTGGCCGAGGAAGTCGCGGAACATCTGGATGGTCTTGCCACCAAAGCTGTCCGGCAGGTCATCGGCGGACACACCGCCAATCAGGAATTCGGCGATGTGCCGTGGCTCGAGGCTTTTCAGCCAGGACTTCACTTCGCTGATCAGGCCCAGGCCCACCGAGTCGGCGGTGACCTTGCGCTCGAGAATCCAGTCCAGTGCTTCCGGGATGGCGACGATGTCGGTCAGCAGGTTGTGCATTTCCAGCACATCGATGCCGCGCTCGCGCATCTTGGTGACGAAATCGAAGTGGTCGCGCTTGGCCTGGGCCACCCACAGCACGTCGTCGAACAGCAGCTCGTCGCAGTTGTTCGGGGTCAGCCGCTGATGGGCCAGACCTGGGGAGCACACCATGACTTTGCGCAGTTTGCCGGCTTCGGAATGTACGCCGTACTTAACTTTTTCCGTGGTCATTTCAGATCCTCCAGATAACAAAACAATCAGGGGTTACAGAGTCAGGAAGCCGTCGTAGAGACCGTAGGCAGCCACCAGGGCGCCCACGACCACTGCGGCGAAAAGCAGCTTCTCGACGTGAGTGAAAATCGGTTGTTTGAGTTCCAGCTTGGCTTTGGCGAACAGGATCGCGCCAGGTGCGTAGAGCAGGGCCGAGAGCAGCAAGTACTTGACCCCGCCGGCATACAGCAGCCACACCGCGTAGATCAGCGCGATGCCGCCGATAATCAGATCCTTGCGCCGTTCCGCCGCAAAGCCTTCGTAGGTTTCGCCGCGCACCGCCAGCAGCAGGGCATAGGCCGCCGACCACAGGTAGGGCACCAGAATCATCGACGTGGCGAGGTAGATCAGCGACAGGTAAGTGCTGGCCGAAAACAGCGTGATGATCAGGAAAATCTGCACCATCGCGTTGGTCAGCCACAGAGCGTTGACCGGGACGTGGTTGGCGTTTTCCTTGCGCAGGAACTCCGGCATGGTGTGGTCTTTGGCGGCGGCGAACATGATCTCCGCACACAGCAGCACCCACGACAGCAGTGCGCCCAGCAGCGAGATGATCAGACCGACACTGATCAGCACCGCGCCCCAGTGTCCGACCACGTGCTCAAGCACGGCGGCCATCGACGGGTTCTGCAGTTTCGCCAGTTCCGGCTGAGTCATGATGCCCAGCGACAGCACGTTCACCAGCACCAGGAACAACAGCACGGTGATGAAGCCGATCACGGTGGCTTTACCGACGTCCGAGCGTTTTTCGGCGCGGGCGGAGAAGATGCTCGCGCCCTCGATGCCGATGAACACCCACACGGTGACCAGCATCATGTTGCGCACCTGGTTCATCACGCTGCCCAGATCCGGGTTTTTCACACCCCAGATGTCAGCGGTGAAGATGTCCAGTTTGAAAGCGAAGATCGCGATCAACACGAACAGCACCAGCGGTACGACCTTGGCGACGGTAGTCACGAGGTTGATGAACGCCGCTTCCTTGATCCCGCGCAGCACCAGAAAGTGCACGGCCCACAGCAGCACCGACGCGCCGATCACCGCCGCAACCGTGTTGCCTTCACCGAATACCGGGAAGAAGTAACCGAGGGTGCTGAACAGCAGAACGAAGTAACCGACGTTGCCCAGCCAGGCACTGATCCAGTAACCCCAGGCGGACGAGAAACCCATGTAATCGCCGAATCCGGCCTTGGCGTAGGCGTAGACACCGCCGTCCAGGTCAGGCTTGCGATTGGCGAGGGTTTGGAAGACGAACGCGAGGGTGAGCATGCCGACAGCGGTGATGGCCCAACCGATGAGTACCGCACCGACGTCGGCGCTGGCGGCCATGTTTTGTGGCAAAGAGAATATCCCGCCACCGATCATCGAGCCGACTACCAACGCGACCAGTGCACCTAGTCTTAGTTTTCCGGGAGCTTCAGACATTGCATGACTCCATTGCAGGAGAGAAGAGATCACAGCGTAGTTCTGTTGTCTGTTCAAACAGCTGACGTAGATCAGTGCATGGCCACATTCCATTGTTAATGAATGACTTAGGAAACCACTGCAGGCATAAAGCTATCGTCTGTAATGCCCGTCCTAGAGGCTTTCTGGTGATGTGCTTGGGAATGGCTATTATTACTTTCGAATTATCACGCTAGTTCTTTTTCAGGTTTTGGCAAATTTTCCGCCTCTGTTTTCAGTACAGAATCGATTTATTAGGATTCGCGCACAGAACCGACTTGGCGTGCTAGGCGTTAGCGTCATCGGCTATATATAAGTGGAGGTTAAGTTGCTTTGTCTGATAAGCATCATCTAGCTCTACCCACTTAGTTAATAGTTGTTACAAATAGACTATCGTCACACTTTTCAAGGAGATTTGAATGTCGCAACCGACGCAAAAGCTGCGCCTTGGTGCGTTGATCGCCCTGGTGGTGGGGTCGATGATTGGCGGGGGGATTTTTTCGCTGCCGCAGAACATGGCGGCGCGGGCCGATGCCGGGGCGATCCTGATCGGTTGGGGCATCACGGCGATCGGCATGCTGACCCTGGCCTTCGTCTTTCAGACCCTAGCCAATCGCAAACCGGAACTGGACTCCGGCGTGTATGCCTACGCCAAGGCCGGGTTTGGCGATTACATGGGGTTTTCATCGGCGTGGGGTTACTGGATCAGCGCGTGGCTGGGCAACGTTGGCTATTTCGTCCTGCTGTTCAGCACCCTCGGGTATTTCTTTCCGGTCTTTGGTCAGGGCAACACGCCGATTGCCATCGGCTGCGCGTCGGTGCTGCTGTGGGCCGTGCATTTTCTGGTGATGCGCGGGATCAAAGAGGCGGCGCTGATCAATCAATTGACCACCGTGGCCAAGGTCGTGCCGCTGATCATGTTCATCGTCATCGCGGCGGTGGCGTTCAAGGCTGACATTTTTACCCGCGACATCTGGGGCACCAGCAACCCGAATTTCGGCGGGGTGATGGATCAGGTGCGCAACATGATGCTGGTCACGGTGTTCGTGTTCATCGGCATCGAAGGCGCCAGCGTGTACTCGGCGCGGGCGGAGAAACGCAGCGACGTCGGGCGCGCCACGGTGATCGGATTTGTCGGCGTGCTGGCGTTGCTGGTGCTGGTTAACGTGCTGTCGCTGGGGATCATGAGCCAGCCGGAACTGGCGAATCTGCAGAACCCGTCGCTGGCGGCGGTGCTTGAGCACATCGTCGGGCCGTGGGGCGCGTTGCTGATCAGCATTGGTCTGGCGATTTCCCTGCTCGGCGCCTTGCTGTCGTGGGCGCTGCTGTGTGCGGAGATTCTTTTCGCCACGGCCAAGGACAAGACCATGCCGGCGTTCCTGACCAAGGAAAACAAGAACCATGTGCCGGTCAACGCGTTGTGGCTGACCAACGCGATGATCCAGATTTTCCTGCTGATCACGCTGTTTTCGGCGGGGACTTACACCAGCCTGATTTACCTGGCTTCGTCGATGATTCTGGTGCCGTACCTGTGGTCGGCGGCGTACGCGGTGCTGCTCAGTGGGCGCGGCGAAACCTATGAACACGCCTCGGCCGAACGCACCAAGGATCTGCTCATCGGCGGCATTGCTCTCGTCTACGCGGTGTGGCTGTTGTACGCCGGCGGGGTGAAGTATTTGCTGCTGTCGGCGCTCTTGTATGCGCCGGGGGTGATTCTGTTTGCCAAGGCCAAACATGAGGCCGGCGAGCCGTTGTTCACCCCCATAGAGAAAGGCATTTTCACCTGCGTGATCATCGGCGCAGGGCTGGCGGCATACGGGTTGTACAGTGGGGTGCTGTCGTTGTGAGGCTGGCCGTCCTTGAGTCAGGCTGACTGATCCGGATGTTGTGTTGGCAGAACTGGCCCTATCGCTAGCAGGGCTGGCTCCCACAGGGGATTTTGTGAATGACGCGGATCCCCCGTGGAAGTTATCCCTTTCAGGGCAGGCTCCACAGGATTTATGAGCGACACACCGCCAGTGTGGGAGCCAGCCCTGCTGGCGATAGCGGTTTTGGATTCACCACTGTGGCGGGTGTGAACCCAGATCGGTGGCCGGCAATGTCCACTGCAACGCTGTGCCGCTGATCTTCACTGGCGCCTGTAAACGATGCGCCGGGCCCCATGGGGTCTGCTCCAGCGACAACTGTTGATCCTGTTCATCTTCCGCGCGCAGGGCTTCGGTTGTCCCCGGGCCAGACTCAATCAACAACTTCGCCGTACGCGCCAGCGACAGACGCGCCGAACCGCCGCGACCACTCCTCAAGCGCGCCGCCAGCAACTTGAGCGCACTCGCCGCCATCAAATACCCCGTTGCATGATCCAGCGCCTGCACCGGCAGCGGCGTTGGTTTATCGGCATGCTTCCAGCGCTGCCCGGCCTCGGCAATGCCGCTGCTCATCTGCACCAGACTGTCGAAACCTCGGCGGTTCTGCCATGGGCCGCTCCAGCCGTAGGCGTTGAGGCTGACGTCGATCAGGCCCGGCGCCAGTTGCCTGCGGCGTTCGAGGCCGAAACCGAGATGTTCCAGTGCGTCGGCGCGGTAGCCGTGCAACAGCATATCGGCTTGCTTGAGCAGGTTTTCGAACACCGCACGATCCGCCGGATCATGCAGATCCAGCCGTGCGCAGCGTTTGCCGAGGGTCATTTCCGGCACGACACCGGGCTCGTTCCAGGTCGGCGGGTCGATGCGCAAAACATCAGCGCCGAGCCCGGCGAGAAAACGGCTGGCGGTGGGGCCGGCGAGTACGCGCGTCAGGTCCAGCACCTTGATCCCCGCCAACGGTCTCTCGACTGAGCCTTGCCACGGTTGGGCGTTTTCATCCGGCGAATCGAGAAAATGCACCAGCGGCTCGGCATTCACTGCCAAGCCTTGCGGATGATCTTGCCACTGTGCCCAACTGCGCATCTCGGCGGCACAGCCCTTGGCCTCGACCACCGCGTGCTCCAGATCCGTGCTCATCCATTGCGCAACCTTCGCCGCCATTTGCCCGCGGTCTGTGCAGGCACCGAGCACACGTTCAGCGGCGGCGCGGTGATGCGGGGCGTTGGTGTGCAGGCGGATCCAGCCGTCGCGGGTTTGATAGTCACCGGCGACCGGATCCCACAACGGTGGCACTTGCCAACCGATGGGGCGCAGCGAGGTGGAGAACCAGAACGAGGCCAGACGACGGTCAACTTCCACTTCAGGCAGATAGCCGGTTTGCTGGCGGATCAACTCGCTGACCGCCTGACCGGCAGCGGCCATGCTCGCGCAGGCAAGCTCAGTCACGGCGAACGCCGAGGGCAGGGCGCCGCTGGCGGTGAAAGCAATCGGCGTGCGGGGCAAGCCGAGTGCGGCTTGAATGGACGTGAGTACATCAGTCATCGAAGGCCCTCCGGAGCGAGAGGGCGATGATAGTGCAAAAAAGCACGAGGAGGATCGTTCCCACGCTCCGCGTGGGAATGCATCAAGGGACGCTCCGCGTTCCAGTTTCCGATTGGGACGCGGAGCGTCCCGGGCTGCATTTCCACGCAGAGCGTGGGAACGATCTCTCGCGGAGTCAGACCCGGAACTGATCCATCAATTTCATCTGCTGACTGGCCAACGCATTGAGCTGGCTGCTGATCGCCGCCGATTCAGTGGCTTGCTCGGTCAGGGTTTCAGTCACGGTACGGATGGCCGAAACGTTACGGTTCACTTCTTCAGCCACCGCACTCTGCTGCTCAGCCGCGCTGGCAATCTGCAGGTTCATGTCGCTGATCACCGTCACCGCGTCGCTGATCTTGCCCAGCGCATCGACCGCCTGCCGAATCTGCCCGGCGTTGTTGTGCGCCTGGGTCTGGCTCGAATGCATGGTCGCGACCACGCCACGGGTGCCGGTCTGAATGCGCTCGATCACCACGCGAATTTCTTCCACCGAATCCTGCGTACGCTTGGCGAGGTTACGCACCTCGTCAGCAACCACGGCAAACCCACGCCCGCTCTCACCGGCACGCGCCGCTTCAATCGCTGCGTTGAGCGCCAGCAGGTTGGTCTGTTCGGCAATGCTGCGGATCACTTCCAGTACCGAACCGATCTGCTCGCTGTTGACCGCCAGCGCTTCAACTTCGGTCACCGCTTTGCTGACTTCATCGGCCAGTTGATTGATGTCGCGGGTGCTGCGCTCGATGATCGACATGCCGTCCTTGGCCGACTGGTCGGCACCTTTGGCGGCGTTGGCCGCGTTCGACGCGCTGTTGGCGACGTCGTGGGCGGTGGCGCTCATTTCGTTGGAGGCGGTGGCGACCTGGTCGATTTCGCGGAACTGCACCTGCATGCCTTCGCTGGTCTGGCGGGCGATTTCCGAAGACTGGTCGGCGGTGCCGCGCGCTTCGGTGATGCTCTGTTTGATCTGGGCGATGGTCGGTTGCAGCTTGTCGAGGAAGCGGTTGAACCAGTTCACCAGTTCGCCCAGTTCATCCTTTTTGCTGTAGTTCAGACGCTGGGTCAGGTCGCCTTCGCCGCTGGCGATGTTCTTCAGCATCTCGGCGACGCTGTTGATCGGGCGGGTCACGCCGGACGCGGTGAGCCAGATCAGCAGCAGGCCGACCAGACCGGCAACCACGGCCACCAGCAGCGCGGTGATCACGCCGGTTTCCTGCGCATCATCCAGCACCGCTTGCAGCTTGACCGAGTCGGCCAGCAGCACGTGTTTCGGCAAGTCGATGACCACGCCCCAGGCGCGCGAGTTACCAATCGGATCGACCGGGTACACCGCACGGATCAGGTCACCCTGTTCGAGGATTTTCGGGGTGCCGGAGGCGAGCAGTTGCAGCACGTCCTGGCCATCGGCGCCGAGGGTGTCGTTGATCTTTTTGCCGACCTTGGCCGCGTCCGAGCTGTCGGCTCCGAGCACGCCGCTGCCGGAGACGATCAACATGTGCCCGGCATTATTGAAGAGGTTGCGTTGCGACTCGACGGCCGCCGCTTGCAGGGCATCGAGAGCAATGTCGACACCGACCACACCGATGGCTTTACCGTCGACGATCAAGGGCACGGAAATGGTCGTCATGAGCATTTCCTTGCCCCCGACCGTGTCGGCATACGGATCGAGCAGGCAGGTGCGCTTGTTGTCGCGAGGGCAGGTGTACCAACTGTTGTAAGGCGTGCCGCTGACACTGAGGGTGGTTTTGGTCAGGTCTTCTTCGACCATGATCGTGTTCAGCGAGGCACCGGCGGCGCGGCTCCAGTAGGTGGCGAAGCGTCCGGCTTCGTTGGACTGACGCGCGGCGTCATTGGCGAACTCGCTGTCCTTGCCGTCGAGACCGTTGGGTTCGAAAGCGAGCCAGATGCCCAGCACTTTGTCGTTGCGCTCGAACGCGGTTTTCAGGCTCAGGTTCAACTCTTCCCGCAAGGCGCCCGCGTCCAGCGAACGCCTGGCAGCCATCACCCGCATGTCCTTGATCTGATCCGCTACGGCAGTGATCACCGTCAGGCTTTCGCCGAAGGTCTTCTGCACCCGCACCGCTTGTTCGGCGGCTTTGGCTTGCAGCAGGTTTTGCACACTGGCGGTGAGCAGTTTGTTGCTGGACGCGCTGACCAGTTCGTCGTTCTGATTGGTCTGGTAGATGTTCATGCCAACGATCAGCGCGACCACACCGAGCAGGCACAGGCCGGAGAGCAGAACGATTTTCAGGCGAATGGACAGAGAGTCGAACATGGGGCGATCTCGCGAATGAATAGACGGGTGGCATGCGGGTATGAGGTACCCGGCCAAATCCATTCAGCGCCATTCAATGCTCATCGGCGTGGAACGACAGCGCATGAGCGGGCTGCCGACGGACGGTCAGCGCTAAACGTTTGCGCAGGGGAAAGTGCTGAAAAAGGGGAAAATTACAGGGATGTTTCAAGGATATGAACGGCGCGTGTCCGGCCATGTGCGGGTCTGGGTAATGGGTCAAACGGTTTTTGGCAGTGATTCGGGACGCGACCAGATCCACAGATTGCCCAAGCTCATCCCGGCAATCGCCAGGTAGATCGGCCAGCCGTGATCGAGCATCACCAGCATCAGCGTGGCGCACAGCAACATGCTCACCGTTGCGCTGACCTTGGCCTTGCGCGCAATGATCTTGCCGTTGCGCCAGTTGCTCAGAATCGGCCCGAACAACCGATGGTTTTCCAGCCAGGCACTCAAGCGCGGCGAGCTGCGGGTTGCGGCCCAGGCAGCCAGTAGGATGAACTCGGTGGTCGGCAAACCGGGCACGACGATGGCGATCAGGCCAATGCCGAGGCTGACGTAGGCCAGCAGGCCAAACATCAGACGGGCGAGTTTTGAGGAGGCTGGCTGGGGCATGAGGTCAGCGGTGGCTTCTGAAGCGGAATGGAGATCTTACAGGTTGTTGCAGTTCCCATGTGGGAGCTAGCCTGCTCGAGAAAGCGGTGGATCAGTCACATTAATGTTGAATGTGCTGCCGTCTTCGCGAGCAGGCTCGCTCCCACAAGGAGTCAGTGCTGTGTCAGGCCGGCTCAGCTTCGGTGGCGTAAGCTTGTTCCAGCAGCACGGTGAAGCGGTTGAACGCATCGATCGCGCCTTGCTCCACTTCAGCCTCTTCCTCGGCAGTGAACTGCAGCGCATCAAGCGTGCGCACGAAGCTCTTCCAGCCTTCAGCACGGCCACCTTCCGGCTCACCCAAGTGACGGGCGCCGAAGGTTTCGCTCAGCTCCAGGGCCACGGCGCGTTTGATCAGAAACGCAGCACCAAGCTTCGAACCTTCGGAGACGAAGATCCAGCCCAGCGCGCGGGCCCTGCTCGGATTTTTCACTGCGCCAGCGACCGCTGCCGGCACTTCGGTGTCGAGATCGGCGAGGTCAGCCTTGGCCGCTTCGGCACGGCAACGGGCCGGCAGATCCGGAACGATCGCAGTCAATTCGGCGTTGTTATAGAGGTCGACCAGTTCCGACTGGAACAGGTACTGCGCGACCACGAAACGGGCGAAGTTGGCGCGGGTCTCGAACGGTGCGTGAGCCTTCACCAGCGCATCGAGTTTTGTGTGCGGCTCATGGGTGATCTGGTTCAAGCGTTGCGAACGCAGGGCAGGGCGTTGTGCGGTGTCTTGAGTGGTCATGGGAAGTCCTTGAGAAAAAGAAGCGCTTGCTAACGAGACGAACCAGCAGGCGCCCGAGCGTAAAAAAACCTCACGGCGCGCATCGTGTGAACGCGCGCCGTGAGGTCAGTCGGATCAGATGTCCCAGATCAGGTTGATCGCGAAGTTGCGGCCCGGTTGGGTCAGGCGATCGAGGTTGGCCGGCTGCGTCACCGAGGCTTCGCCGACGCTGTCGTAACCGCGCACGTCGTCCCACAGCCAGTACTTCTTGTCGGTCAGGTTGTAGATGCCGCCGCTGACCGTGACGTCATCGGTGACTTTGTAATAACCGGCCAGATCAAGAATGCCGAAGCCCGGGGTTTTGAACTGGCTGCTGACGCCGTCCGGCGACTTGAAGTTGCTGTCGTCGACGCGATCCTTTTTCTTCACTACGGTCCAGCTCAGCAAACCGCCGTAGTTGTCCTGGTCGTAACCCAGACCGAACACGCCGGTCAGCGGGTTGACGCTGTTGAGCGGTTCGCCGGTGTCGTTGTTGCGACCGTAGGCGTAGGCAATCGAGCCTTGGGTATAGAGGCCTTGCGGCGCGCCGAAGGCATCGAGATTCAGACGACCTTTGACTTCCGCACCCTTGATGGTGGCGTGCTTGATGTTGCTCGACTGGAAGGTCAGCTCATCGTAGCCAGGGGTGACGGCGTCTTCATTGATGAAGTCGCGGTACTTGTTATAGAACACCGCCACGTCGAACGAGCCTTGCTCGAAGTTGCCGCGCAGACCGGTTTCATAACTTTTGCTTTTCTCCGGTTCAAGGTCCGGATTCGGTGCGACGTTGTAGCCGGTGGTGGCGTTTTCGAAGCGGCCGTACAGCGCTTTCGCGGTCGGGGTGCGGAAACCTTCGGCGTACTGACCGTACCAGGTGTAGTTCTCGGTCAGGGCGTAGGTCAGGCCGAATTTTGGCGAGACTTTGTGCCAGGTCTTGTTCTTGTCGCTGACGGTGCCCTGGCCATCGGCGGCCACGGTGTTGAGGAATTCCTGCGTGATGTGCGGCTTGAGCTGGGTGTAGTCGTAGCGCAGACCCGGCAGGAAGGTCCAGTTGTTCCAGCTGATCTGATCCTGGGCGAACAGGCTGTAAGTGTTGATGGTCGGGTCGGGGAAGTCGGTGGCTTTGGCCAACACGTCAGCGGTGCTGGTCGCGCCAATCGCCGTGCAACCGCGACCAACCGCGAGGCACTTGCCGTCGCCGCTGCGCGAACCGGTGACTTTCTGTTGCTTGATCGTGGTGCCGTAAGTCAGCACGTGATCGGTGTCACCGATGGCGAAAGCCTTGTCCAGTTGTGCGTCGAACACCCACTGCTTCTCTTCGTAAATCGTGTCGCGGGTACGCAGCACTTTACGGGTGATCGGGTAGTAGAACTCTTCGGTGCTCTGGTCGGTTTTGGCGATCTGGTGGTTGAGGCTCCACTTCACGTTGTCGACCAGCAGGCTGTCGAGGGCAAACGAATGCTCGATGCCGAAACGCTCACGGGTGATGGTGTCGTTGCCGGTGCGCCACTGGTACATGCCACCGGGCAATACGCTGTTCGGAATGGTCGGGGCACCGTTGAAGTACGGGCCGCCATAAGCGCTTTTCTGATCGGTGTCGCGATCATCCTTGTACTTTTCGTAAGTCAGGCCCAGGCGCGAATCTTCGTTGTAGTTCCAGCCGATCTTGGCCAGCACGTTGTAGGCGCTGACGTCTTCCGGGTTGGCGGCGGTGCGCTCCAGGCCAGTGCCATTGTTGCTGCCGTAGGAGTCGGTCTCGTGACCGTCGCGTTGGCTGTAGTGCAGCAAACCGTCGAACTGGTCGGCGCGACCGGCGACGGTGGCGGATTTCAGCCAGCTCTCGTCGGCTGAGCTGTAACCGGTTTTCAGGCGCGCGCCGACGTCTTTGCCAGGCTTGATGATGTCGTCGGCATCGAGGGTGTAATAGCTGACGGCGCCGCCGATGGCGTTGCTGCCGTACAGCACCGACGCCGGGCCACGGAGGATCTCCACGCGTTTGACGATTTCCGGGTCAACGTAGTTGCGCTGGGTCTTGGCGTACGGGCCGTTGAAGAAACCGTCCGGTACTTCGACGCCGTCGACCTGGGTGAGGATGCGATCACCGTCGATGCCGCGAATGTTGTAGCCGCTGATGCCACCACGTTGACCGGCGCCGCCGACGGAAACGCCCGGCTCATAGCGCACCAGATCCTTGATCGTGTTGACGTTGTTGCGGTCCAGATCCTGGCGGGTCTGCACGCTGACAGTCGCCGGCACGCTGTTGACCGATTGCTCTTGGCGGGTGGCGCTGATGGTCACCTGATCCAGATTAAGCGTGCCGCTGGCGTTGCGCTTTTCCAGCACGACGTTGTTGTTGCTGATTTTGCGGAAGCTCAGGTTGGTCCCCACCAACAGACGCTCGAGGGCTTTTTCCGGTGGCAGCGAACCGCGCACGCCCGGCGACGAGACGTTCTGCGCCAGTTCCGCGGGCAAACCGACCTGCCAACCGGTCACGGCGGTGAAGGCGTTGAGTGCCGACACCAGCGGCTGCTGACTGATGGCGAACGAGTAATCACCCATGTTGCGCGCCGGCTGCTCGGTGGCAGCCATCAGCGGTGCGGTGCCGGCCATCAGGATGGCAGCCGTCAGCAGCGACAATACGCGGGAAGGGGAAGCAGTCTGGCGGGTAAGGCGAGAGGACATCGATAGCGCTCCGTGTCGCACGAATCTTTATAGGGGCTGATTGGCTTCGCGTGTTGCGAATCAATTGCATTGGCTATAACGAGACGTACTAACGTTGGCTATCGAGTAAAAATAATTCTCATTTAGTTCAAAATCACCAGCGCGGGGAATTCCTGCAGGCGCGCCGAGGTGATGTGAGCGAGAGAGCGAACGACGTCGAGCGGCTGGTCGAGGCGGTAATTACCGGTCACGGCGACGTCGGCCAACTGCTCGTTGTTGTTGATGATCCAGCCCGGATAGTAGCGGCGCAGTTCGGCCAGCACCTGATTCAGCGGACAGTTCTCGAACACCAGGCGGCCCTGCACCCAAGCCAGATCGGTATTGGCGTCGAGTTTGGCCGGACGGTCGAAACCGTTCGGGCCGATGCGAATACTTTCGCCAGCAGTCAGACGCACACGGGCGTCGTTGTGCGTCGCCCGCAAGTCGACATCGCCGCGCTGTACGTTGACCTGCGCTACGCCATCGAGAAAACGCACGGCGAACGCGGTATCGCGCACGCTGGCGGTGACGGGGCCGGCATCGATTTCCAGCGGCTGGCCGCGACCGCTGGCGATCTCGAAAAACGCCTCGCCCTGAAACAACCGCGCAACACGCTGCCGATCGTTGATGGTGCTGGAAAAGGCCGAATTGGTGTTGAGCAGGACTTTCGAACCGTCCTCCAGTTGCAGCCGCTGACGCTCGCCAACCACGGTCAGATGATCGGCCTGAATACGCATCGGCAGATTACTGAAGCTGAATAGCCCGAGGATCAGCGCCGCAGCGGTCGCCAGCGGTTTCCAATGCGGTCGCAGGCGTTTGAGGAAGGTGACTTTCGCCGGTTTGGCCGCGAGGTTTTGCGCGCATTCGGCAATTTGCGGGCCGTCCCAGATCGCCTGGGCCTTGGCAAACGCTTCGGCATTCAACGGATCCGCCGCCAGCCAGGCGTGGAATTGCCGGGTCTGCTCCTCGTCCGGGCTGCCGAGCACGATGAGCCAGTCCAGTGCCTGGTCCATTGCGTTTGCAGCGTCCTGCACCGAATCCGGCGAAGGCGAGCGGTGGGTGTCCGTCACGGTGTTTCCTCGGGCTTCTGGCGAAGCAGTTTCAAGCGTCAAGCTGCAAGCTGCAAGCCAGATGCGTGTACTGCTTTTCGTTTTTACTTGGAGCTTGAAGCTTACAGCTTGCCGCTGCTGTCGTGTCGTTCGGCAACGCCGATGCAAATAGTCATGATCAGTTTCAATTCTTTCTGCACGGTGCTCAGGGAAACGTTCAGCTCATCAGCGATTTCCTGATAGCTGTTCCCATGCAAACGGCTGAGGATGAATATCTGCTGCTGACGCGGGCTGAGTTGGCTGAGACTCACATTCAGGCGCTCCAGCATTTGTTCGGCGTGGGCGGCGTCTTCGGCACTGCTGGCAGGGGCGGCTACGCTGTGCACGACATCCTGCGGCACGTCGTCGACCATGGTTCGCGAGTGAATCTTGCGCGCGCGCAAATGATCCAGCGCCAGATTGCGCGCGGTCTGGAAGACAAAAGGTTCGAGGTGATCGATGGCCCGCTCGCTCAACGCCCGCGTCACACGCAGGTAGGTCTCCTGCAACAGGTCTTCAGCGGTGCTGTGATTGTTGACCATCCGTTCCAGCGTGCGCAGCAGGGACGTGCGCTGGGTGAGGAAGACGTGATTGAAGCGCGATTGACTCACGGGAGGACCTGATCCATTTCGAGCGAATGATAATGCTTATCATCTAGGCGAATGGTCAAGCTCTGTTTTTGAAGCTGCGCAAATAAATGTGGGAGCGAGCCTGCTCGCGAAAGCGGTGTATCAGCCAACATAAATGTTGAATGACACATCGTATTCGCGAGCAGGCTCGCTCCCACAGGGGCAGGGTATAACCTGGGATTACTCCGCGTTACACAGCGCCAGGCAGTTATCCAGCATACGGTTGGAGAAGCCCCATTCGTTGTCATACCACGCCAGCACCTTCAGCAGCTTGCCGCTGGATTTGGTGTGGTTGGCGTCGAAAATCGACGACAGCGGATTGTGGTTGAAGTCGCTGGAAACCAGCGGCAACGTGTTGTAACCCAAAATCTTCGAATGCTGGCTGGCCGATTTCAGCAGCGCATTGACTTCGTCCGCCGACGCTTCGCGCTTCAACTGCACGGTCAAATCCACCAGCGACACATTGATCACCGGCACCCGCACCGCCATGCCGGTCAGTTTGCCCGCCAGTTCCGGTAGCACCAGGCCCACCGCTTCAGCGGCGCCGGTCTTGCTCGGGATCATGTTCTGCGTGGCCGAACGCGCGCGGTACGGGTCGGTGTGATAGACGTCGGTGAGGTTCTGGTCGTTGGTGTAAGCGTGAATCGTGGTCATCAAGCCGCTTTCGATGCCCAGCTCGCGGTGCAGCACCTGCGCCACTGGCGCCAGGCAGTTGGTGGTGCACGAAGCGTTGGAGATGATCTGATGCGACTGGCGCAGAATGTCGTGGTTCACACCGTAAACGACGGTGGCGTCGGCGCCTTTGGCCGGGGCCGAGATGATCACTTTGCGGGCGCCGGCGGTAATATGCGCGGCGGCTTTGGCGCGGTCGGTAAACAGACCGGTGCATTCGAATACCACATCGATCTTTTCCGCGGCCCATGGCAGGTCGGCCGGGTTGCGAATCGCACTGACCGCAATGCGATCGCCGTTGACGGTCAGGCTTTCGTTGTCATGCGCCACTTCGGCGTCGAACGTGCCATGAACGGTGTCATATTTGAGCAGATGAGCGTTGATCGAGCTGTCGCCCAGATCGTTGATGGCGACGATCTGCAAATCCTGACGATAGCCTTGGGTATACAGTGCGCGCAGGACATTACGGCCGATGCGGCCAAAACCATTGATTGCGATTCGAAGAGTCATGGAACAGCGCCGCCGTCGTTTTGTTGTTGGAATTACAAGATTATTCGCATAAAAATAGAAAACAAGCCTTTTTAGTGGCAATATTTTGTTTTATCTACAACGAGTGACCTGAATCAACTGGTCCGATTGGTCAAAAAAGCCGTCTGTCATTCCAACAACAACGGCGTTTGATCAGCATAGACAATCAGGTCGCCACATCCGTTAGCCTGGAGTTCTACACATGCATCCCCGCGTTCTTGAGGTCACCGAACGGCTTATCGCCCGCAGCCGCGCCACGCGTCAGGCTTACCTTGCACTGATTCGCGGCGCCGCCACTGACGGGCCGATGCGCGGCAAGCTGCAATGCGCCAACTTCGCCCACGGCGTGGCCGGTTGCGGCAGTGAAGACAAGCACAGCTTGCGGATGATGAATTCGGCGAACATCGCGATTGTTTCTTCATATAACGACATGCTCTCGGCGCACCAGCCGTACGAAGTTTTCCCGGAACAAATCAAGAATGCCCTGCGCGAAATCGGCTCGGTCGGCCAGTTCGCCGGCGGTACGCCGGCGATGTGCGATGGCGTGACCCAAGGCGAGCCGGGCATGGAACTGAGCCTGCCGAGCCGCGAAGTGATCGCCATGTCGACCGCTGTGGCGTTGTCCCACAACATGTTCGACGGCGCATTGATGCTCGGCATCTGCGACAAGATCGTCCCGGGCCTGATGATGGGCTCGCTGCGCTTCGGTCACCTGCCGACGATTTTCGTCCCGGGCGGGCCGATGGTTTCGGGGATTTCCAACAAGGAAAAAGCCGACGTCCGCCAGAAGTACGCCGAAGGCAAAGCGACCCGCGAAGAGCTGCTGGAATCGGAAATGAAGTCCTACCACAGCCCGGGCACCTGCACCTTCTACGGCACCGCCAACACCAACCAATTGCTGATGGAAGTCATGGGCCTGCACTTGCCGGGCGCCTCTTTCGTCAACCCGAACACGCCGCTGCGTGACGCGCTGACCCGCGAAGCCGCGCATCAAGTCACGCGCCTGACCAAACAGAACGGCAACTTCATGCCGATCGGCGAAATCGTCGACGAGAAGTCGCTGGTCAACTCGATCGTTGCGCTGCACGCCACCGGCGGCTCGACCAACCACACCCTGCACATGCCGGCCATCGCCATGGCCGCTGGCATTCAACTGACCTGGCAGGACATGGCCGACCTCTCCGAAGTCGTGCCGACCCTGAGCCACGTCTATCCGAACGGCAAAGCCGACATCAACCATTTCCAGGCTGCGGGCGGCATGTCGTTCCTGATCCGCGAACTGCTCGGCGCCGGTCTGCTGCACGAAGACGTCAACACCGTGCTCGGCCACGGCCTGAGCAAATACACCAAAGAACCGTTCCTCGATAACGGCGAATTGATCTGGCGTGAAGGCCCGGTCGACAGCCTCGACGAAAACATCCTGCGCCCGGTTGCCCGTGCGTTCTCCCAAGAGGGCGGTCTGCGGGTGATGGAGGGCAACCTCGGTCGCGGTGTGATGAAGGTTTCTGCGGTCGCGCTGGAAAACCAGATCGTCGAAGCACCGGCGATGGTGTTCCAGGATCAGCAGGATCTGGCCGACGCGTTCAAGGCCGGTTTGCTGGAAAAAGATTTTGTCGCCGTGATGCGCTTCCAGGGCCCGCGTTCCAACGGCATGCCCGAGTTGCACAAAATGACGCCGTTCCTCGGGGTGCTGCAGGATCGCGGCTTCAAAGTCGCGTTGGTGACTGACGGCCGGATGTCCGGCGCCTCGGGGAAAATCCCGGCGGCGATCCACGTCAGTCCCGAAGCTTATGTCGGTGGCGCTTTGGCGCGCGTGCAAGAGGGCGATATCATCCGCGTCGATGGCGTCAAAGGCACCTTGGAGCTTAAGGTGGACGCCGACGAATTTGCAGCGCGCGAACCCGCCAAAGGCCTGTTGGGCAACAACATCGGCAGCGGTCGCGAACTGTTCGGCTTTATGCGCATGGCCTTCAGCTCGGCAGAGCAGGGCGCCAGCGCCTTCACTTCTGCCCTGGAGACGCTTAATTGAAACTGGCTTTGGTCGGTGACATCGGAGGCACCAACGCGCGGTTTGCGTTGTGGAAAAACCAGCAACTGGAATCGGTTGAGGTCTTGGCCACCGCCGACCACGCCAGCCCGGAAGAGGCGATCAGCCTGTACCTGAGCGGGCTCGGTCTGGCGCCGGGGTCGATCGGTTCGGTGTGCCTGTCGGTGGCCGGCCCGGTCAGCGGCGATGAATTCAAGTTCACCAACAACCACTGGCGGCTGAGCCGCACGGCGTTCTGCAAAACCTTGCAGGTCGAGCAGTTGTTGCTGGTCAACGATTTCTCGGCGATGGCGCTGGGCATGACCCGTTTGCAGCCGGACGAATTCCGCGTGGTCTGCGAAGGCACGCCGGAGCCGTTGCGCCCGGCGGTGGTGATTGGCCCGGGCACCGGCCTTGGTGTCGGCACTTTGCTTGATCTCGGTGAGGGGCGTTTCGCGGCGTTGCCGGGCGAGGGCGGTCACGTCGATCTGCCGCTGAGCAGCCCGCGTGAAACGCAATTGTGGCAGCACATCCACAATGAAATCGGCCATGTCAGCGCCGAAACCGCGTTGAGCGGCGGCGGTCTGCCACGGGTTTACCGGGCGATCTGCGCGGTCGATGGGCATGAGCCGACACTTGATACGCCGGAATCGATCACAGCTGCTGGTCTGGCGGGTGATCCGATTGCCCTGGAAGTGCTGGAGCAGTTCTGCTGCTGGCTCGGCCGTGTCGCCGGCAACAACGTACTGACCACGGGCGGACGTGGCGGGGTGTATATCGTTGGCGGCGTGATTCCACGGTTTGCCGATTTCTTCCTCGAAAGCGGTTTCGCCCGCAGCTTCGCCGACAAAGGTTGTATGAGCGATTATTTCAAAGGCATCCCGGTGTGGCTGGTGACAGCGCCGTATTCTGGGCTTGTGGGCGCAGGCGTAGCGCTGGAACAGGCAGGCTGAAGCGTGAGATCGTTCCCATGCTCCGCGTGGGAATGCAGCTCGTGACGCTCCGCGTCACTGGACGCGGAGCGTCCCCAGAGGCATTCCCACGCAGAGCGTGGGAACGATCAGCGTGGGAACGATCGGTTCATCAGGCATAATCCGCCCCAATTTCAACAACAAGGATGCCTTCGAAGTGAGCTCAGTCAACAAGTCGATATTGTTGGTCGATGACGACCAGGAAATACGCGAGTTGCTGGAAACCTACCTGACCCGCGCCGGGTTTCAGGTGCGGGCCACAGCCGATGGCGCCAGTTTTCGCCAGGCACTCAACGAGGCGCCGAGTGATCTGGTGATCCTCGACGTCATGCTGCCCGACGAAGACGGTTTCAGTTTGTGCCGTTGGGTGCGTCAGCATCCGCGCCAGGCGCAGGTGCCGATCATCATGCTCACCGCCAGCTCCGACGAAGCCGACCGCGTGATTGGTCTGGAACTCGGCGCCGACGACTACCTCGGCAAACCCTTCAGCCCCCGCGAACTGCAAGCGCGCATCAAGGCGTTGCTGCGCCGTGCGCAATTCGGTCAGGAACGCAGCGGCAGTGAAGTGCTGGCCTTCGATGAGTGGCGCCTGGACATGGTCAGCCATCGTCTGTTCCACACTGACGGCGAAGAAGTGATTCTCTCCGGCGCCGATTTCGCCCTGCTGAAACTATTCCTCGATCACCCGCAGGAAATCCTCGACCGCGACACCATCGGCAACGCCACCCGTGGCCGCGATCTGATGCCGCTCGATCGCATCGTCGACATGGCCGTGAGCCGTTTGCGCCAGCGTCTTCGTGACACTGAAAAACCGCCACGGCTGATTCGCACCGTACGCGGCAGCGGCTACCAACTGGCAGCCAATGTGGTTGCCGGCAATGGCCACTGAGTCGCTGCGCAAACTCGCCGCCAAGGTGCCAGTGCCGCGTTCGTTGCTCGGGCGCATGTTGCTGCTGACCTTGTTGGCGGTGCTGTTCGCACAGACGCTGTCCAGCGTGATCTGGGTCTCGCAACTGCGCGCCACGCAGCTTGAAGGTCTGGTCACCAGCGCCCGCAGCCTCGCCCATTCGATGACCGCCAGCGTCAGTTATTTCCGCTCGCTGCCGGTTGCTTACCGGCCATTGGTGCTCGACCAGTTGCGCAGCATGGGCGGCACACGATTCGTGGTGACGCTCAACGACAAGCCGCTGGGCATGGATGTTTTGCCGGTGACACCGCGCAAAGCCGCGGTGATGAAAGCGGTAGACGAAGTGCTGCGTCAGTCCTTGGGGCATGACACTGACATCTCGGTGAGTTTCGTCAGCCCCGAGGATCTGCGGATTTTCAACGCCGGGCTGAAACTCGATGAACTGCCGCGTTCATGGGCGCATTACGCGCTGACCCTGGAACCGGTGAACCCGCCCGTGCTGGTCACGCAGATTCAAATGGCTCCGGGCGAATGGCTGTACATCGCCTCGCTGTTGCCCGAGCCGTACACCAGTCTCGAAGAGCAAGGCCTGCCGTCGCAGCAGGTGTGGTTCATCGTCCTCACCAGTGGTTTTCTGCTGCTGTTCATCGGTGTGCTGGTGCATTGGCAGAGTCGACCGCTCAAGCGTCTGGCGCGCTCGGCGCGGGATCTGTCGCTGGGCGCTGACGTCCAGCCGGTGGCCGAAGGCGGCGGCAGCGAAGTGGTCGAGGTGAGCCGCGCATTCAACACCATGCGCGAACGCATCAGCCGCTACCTGACCGAACGCAGCCAGTTGTTCAGCGCGATTTCCCACGACCTGCGCACGCCGATCACCCGTTTGCGCTTACGCGTCGAACTGCTCGAAGACGAGCAGCTGCAAGCCAAATTCGGTCGGGATCTGGATGAGTTGGAGCTGCTGGTCAAAGGCGCGCTGCAATGCGTGAAAGACACCGACATCCACGAGAACATAGAACCGGTCGATCTCAACCATGTGCTCGATTGTCTGGTCGAGCCGTATCTGGCGCCGAACGGCAACGGTCGCGTGACTCAGCATGGCCGCGCGCTGGCGGCGTATCCGGGCAAGCCGCTGGCGTTGAAACGCTGCATCGGCAACTTGATCGACAACGCCCTGAAGTACGGACAGAACGCGCATCTGCACATTGATGACGATGACAGCGCGTTTGTCTTGCACGTTGATGATGAAGGGCCGGGTGTGCCGGAGCAGCGGTTGGAGCAGGTTTTTGAGCCGCACTTCCGGTTGGCGGGGCAGCAGCAGGGGTATGGTTTGGGATTGGGGATTGCGCGGAACATTGCCCACAGCCATGGCGGGGAAGTGACGCTGCAGAATTTGCGTGAGGGTGGGTTGCGGGTGACCCTGCAGTTGCCGCGCAGTGCTGATTAGTGATACCGCGTCATCGTTCTTCGCGAGCAGGCTCGCTCCCACAGAGCGCGCATTGCCCTTGTGGGAGCGAGCCTGCTCGCGAAGGCGTGAGATGCATCAATACGAATGTCACTGCTCAGTGACAAAACCCGCCCCCTTCGTTACAAGCCCGCGACGGCCCGTTGTTTAGACTCCCTGCAGTCATAACAACAAAAAAAGGCCACCCATGGATCTTTTCCACCCCGGCTTCAGCAGTTGGCTGAACGCCCCTGCCCACCAGCAATGGCTCGCCGCCGAAGGCCTGCGTCTGCTGGATTTCGCCAAGGCGTCCAAACTGCCTGAAGGTTTCGGTAACCTCGACGAACGCGGCCGTCTGCCAGCGAACGCGCAAGCCGAAACCATGAACACCGCGCGCATGACCCACAGCTTCGCCATGGCCCACATTCAGGGCCTGCCGGGATTTGCCGAACTGGTCGATCACGGCATCGCCGCGCTGCGCGGACCGTTGCGTGATGCGTTGCACGGCGGCTGGTTTGCCGTCGCTGAACACCGCGACGACAACACCGGCAAGAACGCCTATCTGCATGCATTCGTCGCGCTGGCTGCCAGTTCCGCCGTGGTCGCCAAGCGTCCCGGCGCGCAAGCGTTGCTCGATGACGCCATTGACATCATCGACACGTATTTCTGGAGCGAAGAAGAGGGCGCCATGCGCGAATTCTTCAATCGTGACTGGAGCGAAGAAGAAGCCTATCGCGGCGCCAACAGCAACATGCATGCGACCGAAGCCTTTCTCGCCTTGGCCGATGTCACCGAAGATCCGCGCTGGCTGGTGCGCGCGCAGCGCATCGTCGAACGGGTGATCCACGGTCACGCTGCTGGCAACGGTTACATGGTCATCGAACACTTCGACCGCGACTGGCAACCGCTGCGCGAATATAACCACGACAATCCTGCTGACGGTTTCCGCCCCTACGGCACCACGCCGGGTCATGGTTTCGAGTGGGCGCGGCTGTTGCTGCACCTCGAAGCCGCGCGAGTCCAGGCCGGCATGCTTACGCCGGGCTGGCTCGCCACCGACGCGCAGCAACTCTTCGAGAACAACTGCCGTCACGGCTGGGACGTCGATGGTTTGCCGGGCATCGTCTACACCCTCGACTGGAGCAACAAAGCTGTCGTCCGTCACCGTCTGCACTGGACGCACGCCGAGGCCAGCGCAGCTGCGAGTGCGTTGCTCAAGCGCACTGGCGATGAGCAATACGAAAGCTGGTACCGACTGTTCTGGGAATTCTGCGAAGTGAATTTCATTGACCGTTGCGATGGCAGTTGGCACCACGAACTCAATCCGCAAAACATTCCCAGCGCCGATATCTGGCCGGGCAAGCCCGATCTGTATCATGCCTGGCAAGCCGTGCTGATCCCTCGTCTACCCTTGTCGCCGAGCATGGCGACTGCCTTGTCGCAGTTGTCCCAGAGCGTTGCTATGTGATTGATCATGTAACCATGCAGTGACATTCGCGCGTCCCTTCGTTACCTGCGAAGCGAAACGCCCTGTTTAAACTCCTGTGCAGCGCAAGCACCAGACTTGCATGCATAACAACAAGAAAGGTACATCTCAGATGAATGCGATTTCTCGCCTCGCTACTGTCATTTCTGTCGCCTCCCTGTTCCCGCTCGCAATTCTGCCTCTCAGTGTTTCCGCTGCCGAATCCAAAGGTTCGGTCGAAGTCGTGCACTGGTGGACGTCCGGTGGCGAAAAAGCCGCCGTTGATGTACTCAAGGCCCAAGTCGAAAAAGACGGTTTCACCTGGAAAGACGGCGCTGTCGCCGGTGGTGGCGGTGCAACTGCCATGACCGTGCTGAAAAGCCGCGCAGTCGCCGGCAACCCGCCTGGTGTTGCCCAGATCAAAGGCCCGGACATCCAGGAATGGGCATCCACTGGCCTGCTCGACACCGACGTGTTGAAAGACGTCGCCAAGTCGGAAAAGTGGGACAGCCTGCTCGACAAGAAAGTCTCCGATACCGTGAAGTACGACGGTGATTACGTGGCCGTGCCGGTGAACATTCACCGCGTGAACTGGCTGTGGATCAACCCGGAAGTGTTCAAGAAAGCCGGTATCGAAAAAGCCCCGACCACCCTCGAAGAATTCTACGCCGCCGGCGACAAGCTGAAAGCGGCGGGCTTCATCCCGCTGGCTCACGGCGGTCAGCCTTGGCAGGACAGCACCGTATTCGAAGCCGTGGTGCTCTCGGTCATGGGCGTTGATGGCTACAAGAAAGCCCTGGTCGACCTCGACAACAAAGCGCTGACCGGTCCGGAAATGGTCAAGGCGCTCACCGAGCTGAAGAAAGTCGCGACCTACATGGACGCCGACGGCAAAGGCCAGGACTGGAACCTGGAAGCGGCCAAAGTCATCAACGGCAAGGCCGGCATGCAGATCATGGGCGACTGGGCCAAGTCCGAATGGACTGCCGCGAAGAAAATCGCTGGCAAGGACTACCAGTGCGTCGCCTTCCCGGGCACCGACAAAGCGTTCACCTACAACATCGACTCGCTGGCCGTGTTCAAGCAGAAGGACGCAGGCACTGCGGCCGGTCAGCAGGACATCGCCAAAGTCGTGCTGGGTGAAAACTTCCAGAAAGTCTTCAGCATCAACAAAGGTTCGATCCCGGTTCGCAACGACATGTTGAACAACATGGAATCGCTGGGCTTCGACTCCTGCGCACAGACTGCTGCGAAAGACTTCCTCGTTGACGCCAAGTCCGGCGGCCTGCAACCAAGCATGGCGCACAACATGGCGACCACGCTGGCCGTGCAAGGCGCGTTCTTTGATGTCGTGACCAACTACATCAACGACCCGAAAGCTGACCCGGCCGATGCGGCGAAGAAACTCGGCGCAGCGGTGCAGTCGGCCAAATAACTAAAAGCAGGCTCGAACCCTGTGGGAGCGAGCCTGCTCGCGAAGGCGTCATGTCAGTTGCTACATCCGTCGACTGACACAGCGTTTTCGCGAGCAGGCTCGCTCCCACAAGGGATCTCACTGTAAGTTTTTATTCCCTGTACTGGATTTCCCCATGAGTTCTGTTGCTGTGTTCAGCAAGGCCTCGCCGTTCGATGCATTGCAGCGTTGGCTACCGAAACTGGTGCTGGCGCCGAGCATGTTCATCGTGCTGGTGGGCTTCTATGGCTACATCCTGTGGACGTTCGTGCTGTCGTTCACCACCTCGACGTTTCTGCCTAATTACAAGTGGGCCGGTCTGGCGCAATACGCGCGGTTGTTCGACAACGATCGCTGGTGGGTCGCGAGCAAGAACCTCGCGGTGTTCGGCGGTATGTTCATCGGCATCACCTTGGTGATCGGCGTGTTGCTGGCGGTGTTCCTCGACCAGCGCATCCGTCGCGAAGGCTTTATCCGCACCATTTACCTGTACCCGATGGCGCTCTCGATGATCGTCACCGGTACCGCATGGAAATGGCTGCTCAACCCGGGCATGGGCCTGGACAAATTGTTGCGTGACTGGGGTTGGGAAGGCTTCCGTCTCGACTGGCTGATCGACCCCGATCGCGTGGTCTACTGCCTGGTGATTGCCGCTGTCTGGCAAGCCTCAGGCTTCATCATGGCGATGTTCCTCGCCGGCCTGCGTGGCGTTGATCAGTCGATCATTCGTGCCGCACAGATCGATGGCGCGAGCATGCCGATGATCTACTGGAAAGTGGTGCTGCCAAGCCTGCGTCCGGTGTTCTTCAGTGCCGTGATGATTCTGGCGCACATCGCGATCAAGAGCTTCGACCTGGTCGCGGCGATGACGGCCGGTGGCCCGGGTTATTCCTCCGACCTGCCAGCGATGTTCATGTATTCCTTCACCTTCAGTCGCGGCCAGATGGGCATGGGCTCGGCCAGTGCGATTCTGATGCTCGGTGCGATCCTCGCGATCATCGTGCCTTACCTGTATTCCGAGCTGAGGACCAAGCGCAATGACTAGTCTCGCTGCCAAACCTGCTATCAGCCTGAGTCGCATCGCGATCTACGCGGTGCTGATTTTCGCGGTGTTCCTGTATCTGGTGCCGCTGGTGGTCATGTTGCTGACCAGCTTCAAGACCCCGGAAGACATCAGCACCGGCAACCTGCTGAGCTGGCCGACCGTGGTCAGCGGCATCGGCTGGGTCAAGGCCTGGGCCACGGTTGACGGGTACTTCTGGAACTCGATCAAGATCACTGTTCCGGCTGTGATCATCTCCACCGGTATCGGCGCGTTGAACGGCTATGTGCTGTCGTTCTGGCGCTTTCGCGGTTCGCAGTTGTTCTTCGGCCTGCTGTTGTTCGGCTGCTTCCTGCCGTTCCAGACCGTGCTGCTGCCGGCCTCGTTCACCCTCGGCAAAATGGGCCTGGCGAGCACCACCACCGGTCTGGTCTTCATCCACGTGGTTTACGGTCTGGCGTTCACCACGCTGTTCTTCCGTAACTACTACGTGAGCATTCCGGATGCGCTGGTGAAAGCCGCACGCCTCGACGGCGCGGGTTTCTTCACGATTTTCCGCCGCATCATTCTGCCGATGTCGACGCCGATCATCATGGTCTGCCTGATCTGGCAGTTCACCCAGATCTGGAACGACTTCCTGTTCGGCGTGGTGTTCTCCAGCGGTGATTCGCAACCGATTACGGTGGCGCTGAACAATCTGGTCAACACCAGCACCGGCGCCAAGGAATACAACGTTGATATGGCAGCGGCGATGATCGCCGGCCTGCCGACCCTGCTGGTCTATGTGGTCGCAGGCAAGTATTTCGTGCGCGGGCTGACGGCCGGCGCAGTCAAGGGGTAATCATGGCAACGCTCGAACTTCGCAACGTAAACAAGACCTACGGTGCCGGCCTGCCGGACACCCTGAAGAACATCGAACTGTCGATCAAGGACGGTGAGTTCCTGATCCTCGTCGGCCCGTCGGGCTGCGGCAAATCGACGTTGATGAACTGCATCGCCGGTCTGGAAACCATCACCGGCGGCGCGATCATGATCGGTGATCAAGACGTCAGCGGTATGAGCCCGAAGGATCGCGACATCGCCATGGTGTTCCAGTCCTACGCGCTGTACCCGACCATGAGCGTGCGCGAGAACATCGAGTTCGGCCTGAAGATTCGCAAGATGCCTCAGGCAGCGATCGACGAAGAAGTCGCGCGCGTGGCAAAACTTCTGCAGATCGAACACTTGCTCAATCGCAAGCCGGGTCAGCTCTCCGGTGGTCAGCAACAGCGTGTGGCAATGGGCCGTGCACTGGCGCGCCGGCCGAAGATTTATCTGTTCGACGAACCGCTGTCCAACCTCGACGCCAAGCTGCGCGTCGAGATGCGCACCGAAATGAAACTGATGCACCAGCGCCTGAAAACCACCACGGTCTACGTGACCCACGACCAGATCGAAGCGATGACGCTGGGCGACAAAGTGGCGGTGATGAAGGACGGCATCATTCAGCAGTTCGGTACGCCGAAAGACATCTACAACAACCCGGCCAACCTGTTCGTGGCGAGCTTCATCGGTTCGCCGCCGATGAACTTCATCCCGCTGCGTCTGCAACGCAAGGACGGTCGTCTGCTGGCGCTGCTCGACAGCGGCCAGGCGCGTTGCGAGCTACCGATGAGCATGCAGGACGCCGGTCTCGAAGATCGCGAAGTGATCCTCGGCCTGCGCCCGGAGCAAATCGTTCTGGCGAACGGCGAGGGCAATGGCCTGCCGAGCATTCGTGCCGAAGTGCAGGTTACCGAGCCGACCGGTCCGGACACGCTGGTGTTCGTCAATTTGAATGACACCAAAGTCTGCTGCCGTCTGGCGCCGGACGTGGCACCGCAGGTGGGCGAGAACCTGACGCTGCAATTCGATCCGTCAAAAGTGTTGTTGTTCGATGCCAAGACTGGCGAGCGCTTGGGTGTTGCGGGCGTGCCACAGACCGATGCGCGGTCTGCGAACGTCGCCCAGTTCAAAGGTCGCTGAAGAACAAATCTGGGAGCACGCGGTGGATTGCCTGTAATCCATCGCACTTTATGTAAACCGCGTTAGATAAAAACAGTTAATAACAATAAAGACGAGGATGTAGGGATGAAAATGAAACACGTCAATGCCCGGTTGATCTGCCAAGTGTCAGCTGCGGCGGCATTGGTGCTGGCCGGTAACGCCATGGCGGCGGATGCCTTCAGCTCCGACTCGAAATGGATGACCGGCGACTGGGGTGGCGAGCGTACCAAGCTGATCGAGCAGGGTATCGACATCAAGGCCGACTACGTTGGGGAAGTCGGTGGCAACCTGAACGGTGGCTACAACGACGACAAGACCGCGCGTTACGCTGACCAGTTCGGTCTGGGCGTGGCACTCGATCTGCAAAAGCTGTGGGGCTGGGATAACACCCAGGCGAAGATCCAGCTGACCAACCGTAACGGCTACAACATCTCCAACGACCGCGTTGGCGATCCGCGTGCCGGCACCTTGAGTTCTTCGCAAGAAGTCTACGGCCGTGGCCACATGGTGCGTCTGACCCAGTTGTGGATTCAGCACCAGTTCTTCGACAACAAACTCGACGTCAAGGCCGGTTACTTCGGTGAAGGCGAAGACTTCAACACCTTCCCGTGCGACTTCCAGAACCTGGCGTTCTGCGGTTCCCAAGTGGGTAACTGGGCGACCAACATCTGGTACAACTGGCCGGTCAGCCAGGCCGCGATCCGGGTGAAGTACAACATCAACGACGAGCTCTACGCGCAAATCGGCGCGTACAACCAGAACCCGTCGCAGCTGGAGCACGGCAACGGCTTCAAACTGAGCGGCAGCGGCACCAAAGGTACCGTTCTGCCGATCGAGCTGGTCTGGTCGCCGAAGGTCAACAGCCTGCCGGGCGAATACCGCGTCGGTTACTACAAGAGCACGGCCGATGCTGACGACGTTCGCGAAGACGTCAACGGTTTCGACGCTGCTACCACTGGCGACGCCTACAAAACCCACAGCAGCAAAAGCGGCTACTGGTTCGTGGCGCAACAGCAACTCACCAGCCACAACGGTGATGCCTCGCGCGGTCTGAACATCGCCGCCAACGCCACGTTCCACGACAAGGACACCAACTTCATCGACAACTATCAGTCGGTGATGTTTGTCTACAAAGGCCCGTTCGACGCGCGTCCGAAGGATGACGTCGGTATCGGCGCGGCGCGTATCCACGTCAACGATGACGTGAAGAAAAACGCCGAGCTGCTGAACGCTTCCAACGGTGTTTCGGACTACGACAACCCGGTGTTCTCGCCGATTCGTGAGACCGAATACAACTACGAGATCAACTACGGCTTCCACGTCACCAACTGGCTGACCGTACGTCCTAACCTGCAATACATCACTCACCCGGGTGGTGTGGATGCAGTGGACAACGCATTGGTCGCGGGCCTGAAAATTCAGTCTACGTTCTAACGCGTCTGCGATAAGCTCCTCTCTATGTGCGCATATTTGCGGACAGCCAAGGCTGTCCGCTTTTTTTTGAGGGGTGGTAATCCCCGTAATAGATGAATTCGGAACCGTGGCAAATGCATGAGCATCCGCTACAACGCTTCTTCAAATCCCTGCGTGAACAACCGGTGTTCGCTTGGGAGCGCTATCAGATGCGCGACGTGTTGGTGATCGATCATCCGCTGTGTCAGGCGGTGTTCAGTCGTCAGGGTGCGCAGTTGCTGCACTTTCAGCCGCGCGGGCAAAAGCCATGGTTGTGGTGTGCGGCGAAGTGGCCGCATGTCGGCGCGATCCGTGGTGGTGTGCCGGTGTGCTGGCCGTGGTACGGCCGTCATCCGAGCGAAAACGCTTGGCCGTCCCATGGCTGGGCGCGTTTGCTTGACTGGAAGTTGCTCGACAGCAGCAGCGCCGAAGATGGCGTGCGCCTGCACTGGCAATTGCAGCTGTGCGACTGGCAGGTTGACCTGCACGCGCACTTGGGTGAACGCATGGAGTTACGCCTGAGCACCGAGCATCAGGACGACATGCCGTGCCAGTTGAGCCAGGCTTTGCACGCTTACTGGCGTATTGGCGATGTCGGTGAGATAGCGCTGTCTGGGCTCGAAGGGGCGCAGGGTTATGACCAGTTGAATCGCCAGGTTTGTCAGCAGGAAGGTGAGTTGCGGGTGGATGGCGGCTGTCAGCGGGTGTTCCAGCACGACGGCGAATTGCAGCTGAAAGATCACGCCTGGCAGCGCGAGTTGTGCATCGATACCGGTGACAGCGCCGACACGGTGGTGTGGCATCCAGGCGCGCGGCCGTTGCTGGGTGTGACGTGGGATGAGATTTCGGAGTTTGTCTGTGTGGAAGCGGCGGCGGGTGGGACGGACAGTCTGCATCTGGCGCCGGGGGAGAAGGCGCATTTGAGTTTGCAGGCGTGGGCGGCGGCTTGATCGTTCCCACGCTCCGCGTGGGAATGCAGCCCGGGACGCTCTGCGTCCCTTTCGGAGATGGGACGCGGAGCGTCCCTTGAGGCATTCCCACGCAGAGCGTGGGAACGATCAGTCCTCAGAGATCAGTTGAATTCATCCCCAACCGGATACCGGCTGGCATTCAAGCTCTCTTTGATCTTGCGCAGATGCGGCTGGAAATCCACCCCGCGCCGCAGCGTCATCCCGGTCGCCAGCACATCCAGCACCGTCAACTGAATGATCCGCGACGTCATTGGCATATAGATGTCGGTGTCTTCCGGCAGCGGAATGTTCAGGCTCAAGGTACTCGCCTTGGCCAGCGGCGAATTCTCCGCCGTCAGGCCCAACACTGAAGCGCCATTCTCGCGAGCAATGCGCGCCACTTCGACCAGTTCACGGGTACGCCCGGTGTAGGAAATGATCACAAACAGCTCTCCGGTGTGCGCCACCGAAGCAATCATCCGCTGCATCAACACATCGGCGTGCGCGGTGACGGCGAGGTTGAAACGGAAGAACTTGTGCTGCGCATCCAGCGCCACCGGTGCCGAAGCCCCGAGGCCGAAGAAGTGGATTTGCCGGGCCTGAATCAACAGGTCGACGGCGCGGCTGATCAGGTTCGGATCGAGCGCCTGACAAGCGCTGTCCAGGGATGCGATGGCGCTGCCGAAAATCTTCTGCGTGTACGCCTCGGGATTGTCGTCGGCCTCGACCGCGCGGCTGACATACGCCGCGCCACTGGCCAGGCTCTGCGCCAGTTGCAGCTTGAGTTCGGGGTAGCCGCTGACACCGAATGAACGGCAGAAACGGTTGACCGTCGGTTCGCTCACCGAGGCTGCCTGGGCGAGGGCGGCGATGCTGAAGCGGGTGGCCTGCTGCGGGTTGAGCAGGATCACCTCGGCGACTTTGCGTTCGGCCTTGTTCAGGTCTTCAAGGCGACTCTGGATCTGTTCCAGTAAATTTCGCACGCGGTCCATATGGAATTCCTAATTCACCTGCGCAAAGGTGCGCCGGGCTATGCAAATTGGGCCTTTGATATGGCCCGTAACGGTGGCCTATCCTACTGATGGCTCCGACCGACCACCACTCGGAATCTGTATATTGCGAAAATGTTGTGGTTATTACTACATTTTCCCTTGAGTGATGCCTTGAAAAAAGGTATTTGTAGCTTAACTTGATAAAAGAACAAACATCATGCCTTCGATTACGGTTGAACCGTGCACCTTTGCCTTGTTCGGCGCGCTTGGCGATCTGGCCCTACGCAAACTGTTTCCTGCCCTTTATCACCTCGATGGCGCCGACCTGCTGCACGAGGACACGCGCATCATCGCGTTGGCCCGTGAAGAAGGTTCCGAGCAGCAGCACATGGCGTTCATCGCCGCCGAACTGCGTCGTTATGTGGGCAAAGAGCTGAACGAAGCCGTTGCCGAGCGTTTTCTCGCACGCCTGACCTACCTGCACGTCGACTTCCTCAGATCTGAAGATTATGTGGCGCTGGCCGAGCTGGCCGGCAGCACGCAACGCATGATTGCCTACTTCGCCACACCGGCAGCGGTGTACGGCGCGATCTGCGAGAACTTGGCGAAAGTCGGTCTGGCAGAAAACACCCGCGTGGTGCTGGAAAAACCGATCGGCTCCGACCTCGAATCGTCGCGCAAGGTCAACGACGCCGTGGCGCAGTTCTTCCCGGAGAACCGCACCTACCGCATCGACCACTATCTGGGCAAAGAAACCGTACAGAACCTGATCGCCCTGCGTTTCGCCAACAGCCTGTTCGAAACCCAGTGGAACCAGAATTACATCTCCCACGTGGAAATCACCGTGGCCGAGAAGGTCGGCATCGAAGGCCGTTGGGGCTACTTCGACAAGGCCGGCCAGCTGCGCGACATGATCCAGAATCACCTGTTGCAGCTGCTGTGCCTGATCGCCATGGACCCACCGGCTGATCTGTCCGCCGACAGCATCCGTGACGAGAAGGTAAAAGTGCTCAAGGCCTTGGCGCCGATCAGCCCGGAAGGCCTGACCACGCAAGTGGTGCGCGGCCAGTACATCGCTGGTCACAGCGAAGGCAAATCCGTCCCGGGTTACCTCGAAGAACCGAATTCCAACACCCAGAGCGACACCGAAACCTTCGTCGCTTTGCGTGCCGACATCCGTAACTGGCGCTGGGCCGGCGTGCCGTTCTACCTGCGTACGGGCAAACGCATGCCGCAAAAGTTGTCGCAGATCGTCATCCACTTCAAGGAGCCGTCGCACTACATCTTCGCCCCTGAGCAGCGTCTGCAGATCAGCAACAAACTGATCATCCGCCTGCAACCGGACGAAGGCATTTCCTTGCGCGTGATGACCAAAGAGCAGGGCCTGGACAAAGGCATGCAACTGCGCAGCGGTCCGCTGCAACTGAATTTCTCCGACACCTGGCGTAGCGCGCGGATCCCCGATGCCTACGAGCGGTTGTTGCTGGAAGTGATGAACGGCAATCAGAACCTGTTTGTCCGTAAAGATGAAATCGAAGCCGCGTGGAACTGGTGTGACCAGTTGATCGCCGGGTGGAAAAAATCCGGTGACGCGCCCAAGCCGTATGCGGCCGGGTCGTGGGGGCCGATGAGCTCCATTGCATTGATCACGCGGGACGGGAGGTCGTGGTATGGCGATATCTGATGTGCAACTGCCTGCGGGCGTGAACGCTCACGAATTCAAGAGCCCGGTGCTGTTGGCCGAAGGGCTGGCGCTGAATGTTGCCAAGCAACTGAGCGAGGCCATTGCGGCGCGCGGCAACGCGGTGCTGGTGGTGTCTGGCGGTCGTAGCCCGGTGGCGTTCTTCCAGCACCTGGCCAAACAGGAACTGGACTGGTCGAAGGTCGTCGTGACCCTCGCCGACGAGCGTTGGGTGCCGGTCGAACACGCCGACAGTAATGCTGGCCTGCTCAAGCAATACCTGCTCAAAGGCCCGGCGGCGAAAGCGCAGTTCCTCAGCCTTTATAGCGCGGCGGCGAATGTGGAACAGGCTGCCGAGAACGCCGACCGCTTGCTCGCCGAGCTACCGCCGATTGACGTGCTGGTACTGGGCATGGGCGATGACGGCCACACCGCGTCGTTGTTCCCGGACAGCCCGAATCTCACCGAAGCGCTGCAAGCCGACGGCACGCGTCATTGCTTACCGATGCTGGCACCAAGCGTGCCGCGTCAGCGCCTGACCATGAGCCGTGCGCTGCTGGCTTCGGCCAAGCACAAGATTCTGTCGATTTCCGGTCAGTCGAAGCTGACCACCCTGAATGCCGCACTGGCATCCGACGACGTCGCCGCCATGCCGGTGCGCGCGTTTCTGCAACCTACGTTAGAGATTTACTGGTGCCCATGAGCCAAGGAACAGCCGCTATGACAACCCCATCCCCGACCGTTTCCATGGCGGACAAAGTTGCCCTGATCGACAGCCTCTGCGCCAAGGCGCGGATCCTGCCGGTGATCACCATCGCCCGCGAACAGGACGTGCTGCCACTGGCTGACGCCCTGGCCGCCGGTGGTCTGACCGCGCTGGAAGTGACCCTGCGTTCGCAGTTCGGCCTCAAGGCCATTCAGATCCTGCGTGACCAGCGCCCGGAGCTGATGACCGGTGCCGGCACCGTGCTCGATCGCAACATGCTCGCGGCTGCCGAAGCCGCCGGCTCGCAATTCATCGTCACCCCAGGCATTACCCGTGACCTGCTGGAAGCCAGCGTCGACAGCCCGATTCCGCTGTTGCCGGGCATCAGCAACGCCTCCGGCATCATGGAAGGCTACGGTCTGGGCTATCGCCGCTTCAAGCTGTTCCCGGCTGAAGTCAGCGGCGGCGTGGCGGCAATCAAAGCCCTCGGCGGCCCGTTCGGCGAAGTGAAATTCTGCCCGACTGGCGGCGTCGGCCCAGCCAATATCAAGAGCTACATGGCGCTGAAAAACGTCATGTGCGTGGGCGGTAGCTGGATGCTCGATCCGGAGTGGATCAAGAACGGCGACTGGGCGCGTATTCAGGAATGCACTGCCGAGGCCTTGGCGCTGCTGGACTGATTGTTACCAGACACTTCGTTGTGTGTTCTACGGCTTTACGGTGCGCTTGGTCGGTGCACCGTTTTTTTTTGCCCGGAAAAAAGCACCGAGACATCAAGCGATACATAGTTACCGCACGCGAGCTTTTGCGTGGCGCTAATCTGCGTTCATCTTATGGAAGAGAGAACGCCTCATGGACGACCATCAATCTGTCGCTTTATCAATCAACGCTCTGCGCCCGCGGCAGTTGCCCGTGGTGGGCAGTTTCGATTGGCACAACAGCCAGGGCAAGGTGCGCAACATCAGTGCGGGCATCGAAGGCCTGCCTCTTCTACTGCGGCTGGCCCTTGTCGATGTAATGACTGGCGAGCCTGTCAGCGGCGCCGTGGTCCGCATCGAGCAGCACATTGGCACCGACACACTGTGCGGCAGTCAGTCGACCGACAGTAAAGGCACCGTTCGTTTCACCAGCCTTTACCCGGATCGGCAAACTGCCTTTTCGTGCATCGCTCTGAGCGTCGCCATCGCTAATGACGATGAACAGCCGCAGTTGTATCAGGAGGCCTGGGCGGGGTGCGTGCATTTGCCCCGTGCCTGCAATTGCACGGCCGTGGAAAACGATGCCGTTCGGCTGGCGTTGCGCCCGATCACGGACGATGGCCCGGAGGACGGCTTCTTCGGCAACCTGACGATCGGCGTCGACACCTTTGCACTGTCATCGCAGATCGGCGTGGCGGGCTACGACAAATACCTGATTACAGTGTTTTAGCGCAGCTCGTTCAGCGCACTGATCAGCAGTTGCATGTCGCCAGCGGTAGTGGTGAGCCCTGGCGTGATGCGAATGCATGGCCCGCAAGCAGCCCCGGTGCGCACCACGGTGAACAGGTTGAAGTCGTTGAGCAAGCGTTCGGCCATGGTTTGCTGATCATCGTGGCGAGTGAAGCGCAGGGCGCTGATACCGCATGACAGGCGAGCATCATCGGGCGTCATTACTTCGATGCCGGGCAAGTGGCGGACGGCGCTCACCCACAGACTGCGCAGGTAATTGAGCCTCGCGCCTTTAGCGGCGGCGCCACCCAGTGAACGGTGCTCTTCGAACACCAGTGGCAGGGTCATCAGTGCCGGAATGTTCGGCGTGCTGTATGAAGTGCGCGCGCGAATATCGTTCACCGGATAGTGCATTTCACCCATGTCCGGATCGATGTCGGCAAGACGTTGTGGCGCAATATAAAGAAAGCCAAGGGTCAGCGGCGCGCCGATCCATTTGTGCAGGTTGTAGCCGGCGAAGGCGATGCCAAGCGCTTCGAGATCGAATTCGAGCTGACCGAGGGCGTGGGCGCCATCGAGAATGATGTCGACCCCATACTCCTTGGCGAGCGCGGCGATGGCTTGCACGGGCATGACCAGACCTGTGCGGTGGGTGACATGGGTGAGGGCTATCAACTTGAGTTTCGGGTGTTCGACGAACGCCTCGCGGTACGTCTCCAGCAGGCTGTCGAAACTCGCCGGATGCGTGTGGGCAATTTCGATGACTTCAGCGCCGCGGTGCTTGGCCAGCCAACGCATCGCACCCTTGACGGTGTCGTACTCCAGATCGCTGATCAGCACCTGATCGCCGGGTTGCAAGCGGTTGTAATTGCGGATCAGCGACTGCAGGCCTTCGGTGGCGTTGCGGGTGAAGGCCACACTTTGCGCGCGCACACCGATCAACTCGGCCAGTTGCGCGCGGATGTCGAGGTTGTCGTGCAGTTCGAAGCGCTGGCGCACGTACACCGAGTTGCTGGTATTGATCAGCTCGATGTTGCGCTGGTACTCCTCGATCACCGTGCGCGACATCCGCCCGAAGTAACCGTTTTCCAGGTTCACGGGGCCGGGTTGAACGTCGTAGCGGTCGGCGAATGTCTGCCAGAAGGCTTCGTCACGGGCGCGGCGGGTGTTATCGGGCATGGTCGGCAAGCTCTGAGGAAGAGGGCGCTCTAGTGGCGCGGGGCAGGTTTGCCATGTTTGGCGCGCAGCGGTTCAAGCAAGTCCGACAGGCCGTTATGGTCGATCTCCTGCATCAAGGCGAGCAGGCCGCCAAGTTCGCCGTGCGGGAAGCCTTCGCGAGCGAACCAGTTCAGATACGGCCCGGGCAGGTCGGCAATGATCCGGCCCTTGTATTTGCCGAAGGGCATTTCGCGGGTAATCAACAGTTCGAGTTTTTCGGGATTCATCAAAAGTATCGTCTGGCTTCAAATCAGATTGGAAAATACAGGCATTCTGCATGCAGGCCAAATGACAGATCATGCAAATAACCGCAATACAGATAGTTCATTTAACTTTATCTTGTTGATTTATAACGAAATTTATCTTTTTAAAAACCTGGCACGCACACTGCAATATCCCTTGCATCTTCCACCGATCGCAAGGAATTGAAAAATGACCGACATGAATAAAGAAGCCATCTCTGTACTCAATGACCTGATTGAAACCAGCAAGGACGGTCAGGAAGGGTTCAAGACTTGCGCTGAAGACATCAAGCACCCAGAACTGAAAACCCTGTTCGTGACGCGCTCCGCCGATTGCGCTACCGCTGCAGCTGAGCTGCAAGCTGAAGTTCGCAAACTGGGCGGCGATCCGGAAACTTCTACCAGCGTCAGCGGTGATCTGCACCGTCGTTGGGTCGACGTCAAAGCCATGTTCACCGGCAAAGACGAAGAGGCTGTGCTGAACGAAGCCGAGCGTGGTGAAGACCATGCGCTGAAGGCTTACAAGGAAGCACTGGAAAAAATCACCAAGCACAATCTGGTTGGCATTCGTGACCTGGTTGAACGCCAGTACCACGGCGTACAACGCAACCACGACCAGGTGAAAGCCCTGCGTAACCAGGCTCGCGCACGCTCGTAAGCGTTTGCCGGTTATAAAAAACGCCAGCTAGTCTGGCGTTTTTTTATGTTTGTTTTAAAAGCAAAAGATCGCAGCCTGCGACAGCTCCTGGTTTGGAATACAGGAGCTGCCCTAAGCTGCGATCTCTTCAATCAGCCAATGCTGATCGCCGGCAACGTTGGCAAAGTCACCGTCTGCTGCTTGCGCGGTGCGAGAATTTCCGCCTCGCCATCCACCACCAGCTCATCACGCTGGTTGAACACGCGAGTGGCAATGCGCACACGAAACTTCGGCAGTTTCTCGAGGATTTCCAGACGCACAGTCAGCGTGTCGCCAATCTTCACCGGCTTCTGAAAGCTCATCTGCTGACCGATATAAATGGTGCCCGGCCCAGGCAATTCGCAGGCAACGGCGGCGCTGATCAGCGCGCCACTGAACATACCGTGAGCGATACGCTCCTTGAACATGCTGGCGGCGGCGAATTCGGCGTCCAGGTGCACCGGGTTGTGGTCACCGGACATGGCGGCGAACAGTTGGATGTCACGCTCTTCGACAGTCTTGCTGTAGCTGGCGGTCTGGCCGACTTCGAGGGCTTCGTAAGGGATGTTGGTAACCTGGGTCATCGGTCTTGATTCCTGTGACGGATTAAATGAATCCACAAAAGATTATTCACTGCGCTGCGGTCGCGGATGGCTCAGGGCCTGGTCAATCCAGGCCAGTACATCGGCGATCACTTCATCGCGGTTGGTTTCGTTGAACAATTCGTGCCGCGCCTGCGGGTAGATCTTCAGTTGCAGGTTCTGGCTGCCGGCCGTGCGCAAAGCGTTGGCCAGATCTGTCAGACGCTTGCCTTCACTCACCGGATCACATTCGCCGCCGATCACCAGCAACGGCAGGCCCGGGTCGATCTGCGCGAGATTGGACGCTTTGCTGATTTGCTGCAAGCCGCCGAGCAGGTCGATCCACAGCTGGTTGGTGCAGCGAAAGCCGCACAGCGGGTCGGCCGCGTACTGGTCGACTTCGGCGGGATCGCGACTCAGCCAGTCGAAGGGCGTGCGCGCCGGTTTGAATTTGTTGTTGAACGAGCCGAACGATAACCACTCGATCAACGCGCTGCGACCCTTGCCGCCCTGACGCAGTTTTTCCATACGAGCGATCTGCCGCGCGGCGCGATACAGGGCGACTGGCTGAAAATTCGATCCGCTGAGAATCGCCCCGTTGAGGCTGGCGCTGTGGTGCAGCAAATAGGCCTGGGCGAGATAGCTGCCCATGCTGTGACCGAGCAGGATGATCGGCACACCGGGATGTTGTTGGCCGATGTGCTGATTGAGGCTGGCCAGATCGCCGAGCACCTTGCACCAACCGTCATCGTCAGCGAAGTGGCCGAGGGTGCCCTGATCGGCAGTTCTGCCATGTCCACGCAAATCCGGGGCATACACGCCATATCCTTTGTCGCAAAACGTGTCGGCCAAACGGGCGTATCGACCGCTGTGTTCGGCCATGCCGTGGGCCAGCAGGATCACCGCTTGCAACGGCGCGCCGGGCAGCCACTGGTTGACGAACAGGCGGCTGCGGTCACTCGCGTCCAGCCATAGGGTGTGGTGGATCATGGCGATTCCTTTGCTCAGAGTCGGATCATTGTATAGCGCGTCTGATCAGCCCACGCCACGGCAGGAAGATTCACACGATCAATGACGGCTTTGCCCATATTTGCCTCAATGGCCATAGCTGCTAGTGTCCGTGAAGCTCCGCTTTTTCAGAAATGACAGAAAGCGGCTCCCGGATCGGCTCAGGTAAAGAGGACAAGAACAATGCAACCTGATTTCTGGAACGACAAACGCCCGGCCGGCGTACCGCTGGACATCGACATGGGTGAGTTCAAGTCGGTGATCGAGGTGTTCGAGCGTTCCTGCAAGAAGTTCGCGGATCGCCCGGCGTTCAGCAACATGGGCATCACGCTGACCTACGCCGAACTCGAGCGCCAGAGCGCCGCGTTCGCCGGTTATCTGCAGGCGCATACCGATCTGGTGCCGGGCGATCGCATTGCGGTGCAGATGCCCAACGTCCTGCATTACCCGATTGCCGTGTTTGGTGCCCTGCGCGCCGGGCTGATCGTGGTCAACACCAACCCGCTGTACACCGCGCGGGAGATGCGTCACCAGTTCAAGGATTCCGGCGCGCGCGCGCTGGTGTACCTGAACATGTTCGGTCAGAAAGTCCAGGAAGTGCTGCCCGACACCGACATTCAGTACTTGATCGAAGCGAAGATGGGCGACCTGATGCCCACCGCCAAAGGCTGGCTGATCAACACCGTGGTCAGCAAAGTGAAAAAAATGGTCCCGGAGTATTCGCTGCCGCAAGCGATCTCCTTCAAAAGCGCGCTGCGCATGGGCCGAGGCCTGGGCATCAAGCCGCTGAAGGTCAGCCTCGACGACATCGCCGTGTTGCAATACACCGGCGGCACCACCGGCCTGGCCAAAGGCGCGATGCTGACCCACGGCAATCTGGTGGCGAACATGCAGCAAGTGCGTGCCTGTCTGGCCCAGCTCGGCCCGGACGGCCAGCCGCTGCTACGCGAAGGTCAGGAGGTGATGATCGCGCCGCTGCCGCTGTACCACATCTATGCCTTCACCGCGAACTGCATGTGCATGATGGTCTCCGGCAACCACAACGTACTGATCACCAATCCGCGCGACATTGCCGGGTTCATCAAAGAGCTGAAGAACTGGCGTTTCTCGGCGCTGCTGGGCTTGAACACGCTGTTCGTTGCGCTGATGGAGCACCCGGATTTCAAAACACTGGATTTCTCCAGCCTGAAGCTCACCAACTCCGGCGGCACCGCGCTGGTCAAAGCCACCGCCGAGCGTTGGGAGCAGATGACCGGTTGCCGCATCACCGAAGGTTACGGCCTGACCGAAACCTCGCCGGTGGCCTGCACCAACCCCTACGGCGATCAATCGCGTCTCGGCACGGTGGGTCTGCCGGTGCCGGGCACATTGTTGAAAGTCATCAACGATGACGGCGTAGAACAGCCGATGGGCGAGCGTGGCGAGTTGTGCATCAAAGGTCCGCAGATCATGAAGGGCTACTGGCACAAACCGGAAGCCACCGCCGAAGTGCTGGATGCCGAAGGCTGGTTCAAGTCGGGCGACATTGCGGTGATTGATCCCGATGGTTTCGTGCGCATCGTCGATCGCAAGAAGGACATGATCATCGTCTCCGGTTTCAACGTGTACCCGAACGAGATTGAAGACGTGGTCATGGCCCACCCGAAAGTCGCTAACTGCGCGGTAATCGGCGTACCGGACGAGCGCTCGGGCGAGGCGGTGAAGCTGTTCGTGGTGGCGCGGGAAACCGGTGTCAGCCTCGAAGAGCTGAAAGCCTACTGCAAAGAGAATTTCACCGCGTACAAAGTGCCGAAACACATCGTGCTGCGTGAGTCGTTGCCGATGACGCCGGTCGGGAAGATTCTGCGGCGTGAGTTGCGCGATATCGCTTAAGTCTTGAAAACAAAAAGATCGCAGCCTTCGGCAGCTCCTACACTGGAATGCGTTTCCTGTAGGAGCTGCCGAAGGCTGCGATCTTTTGCTTTGAAGCCCCCGTAAACCGGGGATTCTAAGGTGATATAGGATTATTGCTCTAAAATGACTGCTGGCAAGTCTTGAGTCACAAATATGACTGTATGGGCCGCTTTTGGCTCTAGTCGACCCTCGGCAAAGCTGCTACTCTCGGCGCGCTTTTGTGACTTCTCGGCCTATCTGAAAGCCAGATTCACCAATACAAAACACACACCAATAATAATCGCATCAAATGCGGTGAAGAATTCGCGTTGCTGAGGAGTGGGCTTCCATGATCGAAGACTTTTGGAAGGATAAATACCCGGCTGGAATTGCTGCCGACATCAATCCAGACGAGTATCCGAACATTCAGGCAGTGTTGAAGCAATCCTGCCAACGCTTCGCCAACAAACCGGCTTTCAGCAACCTGGGCAAGACAATCACCTACGGTGAACTGTACGAATTGTCCGGTGCGTTTGCCGCGTATCTGCAACAGCATACCGACTTGCAGCCCGGTGATCGAATCGCCGTGCAATTGCCCAACGTCCTGCAATACCCGGTGGCCGTCTTCGGTGCGATCCGCGCCGGGCTGATCGTGGTCAACACCAACCCGCTGTACACCGCGCGGGAAATGGAACACCAATTCAATGACTCCGGGGCCAAGGCCCTTGTTTGCCTGGCGAACATGGCGCACCTGGCCGAAGCCGTGGTGCCGAAAACCGGGGTCAAACACGTCATCGTCACCGAAGTTGCCGACCTGTTGCCGCCGGTCAAACGCCTGCTGATCAACAGCGTCATCAAGTACGTGAAGAAAATGGTTCCGGCCTATCACCTGCCGAAAGCCATCAAGTTCAACGACGTGCTGAGCAAAGGCCAGGGCCAACCGGTGGCCGAAGCCAACCCGGACAGCGGCGACGTCGCGGTGCTGCAATACACCGGCGGCACCACCGGCGTGGCCAAGGGCGCGATGCTGACTCACCGCAACCTCGTCGCCAACATGCTGCAATGCAAGGCGCTGATGGGTTCCAACCTCAACGAAGGCTGCGAGATCCTGATCACGCCGCTGCCGCTGTACCACATCTATGCGTTTACCTTTCATTGCATGGCGATGATGCTGATCGGCAACCACAACATCCTGATCAGCAACCCGCGCGACCTGCCGGCGATGGTCAAGGAACTGTCGAAGTGGAAGTTCAGCGGTTTTGTCGGCTTGAACACCTTGTTCGTGGCCCTGTGCAACAACGAAGGTTTCCGCAAGCTGGACTTCTCGGCACTGAAAGTCACCCTGTCCGGCGGCATGGCCCTGCAACTGGCCGCTGCTGAACGCTGGAAAGCGGTCACCGGTTGCGCCATCTGCGAAGGTTACGGCATGACCGAAACCAGCCCGGTGGCGACGGTCAACCCGATCCAGCACATCCAGATCGGCACCATCGGTATTCCGGTGCCGTCGACCCTGTGCAAAGTCATCGACGATAACGGTGTCGAGCAGCCGCTGGGTGAAATCGGCGAGTTGTGCGTCAAAGGCCCGCAAGTGATGAAGGGCTACTGGCAGCGTCAGGAAGCCACCGATGAAATGCTCGACAGCGAAGGCTGGCTGAAGACCGGTGACATCGCGCTGATCCAGCCGGACGGCTACATGCGCATTGTCGATCGCAAGAAAGACATGATTCTGGTCTCCGGTTTCAACGTTTATCCGAACGAGCTGGAAGACGTGCTGGCGACCTTGCCGGGCGTGTTGCAGTGCGCGGCCATCGGCGTGCCGGACGAGAAGTCGGGCGAGGCGATCAAGATTTTCATCGTCGCCAAACCGGGCGTCACGCTGACCAAGGAAACGGTGATGGAGCACATGCGCGCCAACGTCACCGGCTACAAGGTGCCGCGCTCGGTGGAATTCCGCGATGCGTTGCCGACCACCAACGTCGGCAAGATCCTGCGCCGCGAGTTGCGCGATGAAGAGCTGAAGAAGATCAAGGCCAAGTCCGCCGCCTAATGCAAAAAGCCCCGCAGATGCGGGGCTTTTTGTTGGTGCAGAGGAGGGCTTTGATCGTTCCCACGCAGAGCGTGGGAACGATCAGTGTGGGAGGGGCTTGCTAGCGAAGCTTTTCGGCTACTGACGGAACGGCGCGAAATTCACATTGGTCCCCGCCGGACGCATGTCCTGCAGATACGAATCCTTGTCCGCGCTCAATTCCAGGCTCAACGCCGCTTTACGCTTGCCTTCGTTGCGAATCACCAGCCCTTCGAGCTTTTCACGCAGAAACACCGTCGGCACTTTCAGGTGCAGCAGTTCGTCGGTGGCCGGCGTGTGCATCAGCAGGTGAATCCACTCGTACTGACCAATCGCCAGACGCGACACTGGCAGGTCGAACCACCAGATGTTGCGGTTGCGGTTCAGTTCGGCGAAGTGGCAGTTGTTGGTGCCGAGCACGGCGCCGCCCAGTTCCTTGTTGCGACGGGCGATGGCCTGCGTTTTATCGAGTTTCATAACATTCCTGCGGGATCGGTTCCTGGCGCGTGGCGCCCATATGGTGGGCATTCTCGTGGGTTGGGCTGCAAACATAAAGCCCAACCTGCTCGTCGCGACGAAATGATCCGGCGAAAAATAAATGAAACTTGGCGCAAACCCGGCCAGTCAATCATTACGTACTGACTTTTCCCCCTAATTGCACCAAGGAGAAACACCATGAGTAGCACAGGCGATAAAGTAAAAGGCATGGCCAACGAAGCGGTCGGCAACGTCAAGCAAGGCGTCGGTAAAGCCACCGACAACGACAAGCTGCAGGTCGAAGGCAAAATTCAAGAGAAGAAAGGCGAAGCCCAGCAAGAAGTCGGCAAAGCCAAGGACTCTCTCAAAAAAGGCGTCGACAAGGCGTAATTCAGCCTTGAACGAAACACATGAGCGGCCATCCAAGGATGGCCGTTTTTGTGTCGAAATCCTGCTGAGACCCGGCAAGGTTCGCCAAACAGGCTACCTTGATGTAAAAAACGGCCCCTGAGTCGCCACGATTTCAAACCTGTATAGCGGCGAAAGGAGACGCGAATGATATTTCCAGACATGAAAGGTCTGCCCCTGCATCGGGTGATGATGCGCACGGTCACTGAGTTCGTCGATGACGAAATGTCGACCTACGCCTCGGCACTGGCCTACCAGATGCTGTTCTCGCTGTTCCCGTTCATTCTGTTCCTGATCGCCCTGATCGGTTTCCTGCACCTGCCGGACTTCTTTTCCTGGTTGCGCCTGCAATCGGAATTGGTCCTGCCACCGCAGGCATTGGAATCGGTCAACCCGGTAATCGATCAACTGCAACAATCCAAGGGCGGTTTGCTCTCGGTCGGTATCGTCATCGCCTTGTACACCGCTTCTGCCGGCGTACGCCTGATGATGAGTGCGATGAATGCGGCGTATGACGTGGTCGAAGGTCGACCGGTCTGGAAGCGCTTTCCGCTGTCGGTGGTTTACACCGTCGGCATCGCCGGCATGCTGCTGGTGGCTGCCGCGTTGATGGTGCTCGGGCCGCAGGTGATGGGCTGGATCGCCGCGCAGGTCGGGCTGGAAGAGGTCATCGTTACAATCTGGACGATTGCGCGCTGGCCGGTGATCGTGATTCTGATGATGGTCGCCGTGGCACTGATCTACTACGTCATGCCGGACGTTAAACAGGAATTCCGCTTCATCACCCCAGGCTCGGTACTCGCCGTGGTGGTGTGGATCATCGCCTCGTTGGGTTTCGCGTTCTACGTGAAGACCTTCGCCAACTACAACGCGATGTATGGCAGCATCGGGGCGATCATCGTGCTGTTGCTGTATTTCTACATTTCCGCCGCGGTGCTGCTGCTCGGCGCGGAAATGAATGCGGTGATCGAGCACATGTCCAGCGAGGGCAAGGACCCGGGCGAGAAAGTCCCCGGCGAACTCGATGAACAACCCAAACAACATGTCTCGGGCCTGGGCCGCGATCACTCGCTCAAGCCGGACACTGACGAAGCCACATCATGATCCGTGAAATCCTCAAAATGGGCGACGAGCGTCTGCTGCGCATCGCCCCGCCGGTGCCGCCGGAAATGTTCGACAGCCCTGAGCTGTGGCAACTGATCGACGACATGTTCCAGACCATGGAAAGCGTCGGCGGCGTCGGTCTGGCCGCGCCGCAGATCGGCGTCGATTTGCAATTGGTGATTTTCGGCTTCGAGCACAGCGAACGTTACCCGGATGCCGAAGCGGTGCCGCAGACGATCCTGATCAATCCGCTGATCACGCCGTTGAATACACTGACGGAAGAAGGTTTTGAAGGTTGCCTGTCGGTGCCGGGTTTGCGCGGTGCCGTGGATCGATTTCAACAGATTCGCTATGAAGGGTTCGATCCGAAGGGCGAACCGATTGTGCGCGTGGCCTCGGGTTTCCATGCGCGGGTGGTGCAGCATGAGTGCGATCACCTGATCGGCCGGTTGTACCCGTCGCGGATTACCGACTTCAGCAAGTTCGGCTTTACCGAAGTGATGTTCCCGGATCTCGATCCCACGGCTGACGACTAGTTCAAGACCTAACACATCCCCTGGGGGAGCGAGCCTGCTCGCGAATGCGCAATATCAGTGACAGGTTCTCTGCCTGACACACCGTTTTCGCGAGCAGGCTCGCTCCCACAGGGTTTTGCGTCAGATTGAAGGTTTCAGCTCCATCGCAATCATCGGCTTGCTCCGCGCATACCGGCTCAACCGCTCCGCCATCGCCTGCGGCAAGGCCGGATCGAAGGTAAACCCGCGCCGCTCGTAAAACCCCCGCAAATCTGGATGACAGAACAGCCACACCGGCTCGCTCACACCCTGTACCGCTGCCGCAATCAACTGCGCGGCAAGCCCTTGTTCGCGACAACCAGGATCCACAAACAACCCCGTCAACCAATGCCCTCCGGCGACCGGCCGCAAGCACAACGCGGCCACAATGTCGCCGCGCCGCGCCACCCACAATTGCGCATCGCGCACGGCTTTCATCGACGATTGATGGCTGCGGTAAAATTTGTTCATCAACGGCCACAAGGACTCGTCGAGCAGGCTGAATCGGGTATCGGGCATGGGCTCGGACTGTCGGTACGAAAAGCCGCGATTATAAAAGAACGCGCGGCTCTGGATAGGTGTATACCTGACCTCACATCCCCTGTGAGTGGAGTACGCATCATGTCCAAAGGTATGGATTCAAAGAAAGCCGCGAAGAAAAAACCGGCCAAGACTGCGATTGAAAAACGTGCGGAGAAGAAGGCCAAGAAGGTCGATATTTTCGGCCATTGAGCAAGTCCTTCCGGAGCCCGGTTCTCGGGCTCCTGCCTGAACCTGAAAATATTCTGCAAGATCATTGCGCACTACCGTGCATTTGCGGTGTGGCAGTACCTGCTGCTGGTCACCATGGACTCAGACCGATTGATAGTCCTGAGCATCCTGTCACTCGCCCAAGAACTTGATCCCCGTTGGAGCGAGCCGGCTCGCGAAAGCGTCTGCCACGGCAACATTTATCCCCGCGCTGAACCGATTCTTGTGCAAAAAGTGCCAGACACTGGCCGACTAGTGGCCTTGCGCGCGGCTTTGCGCTGTCTATGCTCCTCAGTAACTAACCATGTCGACCGTGCACGGTTAGTGCGTGAATTCATGCTGCCAGAGTGCGCAACCCAAGGCACCGACACTGAACCAACAAGGAGCATCATTTATATGGAAGTTCTTCAACGCGTTAGGGCTGGCCCGCGTGCGGGCTATCAAGAGAAGGATGTCTTGATTAGAGCGTCGCTGCATGGACGTTCCGATTGATCATCAGTTATCACCTGACAACTTCCTCCCTTTGGAGGAATGCGTGTGCCTGTTCTGTGGAATCCATTGGTGGATCTTGAAAGACCTGAACTTTCATCAAATCAAAAGACCGCGCGGAAGGTGATAGAACCATGTTCAACCTACATCACAAGGCTGACCTGCAGCAGATCGAGCGATTCAGCTGTGCCTTGACCGAGGCTAACGCCAAGATCGAAGCGATCAGCCGCTCGATGGCAATGATCGAATTCACCCCCGACGGCATCGTTCTGGATGCCAACGAAAACTTCTGCAAAACCATGGGTTACAGCGCTGAAGAAGTGCGGGGCAAACATCACCGGATCTTTTGTGAAGAAGCCTTTTACCGCAGCGAGGAATACGCCAGGTTGTGGCGCGACCTGGCCCGTGGCGAGCCTATCAGTGGCACCTTTCTGCGCTTGAACAAGAACGGCAGAGAGATCTGGCTCGAAGCCAGTTACATGCCGGTGTATGGCCCGGACAAGCAGGTCAAAAGTGTGATCAAAGTGGCGGCGGACATTACCGCCCGGGTGAACAAAGAACATGAAGAAGAAAGCATGCTCGCGGCGATCAGCCGTTCGATGGCGGTGATCGAGTTCACCCCGGAAGGCGATGTGATTGCCGCCAACGACAACTTTCTCAAGACCATGCAGTACTCGCTCAACGAAATCGTTGGCCATCATCACAGCATGTTTTGCCATCGCAGCGAGTCGGAGTCATCGCAGTACAAAGCTTTCTGGGCCTCGTTGAATCGCGGCGAATATCACTCCCATCGTTTTGAGCGCAAGAACAAGGCCGGCCATATGGTTTACCTCGAAGCCTCCTACAACCCGCTGTTCGACGCCAAGGGCCGCTTGTACAAAGTGGTCAAGTTCGCCAGCGACATCACCCATCAGATGACCACCTTGCAGAACGCCGCCGAATCGGCCCACAGCACCTCGGTACAAAATGACGCCTGCGCGCAAAAAGGCTCACAGGTCGTGCAGCAAACGGTGCAGATCATTCAGGACATTTCCCGCGACCTCAACGAAGCGGCGGTCAGCATCGACGCGGTCAGCAAGCAGTCGGACATCATCGGCACCATCGTTCAGACCATCCGCGGGATTGCCGATCAGACCAACTTGTTGGCGCTCAATGCGGCTATCGAAGCAGCGCGGGCCGGGGAGCATGGGCGCGGGTTTGCGGTGGTCGCGGATGAAGTGCGCAGCCTCGCGGCGCGAACCAGTCAGGCGACGCTGGAGATCGTTGATGTGGTGCGCAAAAACCATGACTTGTCGCTGAGTGCGGTGTCGAGCATGCAGTCGAGTCTGAGTCGAACCGGGCTAGGAGTGGAACTGGCGAACGAAGCGGGAGCGGTGATTCAGGAAATTCAGCAAGGCTCACGGCACGTCGTTGATGCCATCAGCCAGTTCAACGAAACCCTGCAATTGAACTGACACCGTAGAGCAACTGTGGGAGCGAGCCTGCTCGCGAATGCGATTGATCATTCAACAGTGATGTTGGCTGATCCACCGCTTTCGCGAGCAGGCTCGCTCCCACAGGTATTGTGTTTATTCAGAACCGTCAAAGGGCAGCAAGAAACTTGTCCGCCGTTTTATCGCTGTCCTTCACGTTGTTTTTCTCCGCTTCGCCAACTTAATCTTGTCCTGTAAACGCTCGGCGATCTCTTTGCCGATGCGCTATCAACGATGGGCAATATTCTCCAACGCCAGATTGCGTGTCCGCGGGCCAAAGTAGCCGATGGTCAGCATCACGATCAGCATGCTGCTGACGATGAACGCCAACACTCCGGGCGTACCGAAATTGTCGAGAAACAAACCGATCAACAGGCTGCTGAACACCGTCGACAAGCGACTGAACGAATAGCAGAAACCCACCGCGCGGGCGCGAATATTGGTCGGGAACAGTTCGCTCTGGTACGAGTGATAACTGAAGCTCAGCCAGGCATTGCAGAAGGTGATCATCACCCCGCAGAAGATCAGCCCGAACGCACTGGTCTGCAACGCAAACAAGGTGCCGAAGGTCATGGCGCCTAGGGCGGAGCCGACAATCTGCCATTTGTTCTCGAAGCGATTGGCGAACTTCACGAACAGCAACGGCCCGAGCGGGTAGGCGAGGGTGATGATGAAGGCGTACATCAGACTGTGGGTGACGCTGACGCCCTGACCGGACAGCAACGCCGGCAACCAGTTGCCAAAGCCAAAGAAACCGATCGCCTGGAAGATGTGGAAAACGATCAACATCAACGCGCGGCGGCGATAGGGCGGCTGCCAGATATCGGCGAAACGACCTTTGCCCTCTACGTCGACCGGTACGGCTTCAGGAGCGTCCAACGGTTTGCCGTCATCCTTCTCGCAACGCGCTTCAATATTGTCGAGAATCCGATTGGCCTCATCAAAACGCCCCTGTTGCGCCAGCCAGCGTGGCGATTCCGGCAGACGTTTGCGCAGCCACCAGATAAACAAGGCAAACACCGCGCTCGCCAACACCACCCAACGCCAGCCGGACACGCCAAACGGCGCTTGCGGCACCAGCCACCACGACATTAATGCCACCGCTGGCACCGACAGAAACTGCACGAAAAACGCAAAGGCAAACGCCGAGCTGCGCATGCGTTTGGGCACCAGCTCCGAGAGGTAGGCGTCGATGGTCACCAGTTCGATGCCCAAGCCGATGCCCACCAGAAAGCGCATGCCGATAATGCCCAGCGCCGAACCTTGAATGCCCATCAACACCGTCGCCACGGTGTACCAGACGAGCGCGAAGGTGAAGATCGCGCGCCGGCCAAAACGGTCGGCCAACGGGCTGAGCAGGCTGGCGCCGAGGAACAGACCGAGGAAAGTCGCCGAGGCAAACGCTGCCTGATCGGAGAACCCGAATACGCCCTGATTACCGGTGGCAAAGATACCGTCGCGGATCAGGCCGGGGCTGATGTAGGCGGTCTGGAACAGGTCATAGAGTTCGAAGAAACCACCGATCGACAGCAGCGCCACCAGCCGCCAGATCGTCGCGACCGCCGGGAGGCGGTCGATGCGGGCGGAAACCTGAGCGGCGCGGATCGGGTCGATGCCGTCGCTGTGCGCGGCGGCGGGGGCGTGAGCAGTCATGGGCTGATCCATTTTTTATTGATGGAAAAGCTTAGCCTGCTATCGGAGTTCGTGGATTGTGAATATCAGCGGTTTACTCGGCTAAACCGCTGATTTCTCGCAATATCTGTTTACGAATTAACGATTTATGCCGCAGCGGCTGAATCTGGCAGCGCGGAGGCCGGTAAACCGAACACGCGGTCGAACAGCCAGTTAAACGCGAATGTGTAGCACGGGATGAAAATGATCAACGCCAGATCGAGCAGAAATGCCTGCACCAGACTGATGTTCATCCACCAGGCAATCAACGGAATGAGGAATACGATCAACGTCAGTTGAAAACCGATGGCGTGGGCAATGCGTCGTTTCACGGTGCGGGTACGCGACGGTTGGCGACTTTCCCAATGCTCGAACATCGAGGTGTAGATGAAATTCCAGGTCACGGCGATCGTGGTGATGATCACCGCGAGTGGGCCGGTGCTGCCCGGGGACGTGCCGGACAGTAATGCCAGACCGAGGGCGGAGAAGGTCATGCCGATCACTTCATAAAGCGATACATAGACCAGTTTGCGTTTAACGCCTTGCATGGAGTTTTACCTCTTTTTTGCCATTTGTTGGCCAGCGGGGCTGGCGAAGGCGGCGAAAGATAGCTTCAATAGGCCTGACAGAAAAAGTCGGCTGCTTTCAGTTTTATTGATAGGTGTGCAAAGTGAATTTCAACAGCGACAGCATTGAGCTGTTTCTTGCGGTGATCGAGCGTGGCTCATTTTCCGCTGCGGCGCGCGCGTTAGGTCGCGTGCCCTCTGCAGTCAGCATGGGCATTGGCAATCTCGAGGCCGAACTCGGTTACTTGCTGTTCGACCGCAGCCATCGCGAGCCACAACCCACGGCAATGGCGCTGTCCCTGGTCCCCCATGCGCGGCTGATCGCCGAGCAATTGAAACAACTGCAAGTTCACGCGGTGGAGTTGTCATTGGGGCTGGAGAGCAAATTGTCGATTGGCGTGGTCGCGGACATCGACCGCCACCGTTTGCTGGCGGCGATCAAAGCGATTGCCGAGCGACATCCGCTGCTCGACATCGAAGTGCTCACCGCGCCGCAGGATGACGTGTTGGCGATGTTGCACAGTGGCCGGGTCAGCGTTTGCCTGGCGTTCGCCGGGCTTAGCATGAATGTGCTGGAGCGTTTTCAGTTCGTCGGCAACGAACGGATGATCGCCACGCTGGCGGCGGACAGTCCGTTGTTGCAGGGGCAGGATGTGTTTCTCGAAGATCTGGTGCAGGTGCGGCAGATCATCGTCGCCAGTCGCGACTTGCCCATCAGTGAGACACGCCCGCTGGTGGCGCAATCGTATTGGCGTACGGACAATCTCGAGACGGCCATGGAAATGGTCGAGGCGGGATTGGGCTGGGGCAATTTTCCGTTGTCGGTGGTGCAATCGCGACTGGACAGCGGACGACTGAAGCGCCTGAACTTCCGCAACATCGAAAACGGGTTGGTGATGCCGGTGCATGCGGTGTGGCTGAAGAGCCAGCCGCTACAGAAAGGCGCATTGGCCCTCGTAGACCTGCTTAGTCACTAGAGACGGTGGAGATCCAATGTGGGAGCGAGCAGGCTCGCTCCTACCGGGATTGTAATTCAACCTTGAATCTGTGGAAGGTCAGGTACTTTCGCGAATCTTCAGTTCGAAACCCATGTCTTCAACTGGACGGGCGACGCTGTTACCGGCCATCAACGTCAACATCTGCTCCGCCGCGCGCCGGCCAATCGCCTCACGCGGGGTGTTGATGCTGCTTAAACGCGGCACCATGTATTCGGACATCGGCAAGTCGTTGAAGCCCAGAATCGCCACTTGTTCGGGAATCCTGATGCCGCTGCGCAGCGCTTCGAGCAACGCCCCCTGAGCCAAATCGTCGTTGCCAAAGAAGATCGCATCGACGTCGGGGTGCGCCGCCAGCAACTGCAAAAACAGCTCGCCACCCAGGCCCACCGACGACGCGCGCGGCGTCAGCACTTCGAGATCCGGGTCGTAACGCCCGGCCTTCTGCAACGCTTTGCGAAAACCCTCACCGCGCAACAACGTCCGTTGATCCAGTTGCGCGCCGATGTACGCCAGACGCTTGCGCCCACGAGAGAGCAAATGTTCAGCCGCCGTTTCACCGGCACTCAACTGCGAAAACCCCACGCAATTCACGCCAGCCGCGCTGTCCAGTTCCATCATATAAACGCAGGGAATGTTGCTGGCCTCGATCATGCGCCGCGAACTTTCCGTGCGATCAAATCCGGTCAGCAAAAAGCCACGCGGCTGATAGGCCATGTAGTTGCGCAGCAGGTTTTCTTCTTCATCGCGGGAATAGTGGAAGTTGCCGATCAGCACTTCGAAGCCCTTGGGCGTGAGCACTCGATGAATGGCTTCCAGGGTATCGATGAACAGCAAGTTGGACAGTGAAGGCACTAACACGACGACAGAATGGCTCTGCGCCGAGGCTAAAGCGCGGGCGGCCGGGTTGACTACGTAGTTGAGTTCGAGGGCGGCTTTCTGGACTTTTTCCACCAGTTCGGTGGCGACCGTGCTGACCCCACGCAAGGCGCGGGAGGCGGTAATCGGGCTGACCCCGGCCAGGCGGGCAACTTCATTCAGGGTGGGACGGCCGGTGGTGCGGGTATTTTTATCGTTTTTAGGGGTGGTCATCGACGGCTTGCCAAACAAAAATCAAGGCACTAAGGTAGCGCTGTCCTGATGCAGCTGTAAATGCGTAAGCGAGGTCCTGCCTGATCTTCGCTTTTTGGCGTTGGGCGCAAACCTGCTGCAACCCAAAAAAACGACAAGAAGGCGTCGGCAACTTCTGCCTGTGCACTAGAGTCATAGCTAGCAAAGGTAGCGCTGTCTGCGCGCTGAGGTGTTATATGAGTCATCCCATCACCGCCCTGGTCATCATGGGCGTTGCCGGTTGCGGCAAGACGTGCGTCAGCGAGGCCCTGTGCCAATTGAGCGGCGCCACTGCCATTGAAGGCGATACTTTCCATCCGGCCGCGAACATCGAAAAGATGAGCGCGGGGATCCCCCTGAACGACGACGACCGTGCCGGCTGGCTCGACAGCCTGTGCGATGAACTGCGTCGCGTCGATGCATCGGGCAAACGCCCGGTGCTGACCTGCTCGGCCCTTAAACACAGTTATCGCGAAGTGTTGCGTAGCGCCTTGCCGGGCTTGGGCTTCGTGTTTCTTGAATTGACCCCTGAAGTCGCCGCTGAACGTGTGTCCCACCGTCCGGGCCACTTCATGCCGGCCACGTTGATCGAAAGCCAGTTCGCCACCCTCGAATCGCCGAAAGGCGAGCCGTTGACGTTGGCGTTGAATGCTTCGATCCACAACGTTGAAGAACTGGCGTCCCAGGCTCACGTCTGGTGGCAGGCCCACGGTCTGAAACAGGCGGTATGAGTGTGTTGAAAGAGATAGCGCTGTCCTCACGACTTCTGTTTAACCCGCTTTAATAACAACAACAATCCAGGAGACACCCCCAATGTTTGGCATGTCCCACGACGCGTTTCTGCTGCTTGATGCAGTGGTCACGGTGATCGGACTGATTGTCCTGATCACCAAGTTCAAGCTGCACCCGTTTATTTCCCTGACCATAGCCGCAGCCTTTCTCGGTCTGACCTCCGGTATGCCGATCGGCACCATCATCAAAGCGTTCCAGGACGGCTTCGGTGGCGTGCTCGGTTTTGTCGGCATCATCCTCGCGCTGGGCACCATGCTCGGCAAAATGATGGCCGAGTCGGGCGGGGCGGATCAGATCGCCCAGACCCTGATCCGTGCGTTCGGCAAGGACAAAGTCCAGTGGGCGATGATGTTCGCCGCGTTTCTGGTCGGGATTCCGCTGTTCTTCGAAATCGGTTTTGTTCTGCTGATTCCATTGGTGTTCATCGTTGCGCGCCGCACCGGCGTGTCGATCATCAAGATCGGTATCCCGTTGCTCGCCGGTCTGTCCGCCGTGCACGGTCTGGTGCCACCGCACCCGGGCCCGCTGCTGGCCATCGGCGTGTTTGGAGCGGACATCGGCAAGACCATTCTTTACGGTCTGATCGTTGCGCTGCCGACGGCAATCATTGCCGGTCCGATCTTCGGTACGTTCATCGCCAAGCACATTCCGGGTCATCCGAATCAGGAACTGGTCGATCAACTGGCCCGCGAAAACGATGACTCGGCGAACCTGCCGAGCTTCGGCATCACCCTGGTCACCGTGCTGCTGCCGGTGTTCCTGATGCTGCTGAAAACCTTCGCTGACGTGGCGCTGCCCGACGGTCACTTCTTCCGCACCTGGATGGACATGATCGGTCACCCGATCTCGGCACTGCTGCTGGCGTTGCTGCTGTCGCTGTACACCTTCGGGCACAAGCAGGGCATCGGTTCCCAGCAGATGCTCAAGTGGCTCGACGCGAGCCTGGCGCCAACCGCCGCGATCATCCTGATCATCGGTGCTGGCGGTGGCTTCAAGCAGATGCTGGTGACCAGTGGCGTGGGCGACGTGATCGGCCACATGGCGGTCAGCGCACAGATTTCGCCAATCCTGCTGGCATGGCTGGTGGCGGCGGTGATTCGTATCGCTACCGGTTCGGCGACTGTGGCGACCATTACTGGCGCGGGCATTGTGGTGCCGGTGGTGGGGATGATTCCGGGTGTTAACCGTGAGCTGCTGGTGCTCGCGACTGGCGCCGGTTCGTTGATCCTGTCCCACGTGAACGACGCTGGTTTCTGGCTGGTTAAGCAATACTTCAACATGACCGTAGCCGAGACGTTCAAAACCTGGACAGCGATGGAAACCATCCTGTCGGTGGTTGCGTTGGGCTTTATCCTGCTGTTGTCGCTGTTCGTTTAAGCGGCTTCTTGCAGACACAAAAAAACCGCAGCGATGCGGTTTTTTTGTGGGTGATCGTTCCCACGCGGAGCGTGGGAACGATCAGAGGTGGGTCAGTTATTTGGTAACTAATCCATCCGCCCGGAACATCCCGCGAATCCCGCGTACAGCCTGACGAATCCGGTCCTGGTTTTCGATCAGTGCAAAGCGCACGTGGTCATCACCGTACTCACCAAAACCCACTCCCGGAGAGACGCAGACCTTGGCCTCGGCCAGCAGTTTCTTGGCGAATTCCAGCGAGCCCAGATGCGCGTACTGCTCGGGAATCTTCGCCCAGACATACATCGAAGCTTTGGGATTCTCGACCATCCAGCCCAGTTCATGCAGGCCTTTCACCAGTACATTGCGACGCTGGCGATACTGCTCGGCGATGTCGCGCACGCACTGCTGATCGCCTTCCAGCGCCGCAATCGCCGCGACTTGCAGCGGAGTGAAGGTGCCGTAGTCGTGGTAACTCTTGATCCGCGCCAGAGCGTTGACCAGTTCCGGGTTACCGACCATGAAACCGATGCGCCAGCCCGCCATGTTGTAGCTCTTGGACAGGGTGAAAAACTCCACCGCGATGTCCTTGGCGCCGGGCACTTGCATGATCGATGGGGCTTTCCAGCCGTCATAAACGATATCGGCGTAGGCCAGATCGTGAATCACCAACACGTCGTACTGCTTGGCGAGGGCGATCACTCGTTCGAAGAAATCCAGCTCAACGCATTGCGCGGTCGGGTTCGACGGGAAGCCGAGGATCATCATTTTCGGCTTCGGAATCGAGCCACGAATCGCCCGTTCCAACTCATCGAAGAAGTCCACGCCGGGCACCAGCGGCACCGAACGCACCTGGGCGCCGGCAATCACCGCACCGTAGATGTGAATCGGGTAGCTCGGGTTCGGCACCAGTACGGTGTCGCCCTGATCGAGGGTGGCCAGCATCAAATGCGCCAGGCCTTCCTTTGAACCGATGGTGACGATGGCTTCGCTTTCCGGGTCGATGTCGACCTCGTAGCGTTGCTTGTACCAGTTGGAAATCGCCCGGCGCAGACGCGGAATACCCTTGGATGTGGAGTAACCGTGGGTGTCTTCGCGTTGGGCGACTTGCACGAGTTTTTCGACAATGTGCGGCGGCGTGGCCCCGTCGGGGTTGCCCATGCTCAAGTCGATGATGTCTTCACCACGACGACGCGCGGCCATCTTCAGCTCGGCGGTGATGTTGAAAACGTAAGGGGGGAGTCGATCTATGCGCGCAAAGCGGCGCGGCGAACCTTGTTCAGCCATTGTTGCCTCGGATAACGTAAGCGCCCGGAACCGTCCGAGCGACGCTGGTCACTGCGGTGACCTGTGGCGGAAGATAAGGTCAGTGATGGCATACTGTCCAGCCCGTTTGTAAACAATTTTGTCCCAAGGAAATCGGTAGATGGAATTCACCAGCGGCTTCTTGCTGAGCCTTTCGCTGTGCCTGGATATCGGCGTGGCCAACATCGCGATGATCACACTGGCGATGCAGCGCGGTTACTTTCAGGGCTTTGCTCTGGGCCTCGGCACCTGCGTCGGCGACCTGATTTACGCGGTGCTGGCGCTGGCCGGCATGACCGTTTTGCTGCAATACGAAACTGTACGCTGGGTGCTGTGGATCGGCGGTTCTGTGCTGCTGATCTACTTTGCAGCGAAGATGATTTACTCGGCGATCCATCACGAAGCGCAACTGGCGGCGACCGCCGAGGTGGGGCAGAACTCCCATCGCAAGGAGTTCTTCCGAGGGATTTTCCTCGCCATGTCGTCGCCAAGTGCGATTCTCTGGTTTGCCGCGGTGGGCGGTACGTTGATCGCCCGTTCCGGTGGCGGTGGACCGGTGAGTTCAGCGCTGTTTCTTGGTGGTTTTGTGTGCGCCGGGCTGCTGTGGTCGGCGGGTCTATGCTTCGCCGCCAGCCATGGTGGCAAGCTGCTCGGCGACAAGCTGTTGCGCTATTCCTACATGGCATCTGCAGCGATCTTCTGCTATTTCGCGGTTTACGTGATCGTCTCTGGCTACAACGAATTCGTCGGTTCCGGTGCCGTCGAGCAGTTGCACGCGCTGTAACCGTGCGAAACGGGTTTGGCTTTCTATACTCCCAGCCGAACCCCTTTTTTTTGTGCCAGGAGTCGCGTCATGGATGAGCAAACACGCCTCGAAGTCGCTGAGCCTCGCTTCGAACATGGACACTTCCTGCTGATTGCAGGTTTTCGTGGACGATTTACTCAAGACACTGCCAAGGACATCCCGGCGTTGTGGGAAAAGTTCTTGCCGCACTTGGGGAAGATACAGGGACAAAAAAACGAAGTGACCTACGGCGTCTGCAGCAACTTCGACGGCAAGGGTGGTTTCGATTACATCGCCGGGGTGGAAATCAGCAAGCTCGATGACCTCGACCAGAAGGTCTATCAGTGGGTCGAAGTGCTGCCGCGCCAGTACGCGGTGTTTGAACATCAAGGGCCACTCGATCAGCTGCCGCAAACCCTGCAATACATCTACAAAACCTGGTTGCCGACCTCTCACTACGTGGAGCTGAACGCCCCGGAGCTGGAGCGTTACAGCGCGGATTTCAATCCACGCCTGCACACCGGCAAACTGGAAATCTGCGTGCCGGTCGATAGCAAAAGCTGAGTCAGCGATAAAGAGGCGGAGCAATGATCCGCCTCTTTCGTTTGTGGCCTCTGCGGATCGATATGCCCCCTCGATTCCTTTATGCTTTCGGCACTTTCTTCTGCTGATTGTCGAGCTGCCATGAACACCACTATCCGTAACGTCACCGCCGCCGACCTGGATCGCTGCTACGCCATCGAAAGCGTTGCCTACGAAGGCGATGAAGCGGCCACACGTGAAAAAATCGCCACGCGCATCGCCACCTGGCCGGAAGGCTTTGTCGTGGCGGAAGTGGATGGTGTGGTGGCGGGGTTCGTCAATTCGGGCGCGGCGTTTGATGTGCAGATGTCCGACGAGGCGTTCAAGGAACTGATCGGCCATGACCCGAAAGGGCCGAATGTGGTGATCATGTCAGTGGTGGTGCACCCGGACTATCAAGGGCAGGGCTTGGCCAAGCGTTTGATGGGTGAGTTCATCGAGCGCATGCGCGGGATGGATAAAGCGACGATTCATCTGATGTGCAAAGAAAAACACATCCCGCTGTATGCCGGGTTTGGCTTTGCCTACATCAAACCGTCCGAGTCGGATCATGGCGGCATGGCCTGGCACGAGATGATCCTGACTCTCTGACCCCAAACACCGATTAAACCTGTACTGATCGTTCCCACGCTCCGCGTGGGAATGCAGCCGGGGACGCTTCGCGTCCCCAAGTCGTGACGCAGAGCGTCACAGGAGACATTCCCACGCGGAGCATGGGAACGATCATCTGCAGGAGTGTCAGTAAAGGGTGTCGGTGACCCGTTTCGGCGCTTCCCGGTCGTAGGTTTCGGCATCGAGCATCCCTCGATGCCTTAGAAAACCAGGCCCATGCGCCGTTCGAAACCGATCCGGCCCTTGTACGCTTCGCCGCTGTCGACATAGCCGTGTTTGGCATACAACGCGATGGCCGCGTCGTTATCCGCGTCCACCGACAATTCCAGTCCTTTGATCTCCGGCCACGCCTGACGCGCGACCTCGGGCAGCGCCCGCAGGCACGCTTTGCCGTAACCCTTGCCCTGCGCGCGGCGATCAACCTGCAGCGCATGCAAAGTGGCGCTGTGCTCATTAGCCCAGGCCGGCAACACCGGCGGGCGTTTGAGCAGCAGAAACGCCACCGGCACTTCATCCGCCAGCAGCGCAAACCCCTTCACGCCGGGGCCGGGTTTCGACAGCAGCGTGTGCAAGGCACCATGGATATCGCCAGAGAACTTGATCTGCTCGGCATGGATTTCAATCGCTTCGACTTGCTCACGCTGCAAAGCGTTGAGTCTGTCGTACGGCACGAGTTGGGCTGACACGGGAATTTCCTTTTTCCTACAAAGGTGAGTCTCGGATTCTAGCGATTTTGTCTTCTGCGGAAATTTTTTGTTTCGTCTGTCGATCTGCCCGTTCGCCGAGCGACTAAAGGTGTCTTCACAACAAAAACCACGGAGAACCCCATGAGCGCAGACACTGAAATCCAGACCCTGATCAACACCTACCGCGACGCCGTCATGACCAAGGACGTGGAGAAAGTCATGGCGCTGTACGCCGACGACATCGTCTCGTTCGACGCGATCAAGGCCCTGCAATTCAAAGGCAAACCCGCCTACCGCGAGCACTGGGTCGCGTGCATGGAAATGTGCCCCGGCCCGCACATCTTCGAATTCCACGAAATCGCCATCGAAAGCACCGACAACATCGCCTTCGCCCATTGGGTCGCCAACTGCGGCGGCACCAACGACAAGGGTGAAACCCAGAGCTGCTGGATGCGCGTCACCGCCTGCTATCGCCAGGTCGGTGGGGCCTGGAAGATCGCCCACGAACACTGGTCCGCCCCGTTCGATCCGATGAGCGGCGCGACCCTGTTTGATGTGACTCCCTGATCTTCAGCCATAGTTGAACCGTCCGAATCAGGAGAACGCCATGAAGTATTTATGCCTGGTCTACAGCGACGAGCGCCTGCTGCATTCATCGCCCGACAGCCCGGAAGACGCCGAGTGCTGGGCCTACGCCGAGTCGATTCAGGGCAGCGGCCGGATGGTGGCCGCCGAGGCGCTTGAGTCGGTGCAGACCGCCACCACCGTGCGCATGCGCAACGGCAAACTGTCGATCACCGATGGCCCGTTCGCTGAAACCAAGGAACAACTGGCGGGTTTCTATCTGATCGACGCCAAAGACCTCAACGAAGCGATCCAGGTCGCCGGCAATATCCCGGCGGCGCGGGTCGGCAGCGTTGAAGTGCGTCCGGTGCGGCAGTTGAATGTCTGAGGTCCGGGCGCGGGTCGAGCAGGTCTATCGCGAAGACTCGCGGCGGATTCTGGCGACGCTGATTCGCCTACTCGGAGATTTCGACCTCGCCGAAGAAGCCTTGCACGAGGCGTTCTTCGTCGCGGTCGAGCGCTGGCAACGCGACGGCGTACCGGACAATCCGCGCACTTGGCTGGTGTCGACCGGGCGCTTCAAGGCGATTGATGTGTTGCGCCGCCGTGCGCGGTTCAAGGCCTCGCAGCCGATGCTGGTGGCGCAACTGGAAGAACTCGAACAGGCCGACTGGAGTGGCGAAGACGTGGAAGACGATCGTCTGCGGCTGATCTTCACCTGTTGTCACCCGGCGCTGGCGGCGGACGCGCAAGTGCCGCTGACCTTGCGCGAAGTCTGCGACCTGAGCACCGAGGAAATCGCCCGCGCCTTTCTCTGCGCACCGGCGGCGATTGCCCAACGCATCGTGCGCGCGAAAGCCAAGATCCGTGACGCGAAAATCCCTTATCAAGTGCCGAGCCTCAGCGAATTGCCCGAACGCCTCGACAGCGTGTTGCGGGTGATTTATCTGGTGTTCAACGAAGGCTATTCGGCGTCGGTCGGGGCTGAGTTGACCCGAGAAGATCTCACCCGCGAGGCGATCCGGCTCGGCAGATTGTTGATGGAGTTGTTGCCGGAACCTGAAGTCATGGGGCTGTTGGCGATGATGCTGTTGCACGAATCGCGACGCTCGGCGCGCACTTCGCCGGACGGTGAACTGGTGCTGCTGGATGATCAGGATCGCACGCGTTGGGATGCCGGGTTGATTGCTGAAGGCTGTGCGCTGGTCGAACGTGCACTGACCACGCGGCGCTTCGGCCCGTACTGTTTGCAGGCGGCGATTGCGGCGGTTCATGCTGAGGCGCCAACGGCGGCGGAGACGGATTGGCAGCAGATCGTTGGTTTGTACGACGTGCTGTTGCGCGCGGTGCCGTCGCCGGTAATCGAGCTGAATCGAGCGGTGGCGGTGGCCAAACGTGATGGGGCATTGGCCGGGTTGAATCTGATTGAAGGGATTTTGGCGCGGGGGGAATTGCAGGATTACCACTTGGCGCATTCGGCGCGGGCGGAGTTTTGTCGGCAGTTGGGTCGGGTGGAGGAGGCGAGGGCGGCGTATGTGCGGGCCTTGGAATTGACACGGCAAGAGCCGGAGCGGCGGTTTATCGAGGGGCGGTTGAGCAAGTTGGGTTGAGCTGAAATCTTCGCTGGCACTGCCGGCCTCTTCGCGAGCAGGCTCGCTCCCACCTTTGGAATGCATTTCTCTGTGGGAGCGAGCCTGCTCGCGAATGGGGTCACCGCCTATTCCAGCATTTTGCTCAACAACCAACTCCCCGCCGGCCCCGGCGGATACAGCCGCGACCACAAGGCATCGACAAACACAGGTTTCGGCCAGCCACGCACGTTCAATTCCACCAGCAAGTCATTGCCGAAACGCTGCGCCAGCCAGCGCGGCAACGGCGCCCAGCCGAAACCTTTCTCGGCCATTTCCAGCAGCATCAGATAACTCGGCGCCGACCACACCCGGCCTTTGCCACGGCTGTCGTACGGATTGACGATGGTCGCCAGACGCAATTCTCGATGTTGCTCAAGGATGTGCTGATCGACGTGATCAAGCTTGGCCAACGCGTGGTCGCGATTAACAAACAAAGCAATTTCCGTGCGTTCGGCCACCGTCGAGGTCGCCAGATCCGGCGGATAGTTCTCCTGCATTTCGGCGAAGGCCAGATGCGCGCGACCGCGCTGCACCAGTTCGATCAAGTCGTCGCATTCGGCGATCAGGCATTCCAGCTCCATATCCGGATAGCGCTGCTCAAAATCCACCAACGCCGCTTCGAAACGATACGACTGATAAGTGTCGGAAATCGCCACGGTCAGTTTCGGCTCAACGCCTTGCGACAACTGCCGCGCGGTCATTTCCAGGCGACTGCTGGCGGCGAGAATCGCTTCGGCCCGTTGCAGCATGACGTGGCCGGCCGGGGTCAGTGTGGGTTTGCGGCTGCTGCGGTCGAACAGCACCAGATCCAGATCGATCTCCAGACTGGCCACCGCCGCGCTGATTGTCGACTGACTGCGCCCCAACTTGCGCGCCGCCGCGGAAAACGAGCCTTGCGTGGCCGCCTGCACGAATGCCAACAGCACTTCCTGAGAAATCATCAACTATCGCCTTGATCGATGGTTATTGATTATGAAGTATCGGTTTGAGGCTAGATCATGGCAACCATCTTCACTCAAGGAGTCTGGTCATGACGGCCAACAAATCCCTCACCGAACGTATTTTTCAAGCGGTTGGTTTCGAACTGCTGGCCATCCTGATCTGCACGCCGTTGCTGGCGTGGATCATGCAAAAACCGATGCTGGAAATGGGCGCGGTGACCGTGTTGATCGCGCTGCTGGCGCTGGCCTGGAACGTGGTGTTCAACCGCTTCTTCGACCGCACCCTTGAGCGCCTGAATGTCGCGCACAACGCCTGGGTGCGAGTGGTGCATGCGCTGCTGTTCGAAGGCGGATTGATCGTGATGGGCGTGCCGCTGATTGCCTGGTGGTTGTCGGTCAGCCTGTGGCAGGCGTTCTTGCTCGATATCGGCGTGTTGCTGTTCTTCCTGCCGTACACCTACGTGTATCACTGGGGGTATGACGTGGTGCGTGAGCGCGTGATGATGCGCAATGCGTGTCAGGGTTAAACAAAACAATCGCAGCCCGTGAAGGCTGCGATTTTTCGTGCGCGGAATTTACAGGAACATGCCGCCGGAGGCTTCGACGCGTTGGCCATTGATCCATTTCGCTCCCGGCGAAAGCAACAGCGCCAGCGCCCCGCCAATATCATCCGGCTGACCGGCGCGACCCAGCGCGGTGTTGTCGGCGACCATCGCATTGACCGCCGCATTGTCGCGGACGGTGCCGCCACCAAAATCAGTTTCAATCGCGCCCGGCGCCAAGGTGTTAACGGCAATCTGCCGTGCACCGAGTTCTTTCGCCTGATAGCGGGTCAGCACTTCAATCGCGCCTTTCATCGCTGCATAGGCGCTGGCACCCGGGATGGTGAAACGCGCGAGACCGCTAGAAATGTTGATGATGCGGCCGCCGTCGTTAATCAGCGGCAACAGTTGCTGGGTCAGGAAGAACGGCCCTTTGAAATGCACGTTCATCAGCATGTCGAATTGCTCGACGCTGGTCTCGGTGAAGCTCACATGCAGACCGACCCCGGCATTGTTGATCAGAAAATCGAAGCGCTGGCGGTCGAAAGTTTGCCGTAACGCTTGCTCAACCCGAGTACCGAAGTCGGCAAAGCTCTCGCTGCGGCCCACATCCAGTTGCAGCATCACGGCTTTGGCGCCGAGTTTTTCCAGTTCCACGACCAGCGCCTGCGCTTCATCGGCGCGGCTGTGGTAAGTGCCGATGATGTCGACGCCTTGAGCGGCGAGGTGCAGGGCGGCGTTCTTGCCCAGGCCACGGCTGGCGCCAGTGATCAATACGATTTTGCGATTCATGCAGGCTTCCTCGATTGCGGTGAGTGGTGATGGGACTTAGTGTATTTATCCGCCCGGAGGTGATAAACAGACTGAAATCGGAATCACTGATCGGCTCAGCCGAACAATCGAAGGCCTGCCATGAACAAACTGGAACTGCTGCGCACCTTCGTCCGCGTCAGCGAACTGTCGAGTTTTACCCTCGCCGGAGAAAGCCTCGGCTTGCCACGCTCCACCGTGTCCGAACATGTTCAAGCGCTGGAAACCTTGCTCGGCACGCGCCTGTTGCAACGCACCACGCGCAAGGTGCAAGCAACCCAGGATGGCCTGGTGCTTTACGAACGCAGCAAGGACTTGCTCTCGCACATGGACGAGATCGAAGGCCTGTTCCGCCAGGACGAGGCGTCGTTGACCGGGCGCATTCGTGTCGACATGCCGAACATTCTCGCGCGGCGTCTGGTCATGCCGCGCCTGCCGCAATTCATGGATCGCCATCCGAATCTTGAGCTGGAAATCAGCAGCACCGACCGCCGGGTCGATCTGCTCAGCGAGGGTTTCGATTGCGTGGTGCGCATCGGCGCGCAGCCGGATCAATCGGTGGTGGCGCGACACCTGGGCGATTTCCCGATGATCAACTGCGCCAGCCCGGCGTACCTCGAACGCTATGGCGTGCCGCAAACGCTCGAAGATCTGGCGCAGCATCGGCTGGTGCATTACGTCGGCGTGCTCGGCTCGCGGTCGGAAGGCTTTGTGTACGAGGAGGGCGGGCAGGTGAAACGCTTGCCGATGGCGGGCAGCATCACGGTCAACAGCACCGATGCTTATGAGTCGGCGTGTCTGGGCGGGTTTGGTCTGACGCAAGTGCCGCGCACCGGGATGCAGCCGCACCTGGAAAATGGTGAGTTGGTCACGGTGTTGCCGCAATTTACGGCGCCGGCGATGGGGATTTCATTGCTCTATGCGCGGCAACGGCATTTGCCGTTGCGGGTCAGGGTATTTATGGATTGGCTCGGCGATTTGATTCGCTCTGCGCTCTGAACCTGAACGCAAAACCAATGTGGGAGCGAGCCTGCTCGCGATGGGGGCGTGTCAGTCAGTGCTGAGTTGACTGATCCAGCGCTTTCGCGAGCAGGCTCGCTCCCACAAGGGGAATTGCGGAGGGTCAGAAAATCTGGGTGAACAACCAGTAGAGGCTGCCGGACAGCAGGATAGCGGCGGGCAACGTCAGCACCCACGCCATCAGCAGATTGCGGATGGTCTTCATCTGCAATCCACCGCCATTGGCAACCATGGTCCCCGCCACACCCGACGACAACACATGGGTCGTCGACACCGGCAAACCGAACATGTCTGCCGCACCGATGGTCAGCATCGCCACAGTTTCCGCCGACGCACCTTGCGCGTAAGTCAGGTGGGTCTTGCCGATCTTCTCGCCGACCGTCACCACAATCCGCTTCCAGCCGACCATGGTGCCCAGCCCCAGCGCGATGGCCACGGCGATCTTCACCCACAGCGGAATGAACCGCGTGGCGTTGTCGATCTGTTGCTTGAACAGTTGCAGCTTGCTGCTGGTGTCGGCGTCGAAATTGCCGACCTTGTTCTTGTCCATCAAGCGAATGCTTTCGCTGGCGAGGTACATGTCGTTACGCACGTTGCCCATGGCTTCGGCTGGGACTTTCGCCAACGAGCCGTAGCCCCTGACTTCTTCGCCGATGTGCCCGGTGAGGGCGGCGAGGGCGGGGATCAGTTGCGGCGTGGCTTCCTTGCTGCGCACGTAATCGGAAAGAATCGGTCGCGGATCGGCGGGTGCCGGCAGCGGTGAACTTTTCACCAGCGCTTGCTGAGTGACTTGCGCCACAGCGGCGAACTGCAGCGATTGTTCTTCGGGCATGGTGCGGTTCAAGGCGTACGCCATCGGCAACGTGCCGACCAGAATCAGCATGATCAGGCCCATGCCTTTCTGCCCGTCGTTGGAACCGTGGGCGAAGGACACGCCGGTGCAAGTGGCGATCAGCAAACCGCGAATCCACCACGGCGGTGGGGTGTTGCCTTGCGGGGCTTTATACAGCGAGCGATTCTTCACGAAGGTACGCAGCGCCAGCAGCAACAGCGCCGCACAACCGAAACCCACCAGCGGTGAGAGCAGCAGCGCGTAACCGATCTTGGTCGCCTGCGCCCAATCGACACCGCTGGTGCCGTCGCGGCCATGCATCAAGGCATTGGCGACGCCGACGCCGATGATCGAACCGATCAGCGTGTGCGAAGACGACGCCGGCAAACCCAGCCACCAAGTGCCGAGGTTCCACAGGATCGCGGCGATCAGCAGAGCGAAAATCATCGCGAAACCGGCAGACGATCCGACCTGCAGAATCAACTCCACCGGCAGCAACGCGATGATGCCGAACGCCACCGCACCGCTGGAAAGCAACACACCGAGAAAGTTGAAGAAACCCGACCAGACCACCGCGACATTCGGCGGCAGCGAGTGGGTGTAAATAACTGTCGCGACGGCGTTGGCGGTGTCGTGGAAGCCGTTGACGAATTCGAAGCCCAAGGCAATCAACAGCGCCACGCCGAGCAGCAGGAACGGTGTCCAAGTGGTCACCACCGTGCCGAGTTCGTGCATGTCGTGCATCAGGCTGTAGGCGGTAAACAGCATCCCCATCGCCAACACCGCGAAGAAAATCACGTAGGTGAACGGGCCGGTTTTCTTGTCCAGCGCCGGCCTGCCGCTGGCGGCGGAGGCGGGGCTGGCGGTCAGGGAGGGAGTAGCCATGAGCGGACAATCCTCAGCGAGGGAAGGAATGTCGCCCATGATCATTGCAGAATGTTACAGAGAGACTGCGGCAGATCAGTGTTTGGATGAATAGCCCAACCGTCGGTCTCCTGCTCGTTCCCACGCTCCGCGTGGGAATGCCGCCCGGGACGCTCCGCGTCCCTGTGACGCAGAGCGTGGAAACGAGCGTGTGGGGACGTCAGTAATCCCCGCGCTTACGAAACGCCCACCGCCCGGCAATCACGGTGAACGTCGCCACCAGCGCCACCAAAATCCAGAACCCTTCCGGATCCTGCGACAACGGCACGCCGCCCACATTCATCCCGAAAAAACCGGCAATGATGTTGATCGGCAGCGCCAGCACCGTCACCACCGTCAGGGTAAACAGCGTGCGGTTGCTTTGTTCGTTGAGGTTGGCGGCGATCTCTTCCTGGAGCAGTTTGATCCGCTCACCCAGCGCCGTGAGGTCGTTGATGATCAGCGCAAATTCCTCGGTGGATTTGCGCAGTTCCTTGACGTCTTCCTTCTGCAACCACGGCGGCGGACGATTGAGCAGGCGCAGCAGCGACCCCGGCTCCAGCGCCAATAGCCGTTGCAAGCGCACCAGTACCCGCCGATTAGCGCCGAGTTCAGCGCGGTTGGTCGACAGCCGTGAGGAGAGCAATTCGTCCTCGATCTGATCAACGCTCAGGCTGGTCTTGCGCACAATCTGCGTGAGCACTTCACCCTGATCCCGCAGCAAATGCACCAGCAGTTCCGACGGCGAACGAAAGCGCTCGCCGGCCTTCACCGACGAGCGCAATTTGTCCACCGAATGCAGCGGTTGCAAACGCGCGCTGACGATCAGTTTGCTGCGCACGCACACCCACAGCGTCGACACGTCCGACGAGACCATGCTGCTGAGGTTGAACACCACATCGTTGACCACCGCCAGCAACGCCGAATCGACATGCTCGATGCGCGTCGAACGCGAGCCTTCGTGCAGCGCTTCGAAGAATTCTTCGGGCAATTGCAGATGGCTTTTCATCCAGCGCTCGCACGCCGCGTGCGCAAGATTGAGGTGCAGCCAGAGGAATTCGCCATTGTCATTGTCGTCCTGCAAACAGCGCAACGCCGTGGCCGAATCGACTTCGCGACCGCGTTCGCCGGGCAGAAAACGAAAGCCGTAGAGCAAGCCAAACAGGTCAGGATCGCGATGGCTGATATCGAGGCTGTGGTTCATGGCGGCTCGCTGCGAGGAGGGCGTGGTGCGGGGTTTACAGATTCACCTGAGCGGCATCATCGCAACGTCACATGACGTTTGTGTGACAGCAAAATGACGTCAAATCAGAGCTTTACCGATGGTCGGGAGATTCTCAAGAAGTGCTCTGGCGCGCCGATCACAGGTGAGTTAGCTTGCGCGCCACTGGCCTTGAGCCAAGGTTCGCCGACAGGGAAGTCTGGCCACTTTTTCACGCTCGTTTTGGGCGTGCCTCATCCCTGTCATGAGTACCTGCGATGCTGCAAAAATCCCTGAGAGCGCAAATTCTCGCCCTGCTGAGCGGCAGTCTGTTGGCGATGCTGTTGATCGCGCTGGCCTGTTTTCATTTCCTGTCCAACGGCGTGCAAAGCTACAGCCAGTTGATCGCCGGCCCGTTGCACACCTCGCAACTGATCGACGAAGCCAACCTGCAATTCAAGGTGCAGGTGCAGGAATGGAAAAACGTTCTGTTGCGCGGCAAGCAACCGGCGGATCTGAGCAAGTATTGGGGGCAGTTCGAGGATCGTCAGCGCGACGTGCAAAACATCCTCGGCGAGTTGGCCGGCCAGAAAGGCATCGAGCCGAGCCTGAAATCGCGCATCGAACGGCTGCGTGATGAGCATCGTCAACTCGGTTCTGCCTACCAGAAGGGGCGCGATGCCTATGTCGCTGCCGGTGGTGATCCGACGGCGGGCGACTTGGCGGTCAAAGGCGTCGATCGGGCTACCAGTGATCAGATGAGCGAACTGGTTGCCGAGTTGCGCAAACAGGGCACCGAGCAGTCGGCGTTGATCAGCGCTGACGCCGACCGCACCGTGTTGTTCGGTCTGCTGGTGATGCTCGCGTCTGGGGTGGTGATTGGCTTGCTGAGCCTATGGCTGGTCAATCGCAGCTTGGTCGAGCCGATCCGCAAACTGATTGATTACGTCACTCAGTTGAGTCGCGGAAAACTGGCCGAGCGCGTGGTCAGCGACCGTCAGGACGAGCTGGGCAACCTCGCCGCCGCCGCCAACACCTTGCGTGATTTCCTTGCCGAAACCTTCACCCGTTTGCAGCGCAGCGCCAGTGATCTGGACAGCGCCAGCGGCGAGTTGAACGCGATCGCCACGACCATGGCCGGCGGCACCAACGAGCAGTTCAACCGCACCGATCAGGTGGCCACCGCGATGAACGAAATGTCCGCCACCGCCCAGGAAGTGGCGCGTCACGCCGCCGATGCCGCACGAGCTGCCGACGATGCCGACCAGTCCGCCCAACAGGGTGAGAAAGTCATGCAGAGCACCATCCACTCGATCACCCAGATGCGCGGCGAAATCGCCAACACCGCCACCGTTATCCGTCGTCTGGAAGCGGACAGTGGCCGCATCGGTAAAGTGCTGGAAGTTATTCGTGGCATCGCTGAACAGACCAATCTGCTGGCGCTCAACGCCGCGATTGAAGCGGCGCGCGCCGGTGAGGCCGGACGTGGTTTTGCCGTGGTTGCCGATGAAGTGCGCAATTTGGCCCAACGTACCGCCGAGTCGATCATCGAGATCAACCAGATCATTCAGAACGTGCAGACCGGTGCGGTGGATGCTGCGCAAGCCATCGAAAGCGGGCAGTCGCGCAGCGATGAAAGCGTCGAGCAAGTGACCCAGGCCGGGGCGATGCTGGAGCGCATCACTCACGCGGTGGAGGCGATTCGCGACATGAACCGTCAGATCGCCACCGCTGCCGAAGAGCAGACCTCGGTGGCCGAGGACATCTCGCGCAACCTGACCGAGATCACCTCGATTGCCAGCACTAATCTCGACAACGTGCAGCGCACCGAAAGCGCCAGCCAGAATCTGCACGGTCTGTCCGGGCAACTCAACGAAGTCACTGCGCGCCTGAGTGCGTGACGGAGCCGATGTGTACCGGTTCGGATACCGAGTCGGTACACAGTCGATCTCAAATTGAAGCGACTGTGGTCGATGACCGGTTATCTATAACCGGCATTGGAGCCTTTCCATGGTCAGCATCACTTCTGTTTCGATCAATCAGACCGTCACCACACCGACCAGCAAAACCGCGATCACCGATGTCGGTGACGACACTTCTACCAGCGCAACTGCCGGCACTGGCACGAGCGCTGACACCAGCAAAGTCGCGGCGGGTGGTGGTGCGGCGCCGGCGGGCGATAGCAGCTCCAGCAGCAGTGAGGAATCGGATTCGGTGAAGGAGCTGCGCAAGCAGATTGCCGAGCTGCAGAAGCAATTGCAGGAAGAACAGCAAGCGCTGCAGGCGGCTCAGGCCAAACAGGAAAGCTCGAATGCCAAAGCGACTGAAGTAGCGGCGGCGCAAGCGCAGATCACCGCCACCTCGGCGTCGCTGTCGACCGCTACTGCCTCGCTGTTGCAGGCGCTGCAGGATTCGGATTCGAGCACCGCCGGCTCACTGGTCAGCACCTCGGCGTAAGCCCCAACGCAATCTCCTACAAGGATTTCAGTCAGGCATGAAAAAGCCGCACGACCTTTCAATCGTGCGGCTTTTGCTGGTGCGGGCAATCAAGTGTCTTGCTTGTTGCTCAGCACTTTGCCGGTGGTGGCATCGAAGTCCACGTCGAACTCTTTGCCGTCAGCGGTCTTGAGTTCAACTTCGTACTCGTAACCGTTGAAGTGGTTATCGATGTCGGTGTCAGTGATGGTCGCACCCGGATGCAGTTTCAAGGCTTCGGCGTTCATCGACTCCAGCGACTTGATCTTGCCTTCCTTGACCAGTTGCGGAACCTGGTCGATACGCACATCGGCTTGGGCCAGGCCAGCGGTGAGGGTCAGGGCAGCAGCAGTAAACAGGGCAGTCAAAGTTTTCATCGGTTCGTTCCTTGGGTGACTCGTTTAAGTGGCCTCAGGTTAACCAGCGCAACTTAACTCACCCTTAAAACTTTGCACCGCCAGCAAACTGCCCTCGCTCGCCGATCAGAAGCCGTTGTTCTTCAACACTTGATCAACACTGGTAGATGCCGGGCGTTTATAGAACTTCAACAGTTCGCTGGCGCGGTTGGTGAAGATGCCGTCGACACCGGCGGCCATGACCTTCTCGAAGTCCACTGGCTCGTCAACGGTATAAACGTGCACCAGCATGCCCTGATCGTGGGTGTACTTGTTCATCCACGGTTGCACCAGATCCGAATAGCTCTGATCGCCGTCGTGGGTCAGCTTCGCCGAAGGACCGGTACCGACGGCACCCTGAGCCTTGGCGTAATCCACCCACTGCTTGAATTCAGCTTCGGATTTTGGCTCTTGTTTACCGTAGAACACGTTCTTGTCCTTCTCGCCGGACTCGGCAAACGTCACTTTCGATTTCGGTTCGATGCTGCCGGCGCCCACCCACAGCAGGAGGATCTTCGGCACCTGCGGCATCTCTTTTTGCAGCAGTTCGAGGCTGTTTTTCTCGAAGGTCTGCAGGATCACCTTGCCTTTGCCCTGACCGACACCCAGCGCACTTTTCGCCAGCTTCGAACCGGCCGGGCTGAGCCAACCGCGATCCTGCAGTTTTTCTTTCAGATCATGTTCGATGCCCGGGAACAGTTGCGGCTCTTTGGTCTCGATGTACAGGCCTGGCTTGTGTTGCGGATTGGCCTGGGCGATGTCGATGATTTCATCGAGGGTCAGAATTTTCAGCCCCGCGTAGGACGGGCGCGCGCGATCCGGGTATTTGCTGTTGAACCAGCTGCCGGCGTCGAGGGTTTTCAGTTCGGCCATGGTGAACGCCGTGGCCGGGCTGTCCTTGCGCTCTGGGAACTTGGTCGCGACGTCAGTGGTGCGTTGCAGGTTGTCGTCGTGCAGGGCGAAGAGCACGCCGTCCTTGCTGCGCTGCAAATCCATTTCCAGATAGTCCGCGCCCAGATCGCGCGCCAGTTTGTAGGAGGCCGCCGTCGATTCAGGTGCATCGAACGACGCGCCACGGTGGGCGATCACTGCCGGATGCGGAATGCCATGCGCCGCAGCGACGGCGTCGGGATCGGTCTGAGTGGCGGCGTGCGCCTGACCGAGGCCGAGCAGCAGGCTCAGGACCAGAGCGCTTTTGGTGAAAGTGGCGGGCATGTTCGAATTCCTTTCGCGGGGCATTTTCAAAGACGTACCTTTTAGCAACTGAATCGATTGCGTGCTATCGCCAGACCGACATAAACGTATTAAAAGCGAATTTTCCTACGCTTTTGTGGCGCCGTTTGCAGTACGCTTGCCCTCGGCAGACGTCCCGGCAGAGGGCGCGCCGCTCAGTTGCCCTGCGTGTAAACCATCGATCCTTTTTCGTGAGGTTTACCATGCGCATCACCTCCCAACTCATCTGCCAGGCGGCCGACGACCTCAAGGGTTTTGTCGGCCTCAATCGCAAGACCGGTCAGTACATCGTGCGTTTCAGCGAAGATTCGTTCGGCATGGACGTGGCCGATGACGGCATTATTCCTGTGAATGAATTCGTCTGGGCGCCAGCGACGGCGCAGACCATGACGCTTAAACGCGAGTTGATTCAGTTGTTGCTGGATCAGCATATCGATGACCGGCTCAACATCACCGAGCCGTTGCGGGTGTACATGAGTAAGGTTGAAGTGCCGGAGATTGAGGCGGTGCGGAATTTGGTTCGCGGCTGAGGTTTTGTAGTGACAGTTCGGGCCTCTTCGCGAGCAAGCTCGCTCCCACATGGGAACAGTGGTGTTCACAAATCCACTGTGGGAGCGAGCCTGCTCGCGAAGGCGGCTGCCGATACGCCGCCATTTTATTGCCCGAACCGATACTCGCGCTCAACCCTGCACACCCGCGTATGAAACGCCGAATACCACTCCGAGCGCCCACGCGCCTGAATCACCCGATGCTCAGGGTGCTGCCGCCACGCCAGAATCGCCGCCTCACTCTGCCAATACGACACCGTGATCCCGACGCCATCTGCCCCGCGAACCGACTCCACACCGAGAAACCCCGGCTGTTCGCTCACCAACGCCGCCATGCGTTCAGCGGCCTCGGCATAACCGTTGTCACCCTCGGTTCGGGTCGAGGTGAAAATCACCGCGTAACAAGACGTCATCAGCGGCGCTCCGTGCAAGCTTCAACAAACGCGCGAACCAGCGGCGGCATCAATCCTTTGAGCGCCGCACGCTCAGGTTGAAACAACGTGGCGACAAAAAACGGATGGTCGGTGAGTTCGATCGCGCGTAAATCTCCCGCTGAATCATGCCCCACCGCTTGTAGCCGATCCTTCAATAACTCGCGTTCGAACTGCGGATTCACTCCGAAGCGGCAGCGATAACCTTCACGAATTTCGGACGTTTCGTACGCCTTGGCGATCAATGAGCCGGGCAGCAGATGAATGCTGTCCACGGCCTCGACCAGCGAACACGTCAACGGCGTGAGTACCGCGCGTTCAGAGTCGGGCGATGTTTCACCGTGTTCCGCATCCACCCAGCCCAACACGTTGCGGGAAAATTCCAGCACCGCATGTTGAAAACCGCCGCAGGTGCCGAGGAAAGGGCGCTGTTGTTCGCGGGCAAAACGAATGGCGCGCAGGGCGCCGTCTTCACTTTTGTAGGGACTGGCGGGCACACACCAGAAACCGTTGAAGCCTTTCAGCGATGTCTCGGCGTGGATCTGCTCGGTGGGCAACCATTCGAATTGAAGCGTTTGACCGAGGAGTTCGGCGACCAGCCCGAGCGCCACGGGGATGGCTTGGTGAGCGGTGACTTGCGGGTCGTAATCGCCAATCAGGGCGATACGGATGGCGCTGTTTTCCATGGGAATTCCCTGCGCTTGTTGATTGATGGCACTCACTATAGATTGGCGCTCACGCACTCAATATGGGCATTTCGCCAAGTGATCAATGCAGCGACGCACTATCGACTCGACTACCCGGATCTGGCGCTGATCCTCGCGCTGGTGCGCGGCGGCTCTCTGGCCCGGGCCTCGCAGTTGCTCAAGGTCGACGTATCGACGGTATTCCGCGCCGTACGCCGGCTCGAAGCTGCGCTAGGTCAGCAACTGTTCGAAAAGAGCCGCGCCGGTTACTTGCCGACGACGCTGGCGCAGACGCTGGCCGAGCAAGCCGAACGCGCTGAACAGGCATTGGAGGCCGCGCGAATTGGTGTGGAGCAGGGCGGCGAAGTGGTCAGCGGCACCGTGCGCCTGACCTGCACTGATTCGGTATTGCAAGGTTTGCTGCTGCCCGCGCTGGCGCAATTCATGCCGAACTACCCGGCGCTGACCATTGAGCTGAGCACCTCCAACGATTTCGCCAACCTCAGTCGTCGCGATGCCGACATCGCTCTGCGTCTGACGCGCACACCGCCGGAGCACTTGGTCGGACGACAACTGGCGAAGATTTCCTACCGGGTTTGCGCCAGTGCGCGCTATCTAGAGAAGATTGATCCTACGGACCTGAGCGCACTGACCTGGATCGCCCCCGACGACTTTCTGCCCGATCACCCGACCATCGCCTGGCGCCGTCAGCACCTGCCCGGTGTGACCCCGGGTTATCGCTGCAACAGCATGTTGTCGGTGACCGAACTGGTTCGCGCCGGCCTGGGAGTAGCGGCGCTGCCGGACTTTTTGATCACTGATGGTTTACAGGCTTTGAGTGAACCGTTGCACGGCTATGACACCGCGTTGTGGCTGCTGACCCGCCCGGATTGCCGAGCGTTGCGTTCGGTGGTGACGTTGTTCGATGAACTCGGGCGAGCGTTGCGCTTGCCGTGATCGGCGTTGTCGCTGCTGGCCTATTCGCTAGCAAGCGTGCTCCAACAGAGTTCGAATCGACTACACCTTTTGTGTACGACAACCCAACCTGTGGGAGCGAGCCTGCTCGCGAAGGCAGCGACGCGGTCGGCCTGTGTTTAACCCGGCACCCGCTCATTGGCAAACATACTCACCGCATCCACCGCCTCACTGGCGCCATCACGAATCTGTAGAATCACCGTCCCCGCCTGATTCGCCAACTCAACACCTTCAGCGGCGCGACCCCGCGTGCCTTCCATGCTCTTGATCGCCAGGCGAGTTTCGTTCTGGATCAGACCGATCATGCTGGAAATCTCCGCCGTCGAACCGCTGGTGCGGGCCGCCAATTGCCGCACCTCGTCCGCCACCACGGCAAAGCCACGGCCCTGCTCACCGGCGCGCGCCGCTTCAATCGCCGCGTTGAGCGCGAGCAGATTGGTCTGATCGGCAATCGCGCGGATGGTGTTGACGATCGCAGTGATCTGCTCGGAGCGTTCGCCCAGTTGTGCAATCAATGTTGAAGACTCGGCAATGTCCTCGGCGATGTCGCGCATTTCACTGGCAGCCTGCTGGATCACCTGCGTGCCTTGCTCGGCGACTTTTCGCGTCTCCACCGAGATGTGGTAAGCCGCGCTGGCGCTACGCGCATCCTGCTCATGCTGCTCGACCCGCGCCGTGACATCCGAGGCAAACTTCACCACTTTGCACAAACGGCCGGCAGCGTCGTAGACCGGGTTGTAATTCGCTTCCAGCCACACCGTTTGCCCGCGTTTATCCACGCGCTCGAACTGACCCTGGAACAGCTCGCCCTGGTTCAGGCGCCGCCAGAAATCCTCATAGGCGCTGCTGTTGACCAATGCTGGCGTGCAGAACAAACGGTGATGTTTGCCTTTGAGTTCGGCGAGTGTGTAACCCATGCGCGTCAGAAAATTCTGATTGGCCGTGAGAATACTGCCGTCGAGGTTGAATTCGATCACCGCCATCGCCCGATCAATCGCCTCCAGTTTGGCATTGGCTTCGCTTTCCTGCTGCACCTTGGCGGTCACGTCCATGGCGTACTTGACCACTTTCACCACGCGGCCCGAGGCATCCTTGATCGGGTTGTAACTGGCTTCGAGCCAGATGGGCTGGCCTCTGCCGTCGACCCGTTCAAACGTACCGGACTGAAACTGGCCGTTCTTCAGGCGTGACCACAAATCAGTGTATTGCGCGCTGCGTCCGAATTCCGCTGTGCAAAAGCGCCGATGGGGCTGGCCGATAGCCTGTTCGGCGGTGTAACCCATGGTCTTGAGGAAGTTGTCGTTAGCGCGGAGCACTACGCCATCGAGGTCGAACTCAATCACCGCCATCGAGCGATTAATCGCATCAAGCAGGCCATTTTGTTCGGTGATAGTTTGCTGGAGATCGTCGAGGGCAGACTTGTGGCGATTGAAGAACATGTTTCAGTGCTCTGGAGGTAGGGCGATCAAGGATTCAGTCCCTATTCCGGCGCTGACAGACCGAATGCGCGGATGACATTCGGTGATGACCGCTCAATACCATCATTCCTTAGCTGGCAGATGGCTACTTATACAAAATTCCAGAAACTTGTACAAGAAAGTAAATATTTGTAATTTTGTATAACTTTTTAGGCGTTGGCGTTGTCCGGTATCGCACGTTTCAAAGCCACACTGACGGTATTGCGGCCCGTGTGTTTGGCGGTGTAGAGCGCTTTGTCGGCATCGTCCAGCCAGTCCAGCGCATCCTTGTACACGTTTTGATAACTCGCCAAACCGATACTCAGGCTCACTCGCAGCTCAGGTACATCGGGGTGGCGATACTGTTGCAGAGCGTTGCGCAACTGCTCCATCAGGGCTTCGGCCTTGTTCAAAGGCAGGTTCGGCAGAATCACGCAGAACTCGTCACCGCCATAACGCCCGGCCAGTTCATGCTGATCCAGCAGTTGTCCAAGTTCCTTGCTCAACTGACGCAGCGCGGCATCGCCGACGATGTGCCCATAACTGTCGTTGATCACTTTGAAGTAATCGATGTCGATCAGCGCCAGCATGGCGTGCGTGTTGTGCTGTCGGCACTGTTGAAATTTCAGGTGCAGCAGATCTTTCCAGGCGCCGTGATTGAGCAGGCCCGTCAGACTGTCGGTACGGCTGAGGGCACTGAGCGCACGTTTGTGTTGAGAAAGTTTAATCGCCAGGCGATAGCAGACCATGCCCAACGCCAATGGATAAAGCGTGAGCATCGGCAGGCAAGCCCAGACCTGTGTCTGCGTCATGGTCAGGCTGAATTTGAAACCGAAAATCGACCAACCCAACAGCACGCCGGCCAGTTGCGCGAGGGCGCCGAACACCACCAGTCGATAGCCGCCAGCGGCCACATTGTTCATGGTCATCATCGACAGGATGGTCACGGTGGTCAGCGGATTGAACTGAAAACTCGCCGCCCAGAATCCCCCGCACAGCGAGTCATACAACAGGTTGCGGCGTTCGGCCTGATAGGGGAACGTCGAGCGGATGGAGATTTGATAAGCCAGATGCGGCCACGCGAAGCCGTTGAACAACAGCAGCGCCCAGACCCAGCCGGGCAGATTCAGCGGGTACAACGCAGCACCGACGCTGAAGAAACCAATCCCCAGACCGATGGCCCGTGGCAGGTAGATGCGTCGGGCGAATGACAAGCCTTTGCCGCGTTGGTTTTCCATGATGCCCTGCGCGAAATTCATCCTGAAATACTTTGCGGTATTTTTCTCAGGTCGACCGTCCGTCGGTCGATTGTCGGACATTGTCATTTATTCCAACGGGAATAATCAGTGTCCTTCCGAGCCATTTAATCGATGACTCGCGCAGCAAATGGGCGTTTTAGAGCTGGTAATGGGCCAGAAACATCTCCAGCGCCGATTCAGCCACGGTGTTTTGCATTTCCGCATCCAGAGCGGCGCGGCCCATCGACATCTGCGGCCAGAAACCAAAGGTCTTGAGCAAACCCTGCACCTGGTGCGCGGCGAATTCCGGATCGACCGGTTTCAGTCGGTGGTCGGCCTGCGCGGCACGAATCCACACGGTCAGCGCCTCTTCGCGTTCGCCCATGCGCTCGACCATGTTTTGCGCACGCTCCGGCGAGTGTATGGTCGCGGCAATCGCCACTCGCGCCAGCGTCAGGAAGTTCTCGTCGGCCATCATTTGCACCTTGGCCTGAAGCATCTGCCGTAACTGTTCGCGCAAGGGTTGCTCGCGGTTGTAGGTGACCGCTGGCTCGGCGCTGATTCGTGTCCACAACTGGTTGAGAATTTCGGCGAACAGCTCTTCTTTGCTGGGGAAATGGTTATACACCGTGCGCTTCGACACACCGGCCGTGGCGGCGATCTTGTCCATGCTGGTGATCTCGAAACCGTTGGCACGGAATTCGGCAATCGCCGCCTGAATAATGGCTTCGCGTTTCCGGTCGGTGAGTCGCTGTGGAGCTGTCATAAGTACGCTTCGGCAGGGAAAAGTAGAAATTACACTTGGCAGTTTACTTGCCATCCACTTTGATGCAACCTAGAAACTACACCGATCAGTGTAATGTTGCGTTAATCCTCGCAATTTAAAAGACAGACAGTTCGGCCTGTGCGTGCAGCTTTGGCCATTTATCGTCCCACCTTGGAAACCCGTGAATTCCCCGGTTTTCCTGGAGTCATTCAGTCATGGCCAATCCAGTTTCTTCTTCGGATCACACTTCCACGCCTGAAGCCTCTCGACAGGATCAAGGGCTGTTCCGCAATCACGCGCCGGTGCAGCGCGAAGGCCTGCGCAAAATGCTGCGAATCATGTGGAACATGATCTTCCACAAACCCCGCGATACCCGCCCGACGGCGGCGATTCCAGTACAACCGCTGACCCGCGAAGACTTGCTCGCGGCGCCGAATCACAGCGTCTATCGCCTCGGTCACTCGACCTTGCTGCTGAAACTGCGCGACAAGTTCTTCATCACCGACCCGGTCTTCGCTGAACGTGCGTCGCCGGTGCAATGGGCCGGACCGAAACGTTTTCACCAGCCACCGATCAGCATCGACCAATTGCCACCGATCGAAGCGGTAATCCTGTCGCACAACCACTACGACCACCTCGATTACGCAGCGGTGCTCGAACTCGCGGCCAAGACCACCTACTTCCTGACCCCGCTCGGCGTCGGCGACACCCTGATCAAATGGGGCATCGACGCCAGCAAAGTCCGCCAGTACGACTGGTGGCAGGGCACCGAAATCGCCGGCATCCGCTTCGTCGCCACGCCATCGCAACACTTCTCCGGCCGTGGCCTGTTCGACGGCAACAGCACGCTGTGGGCCTCATGGGTGATCATCGACGCTGACACGCGAATCTTTTTCAGCGGCGATAGCGGCTACTTCGACGGCTTCAAACGCATCGGCGAACAGTACGGCCCATTCGACCTGACCCTGATGGAAACTGGCGCCTACAACGTCGAATGGCCGCACGTGCACATGCAGCCGGAACAAACCTTGCAAGCGCACATCGACCTCAAAGGACGCTGGCTTTTCCCGATCCACAACGGCACGTTCGATCTGGCGATGCACGCGTGGCATGAACCGTTCGACCGGATCCTTGCGTTGGCATGGGAGCGGAGTATTTCCATCACCACGCCGCAAATGGGCGAGGCGTTTAACATTGCTCAGCCAGCGCGTGGGCAGGCGTGGTGGCTGAATTTGGAACATGACGTGTCGGAAAAGTCCTCTGCTGCGTGTAGCGGCTACAAGTCAGGATGAATTTTCCTACCGCTTGAGGGGCATGCGCCTGACAGCTCTTTCCTTCGTTCTCGGTAGGCTTGGTCGCGAGTGAACGACTCACTCGTGACTAGCCTAAACAAGGACGATAAACATGAAGTACTGCTTTAAACGCCGGGCGAATTCGCTGGCCCGCGCCATCGTGATTGCATTGGTGGCGCCCAGCATAGCTGTAGCCGCTGAGCCGCTTGAATACAAAAGCGTTGATGAACTCAGCCAAATGATGACCCGCAACGAGTTGACCGCTGTCACCCTGGTCGAGCATTTGACGGCCCGCATTGCTGCACTGGACAACCAGGGGCCAACCCTGAATGCAATCATCGAACTGAACCCTGATGCGCTCACCATCGCGGCGGCGCTGGACAAGGAGCGCGCGTCCGGCCAGATCCGTGGGCCGTTGCATGGGATTCCCGTCCTGCTCAAAGACAACATCGACACCGCTGACAACATGCAAACCAGTGCTGGCTCTCTGGCCATGGTGGGACAGCCAGCGGCTAATGATGCGTTTATTGTTAAACAACTGCGTGAAGCCGGCGCAATCGTGTTTGGCAAGACCAACATGAGCGAATGGGCCTACGTGCGAGACATGACGTTGCCCCATGGCTGGAGTGGCCGCGGCGGCCACAGCAAAAATCCTCATGTACTGAGTGAGGGGGTCTGTGGCTCCAGTTCGGGTTCGGCAATTGCCGCTGCAGCCGGGTACGCGCCACTCACGATCGGCACCGAAACCAACGGCTCGATTACCTGCCCGGCAACCGCCAACGGTGTGGTAGGCGTTAAACCGACGCTAGGGTTGTTCAGCCGATCGGGCGTTGTGCCCATCACTCGTTTGCAAGATACCCCGGGGACTTTGACTCGCACGGTGATGGACGCCGCGCAAATGTTCAACGCGCTTCAGGGGGCCGATGCTGCTGATGCCGTCACCGCTGAGGCGCCTGAAGCCGTTGATTACACGGCGTTGCTCGCCAAGGACGCGTTGAAGGGCAAACGCATTGGCTACCCGATTGCTTATGTGGGAACCAACGGTGTGTCGCTGACCCCCAGCGCTGAGTTCCTTAATGCAATGGCGACGATGCAGGAGCAGGGCGCGACCCTCGTTCCGCTGACGATCCGCTTGCCGGACATAGACGGCTACTTCGACGGGCTGATGGGCGGCATGAAGCATGAGTCAACCGAATACCTCGCCAGCCGCAGCGGATTGCCTGTGCAGTCGTTGCAGGCGGTGATTGATTTCAACAGGCTCAATCCCGGCCATGATGGCTATGGCCAAGCGATGCTCGAAATGGTCGAGGCCACAACGATGACCTCTCAAGAGGCGGCCGTAATCATCAACACCATCAGCGCAGCCTTCAAAGAGGCCATTGACGAGCAACTGCGCGAACACAATCTCGACGCGCTGGTTTCCGAGGACGACGGCTACTCGCAATTTTCTGCCGCTGTTGCGGGCTATCCGGCGATCACCCTGCCATCGGGCATGAAGGATGACGGCATGCCGACCTCGGTTTTCTTTTTCGGCACGCGCTGGACTGAGCCGCAATTGCTGGCCATGGCTTACAGCTACGAGCAGGAATCGGCCGAGCTCAAACACCCCGCATTCAAATAACGCGACTCAAACAAAACGGCATCGCTCCCAAGGACGATGCCGTTCTGTCGAATACACGATGATTCAATCAGCCATCGCGAAATCCCCACGCCCCACCGACTCCGACGACGCGCCCTGAGCACTCGCACTACGCCCCGGTGCAAAACCGGGAAAGAACACCAATCCTTGCGCCTCAAACCGATAAGCCAGCGCCAGCCGCGCCGCATCCGCCACGTCCTGCTGACCTTCAAAACGTTGAATGTCTTCAACCGAAACCTCAGCCTCCCGCGACAGCTGTTCCACGCTCCAGCCCAGCATTGCTCGGGCCTGGACGCAGTGCGTCGGGGTGAACTGGAAAAGGGCAATGCGTTCGAGGATGTGATTCATCGCAAGAGAGGCCATGGTGTGCTCCGGGCTCAAGAGTGCTGATTGAAAATGTACTGTGTTTTTGTACAGTTGTTTTCGACCGGGATCAAACGCAATTTTTGATTTGCCCTAGTTCTACCCCTGCAACCAGACGGACGGTGCCTGGCCGAGCACTCGGCGAAACATCGTCGAGAACGCCGCGGGGCTCTCGTAGCCGAAGTCCAGAGCGATCCGCGTCACCGCCTCGCCCGCCGCCAGTCGGGCCAGCGCGAGCACCACACAGCCGCGCTGCCGCCACTGACTGAAACTCAGCCCGGTCTGTTGGCGGAACAATCGATTGAAGGTACGCAAGCTTACGTCCAACTCATCCGGCCACTGTTGCGGTGTTTGATGCGCATGGGGTTGATGCAGAAAGCTCTGACACAGCGCGAGCAGTTTTCCGTCAGCCGGCAGGGGCATGTGCAGTCAGATTGGCCACGCCGTGGATTGGGCGGATTCCGGATCGGGTGCATGCACATGTGTAGATCGGGCTGTTGCCGATGTTGATGATCAGCATGTGCTTGAGCTAGGGCGAAGAGGCTCGATTCCCTACAACAACCCGGCCATAATCCGCCGCGAATTTACCGGCGCCGGCCCTCAAAGGCTGGCGCCGCCTCCACCTCTTTCAGGGATCGAACAATGTTCAAGGGACTGATGCGCCTGGCAACCTGCGCCGCTGTGCTGTTCTCGCTGCTATCCACCGCACACGCTGAAGATAACCGGATGGTGTTCACTGGCACATTAGGCAAAATGCCGATCGTGTTCGAAGTCGACATCAGTGACCCGGAGCAAGTTACCGGTCGCTACTTCTATGAGAAATTTCACCGCGACCTGGAGCTTAACGGCACCTATAAAAATGATGTCTTGCTGCTCACAGAGGGCAGCAATCGTATGGATCCGGACAAGCCGTTACCGACCCTCAAACTGCAACAGATTGAGGCCGGCTGGAAGGGCGAATGGCAAAGCGCGAAAGGCAAAAAGTTGCCCGTACTGGTCACCGACACGCCACTTCCCGAAGTACCGGCGAATGCATTGCCGTACATCGCCAAGTTGCCCAAGAGCGAGCCTTACGAATACCTACGGCTGCAAGGACTGAAACTCAAACCCGGTAAACAGCAGGACTTCATGGGTTACTCCCTGCAATGGTGGGAAGAGCCTGATACCAAGATGTCCATGTTCAGCATCGAGTCCGGGATGCCAAAAGAAGATCTGCAACGGGTTAACCAGCAATTGCTCGGGCGCTTGTGGGACGAGGCCATCAGTTACTACGGTTGCCAGTTACGAGGTCGCGGCTATGCCGAATTCCTCCAGGACGTTACTCCGACGTTTATCTCGCCCAGTGTCATCAGCCTGAACATTTCCACCAGCTACGATTGCGGCGGCGCGCATCCGGACTTCGGCGATTCGCCGCTCAACATCGATGTGAAAACCGGCCATCCGTTGTCGCTCGAAGATGTGCTCTGGGTGGGCGAGGGTCAGCCAATCCTTCACGCCGATCGTTACAGAGGCGGTGACCAGCCCTTGACCGAGGCCGAAGACGCAGCGCGCTCGAAGTACCAAGGCGAAGTCTTCAAGCCGTGGCTGATCAAACAACTCACCGCGCTGTACCCGGATGAAATGAAGAAACCAGCAGGCGGAGATGAAGACAGTTGCGACTTCACCAATGAAGACAACTGGAGCTATTCCAATTGGCACTTCACCGAAAAAGGTTTGTATGTGGGCGCGTACTTTGCCCGCGTCGAGCGAGCCTGCGATTCACCTGACTGGTCGATCCTGCCGTACTCGCTGATCAAACAACATCCCGGCGCCGTCAAACTGCAACTGCCCCAGGGCTAACCGTCACTCCAGACCCGGCGCTTCACGAATAATGAAGTGATCCAGGTTCTCGATATTGGCATTGAAGACCTCGAAAGGCTTTTCGGGGTTCTTCTTGCCCGGCAACTGCTTCAACTCCGGCGTCACCCCATAGAAGAAACAGAACAACGCCTTGTCGCTATCCACCGCGTGCTTGATCTCTTGCAGGAACGCCTTGCGCTTGCGGTAGTTGTCGATCAGCTTCTTGTTCAGATAAACGCTGACCGGATACGGCTTCTTTTTACTGTCCTCGGGCTTCTTGAACCAGACCTTGTCCTCGAAATCGATACGAAAACTGGCACTGTGGAAGTCCTCAATCTTCTTGATCCGCCCCCAGTAAATCAGCCCCTTGTTGTCCGTCAGATACTCAATCTTCTTGAAGAACGAACTGTACGGCGCCGAATGCTCGCCGACCTTCAACGGCATCCGCTTGAGCAACTCCTTGTCGGCGAAGTTCGACACAAAACACTCCACCGGATGCGCAAACACACTGGTCTTGTCCGGCGCCGACTCACGACCCGCCGACTCCTTACCACTTTCCGCCGCCACCCGCACCGGATCATCGCGCAACACATCCGCCGCCCCCGCCGGCGCGACAGGCTTGCGCACATACTCACGCCGGGTCAGTAACAACTCTGATGGGAAATGTTCCTCACGGCCGTCATCCGTTTCGCCATCCGCCGCCTCAACACCTAACGCCGACGCCTTCAAACTCACATACGGACAACCCGCCACATGCTGCGTAGAGGGCAGATTCTTGAAGTGCGGCGTACGCACGTAATTCACGTTCTTGGCATTGAACGTGCCCAACTCATTGGAAGCCTCGAACGCCGAACGACAAGCATCGTTGGGGCACAGGAAGTGTTCCTTCGCAGAGTCAAACGCCACCGTCTCATCGAAATTGAGATCGCGAACATCATAGATCGACAACTTGTCGTCGAGGCTGAGGCAGTAGGCGAGATCGAATTTCATGGTGGGGCTCGGATCCTTGAGTGGGGGAGGGGTATTAATAGCGGGCGGTGCGTGGTGGTGCACCTACTAATTCTTTTTTTGGTGCAGTGATGTGGTCATTTTCTAGGCTCCGCTAACGCATTTTAAGACCGAGACGTGTAACACATGTCTCACCGAAAGGCTGAAATGGTGGATCGAGTCAGTTGTGAGAACCTTCCGTAAGTCGTGTAGGACTTTTCTCTAGATTTGGTAATCTCTAGCCTCTGATAAGAGGATGAGTGGATGCCAGCCGTAATTGCCGAGAATGATTTGTCAAAATGGGCCGATCAAACTGGGGTTCTCTACCACTTCCCGAAGCGGTACAAGGAAATCCTTATTCAGGGAACAGAGGTTCTCTACTACAAAGGAAAACTGAAAAATAAGGCTTTTGCACCGTTACGTTTGAGTTCTGCGCCTCATTATTTTGGTTTAGCCCGGATAGGAAGGGTGTATGCAGACAAGAACAGTAAGCGAGGAGACCTGTTTGCCTCTATTGAGGATTTTCGTCAGTTTGAGTCGGCAATCCCAATAAAGCTTGAGGGGGAGTACCTTGAGCAAATTCCCTCAAATCTAAAGAACAATTACTGGCGTAACGGTGTTCGGTCCATTGATCAAACTGTATTCGACCGGATCTCATCCAATGCTGTGCTGACTCCATCGCAGGCGGATGACTTCAGCCAGGCTGACGGTACGGAGGATTTTGAAACCGTAATCGTTGGTACTGAAGGTAAAAAATCTACTTATTACGGTGTGAGATACGAGCGCTGTCCCAAGCTTAGACGTCAGGCTATCGCTATTCATGGCCTTCTATGCAAAGCATGTGATTTTGACTTTGAGAAAGCCTATGGGGTGCACGCGAAGGGCTTTATTCATGTACATCACGTGAAACCCATTTCCGAATTTGAAGAGAAACAGGTTGTCGATCCAGTGACTGACCTTATTCCTCTCTGTGCAAACTGCCATGCAATTGTTCATAGAAAGCCCCAGCAATTACTGAGCGTTGAGCAATTGAAAGGGCTTCTCAATGGTCGTTGGGTTTTCGATGATTTGACCTAAGCGAATGCATGGATAGCTGCAACGTATTTACGACCCGCCGCCACCAAGGATTAGCTTCGATCGTTCGTTGTCGCGGCTGATCATTTAATAGGTGCGGCATATCCCGAAGCCGAATCCACCCCTCATCCTGCCAATGCAGCAAACTCAATGACATTTCAGGCCAATCCAACAAGCTCAACATTGGCCGATTGGAATTTCCCGAGTCCGCAGCATCGCGCAAGCTCGGCACGACCTCTTTGGTCAACCACTCACGCAACAACCGATTCCCCGGAACGTAGTGATACACCAAAAGTGCATACACCCCGGACTCACTGAGCATCAACTGCTGTTCGGGTTCTCGAAAGTACTCAATCCACATAATGCGGCGTTGATCGCTATCTAGCTTGTTGACCACCCGATCGTTTAGGTGGAAGCCCATCAAACGGCCAATATCCCGGGCGGAGAACCATGGCTGGTTTTCGAGTAAAAGGGCATGTAGAGAAAGGTTGTGGCGAGAGAAGACTTTTACCGAGCATGGATCAGACATATTTATGACCTCTACGTTTTAGATTTTGGGAGGGCCTGACCCCAACGTAGAGCGGACTTAAGAAATCCCAACGAGCAGAGCAGATGCCACCGACGAATTACGCGTCTGTGTCACTGACCAAGCTTTCTACGTTGGGCGTTTCTTAGGCACCTGCGATAGAGCTTAGTAGTGCTCGTAGCAGGCTTCAATGGGAAGCGACTGTAAGTGCTGTAGGAGATTGAACGCTGTGACGTAGGCGTAAATATGATTACCAATCGCTCATAAAAAAGCCCCGATCAGATCGGGGCTTTTTGCTTTCTCGACTCGCCGACTCAAACCGCAATCGTCAAATCGTGCCAAGCGAGACTATTAGTCCCAGCTCAACGCACCACCAGTTTGGTATTCAATAACGCGAGTCTCAAAGAAATTCTTCTCTTTCTTCAAGTCCATAATCTCGCTCATCCAAGGGAACGGGTTAGTCGTCCCTGGATATTCCTCTTTAAGGCCGATCTGCGACAAACGACGGTTAGCGATGAACTTCAGATAATCCTCCATCATCGCCGCATTCATACCCAACACCCCGCGAGGCATGGTATCCCGTGCGTATTCGATCTCCAGCTGCGTACCCTGCAGAATCATCTGGGTCGCTTCTTCCTTCATTTCGGCATCCCACAGGTGTGGGTTTTCGATTTTGATCTGGTTGATCACGTCGATGCCGAAGTTCAGGTGCATGGATTCGTCGCGCAGGATGTATTGGAACTGCTCGGCGACGCCGGTCATTTTGTTGCGGCGGCCCATGGAGAGGATTTGGGTGAAGCCGCAGTAGAAGAAGATGCCTTCCAGAACGCAGTAGTAGGCGATCAGGTTGCGCAGCAACTCTTTATCGGTGTCCGGGGTGCCGGTTTCGAACTTCGGATCGGAGATCGAGCGGGTGTATTTCAGGCCCCAGGCGGCTTTTTTCGCGACCGATGGGATCTCGTGATACATGTTGAAGATTTCGCCTTCATCCATGGCCAGCGATTCGATGCAGTACTGGTAGGCGTGGGTGTGGATCGCCTCTTCGAAAGCCTGGCGCAGGATGTACTGGCGGCATTCCGGGTTGGTGATCAGGCGGTAAACGGCCAGTACCAGGTTGTTGGCAACCAGGGAGTCGGCGGTGGAGAAGAAGCCGAGGTTGCGCATGACGATGCGGCGCTCGTCGTCGGTCAGGCCTTCCGGGTCTTTCCAGAGGGCGATGTCGGCGGTCATGTTGACTTCTTGCGGCATCCAGTGGTTTGCGCAACCGTCCAGATATTTCTGCCAGGCCCAGTCGTACTTGAATGGCACGAGTTGGTTGAGGTCGGCGCGGCAGTTGATCATGCGCTTTTCGTCAACGGCGACACGGGCGGAGGCGCCTTCGAGTTCGGCGAGGCCTTCGGCGACGTCGAGGGAGTTCAGTGCAGCCTTGGCGCGGGCGACAGCGGCCGAGTCGTCGGCGGTCACGGCGCGAGCTTCGATCGCGGCGGCACCGCCAGCGTTGTCGAGGCGGTCCATGTTGGCTTCAGTAGCGTGGCCGGCGTTGGCGCCTTTCACGGTTGCTACTTCACTGTCTTCTTTGTCGAATTCGTCCCAGCTCAGCATGACGTGTCGTCTCCTGCGTGAGGGCCTGTCGCCCGTGTGAAACCTGATTGGTTGGTTTTTCACACGGTCGTACAGACCGCGTTGGATCTTAAGGAATCGTTTTTTGCAGCAGCTAAGGCAGGCAATAAAACAGAATTTTGTACGGGTTTCCGAGAGCCTCTGACGGGCGCAGATCACGTTAAACGCGACTGCGGGGCTTCAGAATGGCTTTGATCCCTGTAAGGGAATATTGCTGACCCGATTAGGGCGGCATTATAGGGAAAAAATTGGCGTCGTGGGGGAGGGCGAAAGCGCGCAGGGAGGTCGAACGGGAGGGGGATTTGAGTCGGAGCGAGGGTTTACAGGGCTTTCGTCGATGTTGGGCCGTGAGAATTTTTTTTGATTAATTTTTTCATCAATCTTTGGTTGTTCAAGATTTGAGCAAAAAACCGCGTTTTTCACTATATCTTGTGTTTTGCAACCATTTTGACCGACTCCAGACACAACTGAGCCCGACCGAAGTCGGGCTGGAATCGACCCTCAATGAAGCGCTGAGAGATCCAATTCGGTGCAGTCTGCAACCATCAATTGGTGCAACCGTTGCCCATCACGCTGTAGCGCAGGATGTGACGCTGACCTTTAGAGTCGTCGTACTCCATTTTCGCTGGCACTACTTCGCAGACATTCGGAATTTCACTCATCGATACAACGTTGGCGATGTCCAGGTGAGTGGAGTAAGTGTATTCCTCGATCACTGGTTGTTGCTGTGCGACATCAGTCGGGGCCTCGTTTGCCATGGCGGTTGCGCACAGACTGCTGAGGGCCAGAACCAATAAAGCTTTCATTTCAAATTTACCTTTTTGAGGTCGAGTGGGGTCACGCAACCTTTTTGGGGTTGCGTGTGTAACTTCATCGTTTGCAGTTATTACTTGAGAGCTGGATTAACGGCCTTCGTGGGGGCTGTATCGTTGTTAATCGCGGTTGCCTTGTTGGCGAGGTGAATTTTAGGGAGGTGAGGCGGCAGTAAACAGAGCGGGTTTTGATAAACACCTTTGGCAGATTTGGTAACAATCCCTTGGGATGGGGGTTGATAACCGGGTGTTTTGTCTGTGGGACCGAGTTGTCTGAATCGCTTGCAGGCAAGCTTCCACAGGGGATTGGGGGTGTTTGGGAGATCTGCGTGCGGGGTAGGTGGAGGATTTGTAGGGGCTTGTTACTACCATCGTCGAATGGTTCTATGGGCCCGGCCCGGCTACAACGGGGTCATACAAAAACAACTATTACACCGAGGTAGGAAAGATGAGTGCGGCTTCTCTGTATCCCGTTCGTCCCGAGGTTCTGGCTAACACGCTGACTGACGAGGCGACCTACAAAGCCATGTACCAACAGTCGGTCGTCAACCCTGACGGTTTCTGGCGTGAGCAAGCTCAGCGTCTCGACTGGATCAAACCTTTCACCACGGTGAAACAGACGTCGTTCGACGATCACCATGTCGACATCAAGTGGTTTGCCGACGGCACCCTGAACGTTTCCTACAACTGCCTCGACCGTCATCTGGCCGAGCGCGGCGATCAAGTCGCGATCATCTGGGAAGGCGACGATCCTTCCGAGAGCCGCAACATCACCTACCGCGAACTGCACGAACAAGTGTGCAAACTCGCCAACGCCCTGCGTGGTCAGGACGTGCACCGCGGCGACGTGGTGACCATTTATATGCCGATGATTCCCGAAGCCGTGGTCGCCATGCTGGCCTGCACCCGGATCGGCGCGATTCACTCGGTGGTGTTCGGCGGTTTCTCGCCGGAAGCCTTGGCCGGTCGCATCATCGACTGCAAATCGAAAGTGGTGATCACCGCTGACGAAGGCATTCGTGCCGGCAAGAAAATTTCCCTCAAGGCCAACGTCGACGACGCGCTGACCAACCCGGAAACCAGCAGCATCCAGAAAGTCATCGTCTGCAAGCGCACCGGTGGCGACATCAAGTGGAACCAGCATCGCGACATCTGGTACGAAGACCTGATGAAAGTGGCGGGCACCGTTTGCGCGCCGAAAGAGATGGGCGCCGAAGAAGCGCTGTTCATCCTTTATACCTCCGGTTCGACCGGCAAGCCTAAGGGCGTGCAGCACACTACTGGCGGTTATCTGCTGTACGCGGCGATGACCCACGAGCGCGTGTTCGACTACCGTCCGGGCGAAGTCTACTGGTGCACCGCCGACGTCGGCTGGGTCACCGGCCACAGCTACATCGTTTACGGCCCGCTGGCCAATGGCGCGACTACGCTGCTGTTCGAAGGCGTGCCGAACTATCCGGACATTACTCGGGTGGCGAAGATCGTCGACAAGCACAAGGTCAACATCCTCTACACCGCGCCAACTGCGATCCGCGCGATGATGGCGTCGGGTCAGGCCGCTGTTGAAGGCGCCGATGGTAGCAGCCTGCGTCTGCTCGGGTCGGTCGGTGAGCCGATCAACCCGGAAGCCTGGGACTGGTATTACAAGAATGTCGGCAAGTCGCGTTGCCCGATCGTCGATACCTGGTGGCAGACCGAAACCGGCGGCAACATGATGAGCCCGCTGCCGGGTGCTCACGCGCTGAAGCCGGGTTCGGCAGCACGTCCGTTCTTTGGTGTGGTGCCAGCGCTGGTCGACAACCTCGGTAACATCATCGAGGGCGAGGCTGAAGGCAATCTGGTGATTCTCGATTCGTGGCCAGGTCAGGCGCGTACGCTGTACGGCGATCACGATCGTTTCGTTGATACCTATTTCAAGACGTTCCGCGGCATGTACTTCACCGGTGACGGCGCGCGTCGTGATGCCGATGGTTACTACTGGATTACCGGGCGTGTCGATGACGTGCTCAACGTGTCCGGCCACCGTATGGGCACGGCCGAGATCGAGAGCGCGATGGTTGCTCACCCTAAAGTCGCTGAGGCGGCGGTGGTTGGGGTTCCGCATGACATCAAGGGGCAGGGCATCTATGTCTACGTCACCTTGAAGAATGGCGAGGAGCCGACCGAGCAATTGCGTCTGGAGTTGAAGAACTGGGTGCGTAAAGAGATCGGGCCGATTGCTTCGCCGGACGTGATTCAGTGGGCTCCGGGGTTGCCGAAGACCCGTTCGGGCAAGATCATGCGCCGCATCCTGCGCAAGATTGCCACGGCGGAATACGATGGCTTGGGGGATATCTCGACCCTGGCGGATCCGGGGGTGGTGCAGCATTTGATTGATACGCATAAGACGATGAATGTGGCTTAAGCGTTAGAGGCATAGAAGCCCTGTCCGGTGAATGCCGGGCGGGGTTTTTTTGTGTCTGGTGGATTTGTGTCGATCGGGCCGGCCCCTTCGCGAGCAGGCTCGCTCCCACAGTTTGACCGAGTACCTTCTGATCGTTCCCACGCTCTGCGTGGGAATGATCGGGGGGGTCAATAATTATCGATCTCCCCCGTAAGACATTTCCCGCTGTTACCCAGCGCCTTCCACGTAACCGAATGTGTAACCGCCCGCCCCGTGACGGGGCAAAGGGAAACGCATTGCCCCGTTTTAGAGCCTCCAAACCTCGGCTGAAAAATAAGACTTAACGCTGCGCTTGCCGGATTAGAAGGGTTTGCGAATAATAGGCCCGCAATTTGCAGCATAGATCGGTTCACTGTCTTTCGCTCTTGCATGAAATTGCGGGGCTGTCAATGAGCTCAAGTCGCTTTCTCTGTGCATCTGTAATTAGTTGTCGCATTGAAGAAATATCGGCTTCGGGCCTGTCGTTAGAATGCCGATCACTCGCTCATCGTGGCTGACGTTGAAACCTGCGACGGTTTCAATGGGAAATTTCCCACCGATGCAGCAACCGATTTCCCGATTCACCCATTCGCATATTGGGCTGTCGCTCACTCTGCCGTTTTTGCCCTTTACCGATGGAGTCCCAAGATGAAGAAACTTGTGCTGCTTGGCGCCCTGGCACTGTCCGTGCTGTCGATGAATACCTTCGCTGACGAAAAACCGCTGAAGATCGGTATCGAAGCGGCTTACCCTCCGTTCGCTTCGAAAGCACCGGATGGCAGCATCGTCGGTTTCGACTATGACATCGGCAACGCTCTGTGCGAGCAGATGCAGGTCAAGTGTGTGTGGGTCGAGCAAGAGTTCGACGGTCTGATCCCGGCGCTGAAAGTGCGCAAGATCGACGCGATCCTGTCGTCGATGTCGATCACTGAAGACCGCAAGAAGTCGGTCGACTTCACCAACAAGTACTACAACACCCCGGCACGTCTGGTCATGAAGGCCGGTACTCAGGTCAGCGAAGGTCTGGCTGAGCTGAAGGGCAAGAACATCGGCGTACAACGTGGTTCGATCCACGAGCGTTTCGCCCGCGAAGTTCTGGCTCCACTGGGTGCCGAGATCAAGCCGTACGGCTCGCAGAACGAAATCTATCTGGACGTGGCAGCCGGTCGCCTCGACGGTACCGTGGCTGACGCTACCCTGCTGCAAGACGGCTTCCTGAACACCGACGCCGGCAAAGGTTTCGCCTTCGCAGGCCCTGCGTTCACCGACGTCAAATACTTCGGCGACGGCGTAGGCATCGCAGTGCGCAAGGGCGACGCCCTGAAAGACAAGATCAACGCAGCCATCGCGGCCATCCGCGAAAACGGCAAATACAAAGCAATCCAGGACAAGTACTTCGCCTTCGATATCTACGGCAAGTAACACGTCTCTGCGACAAGTCCGAAATGGCGCAAGCAACAGGATCTCTGCGGTTTGCGCCATTTTTTCATCCCAACTTTCGAGGACCTGAATCATGTTGAAAGGCTACGGGGCTGTCATCCTCGATGGCGCATGGCTGACGCTTCAGCTCGCCTTGTCGTCCATGGCTCTGGCCATCGTTCTCGGGCTGATCGGTGTCGCGTTGCGCCTGTCGCCAGTGCGCTGGCTGGCCTGGCTGGGCGATCTGTATTCCACGGTGATTCGCGGGATTCCCGATCTGGTGCTGATCCTGCTGATCTTCTACGGCGGTCAGGACTTGCTCAACCGCGTCGCGCCGATGCTCGGCTATGACGACTACATCGACTTGAATCCATTGGCGGCCGGTATCGGCACCCTCGGTTTCATCTTCGGTGCGTACCTGTCGGAAACTTTCCGTGGCGCGTTCATGGCGATTCCGAAGGGCCAGGCCGAAGCGGGCATGGCATACGGCATGAGCAGTTTTCAAGTGTTCTTCCGGGTGATGGTGCCGCAGATGATTCGCTTGGCGATCCCTGGCTTCACCAACAACTGGCTGGTTCTGACCAAGGCCACCGCGCTGATTTCCGTGGTCGGTCTGCAAGACATGATGTTCAAGGCCAAGCAGGCGGCGGATGCCACCCGCGAGCCTTTCACCTTCTTCCTCGCAGTGGCGGCGATGTACCTGGTGATCACCAGTGTTTCGTTGCTGATCCTGCGTCAACTTGAGAAGCGCTACTCGGTAGGCGTAAGGGCGGCTGATCTATGATCTTCGACTACAACGTCATTTGGGAGGCGATGCCGCTGTATCTCGGCGGCCTGGTAACCACCCTCAAACTGCTCGCGCTGTCGCTGTTTTTCGGTCTGCTCGCGGCCCTGCCGCTGGGGCTGATGCGCGTCTCGAAGAACCCTGTCGTCAACGGCGCCGCGTGGCTTTACACCTACGTGATCCGTGGCACGCCGATGCTGGTTCAGCTATTCCTGATCTACTACGGTCTGGCCCAGTTCGAAGCGGTCCGCGAAAGTATCTTCTGGCCTTGGCTGTCCAGCGCAACGTTCTGCGCGTGCCTGGCCTTCGCGGTCAACACCAGCGCCTACACCGCTGAAATCATCGCCGGCAGCCTCAAGGCCACGCCGAACGGTGAGATCGAAGCAGCCAAGGCTATGGGCATGTCGCGCTTCAAACTGTACAAAGGCATCCTGCTGCCATCGGCCCTGCGCCGGGCGCTGCCGCAGTACAGCAACGAAGTGATCATGATGCTGCAGACCACCAGTCTGGCGTCCATCGTGACGCTGATCGACATCACTGGCGCGGCGCGCACTGTCAACGCGCAGTTCTATCTGCCGTTCGAGGCGTACATCACCGCCGGCGTGTTCTACCTCTGCCTGACGTTCATTCTGGTCAAACTGTTCAAACTGGCTGAGCGTCGCTGGTTGAGCTACCTGGCCCCGCGGAAGCACTGATATGGAACGCATCGATCACGTATTGCCGTGGAGCCACCTGGGCAGCGAACGCAAGATTTCGGTATTCCGCTTCGGACGTGGCGAGCGCAAGGCCTACATTCAGGCCAGCCTGCACGCTGACGAATTGCCGGGTATGCGCACCGCTTGGGAGCTGAAAAAACGCCTTGGCGAACTCGAAGCCAAAGGCTTGCTCAACGGTGTCATCGAGTTAGTGCCGGTCGCCAATCCATTGGGTCTTGGGCAGTTGCTGCAAGGCAATCACCAGGGCCGTTTCGAGGCGGGCAGCGGCAAGAACTTCAACCGTGATTTCGTCGAGTTGAGCGCACCGGTTGCGGCGGCATTGGCTGACCGTCTCGGTGATGATCCACACGCCAATGTGCGCCTGATTCGTCAGGCGATGGCTGATCATCTGGCGGCATTGCCAGAGGCGAGCAGCCAGTTGCAAGGCATGCAGCGCGTGTTGCTCAGCCATGCTTGCACCGCCGATGTGGTGCTCGATCTGCATTGTGATGCCGAAGCCGCGCTGCACATGTACGCGCTGCCGCAGCATTGGCCGCAGTGGCGTTCGCTGGCGGCGCACCTGAATGTGAAGGTTGGTTTGCTCGCGGAAGATTCCGGCGGCAGCTCGTTTGACGAGGCGTGCTCGTTGCCGTGGCTGCGACTGTCGCGGCAGTTCCCCGAGGCGCAGATTCCGTTGGCGTGTCTGGCGACCACCATTGAGCTGGGCGGTCAGGCCGACACCGGTCGCGCCGAAGCCGAGGCGTATGCTGAAGGCATTCTGGCGTTCCTCGCCGAGCAAGGCCTGATCACTGGCGAGTGGCCGAATCCTGCGCACGAAGCCTGTGAAGGCATGCCGTTCGAAGGCACCGAATTGCTGTTCGCGCCGCATCCGGGCGTCGTGAGTTTTCTGCGCAAGCCCGGCGAATGGGTCGAGGCGGGCGACGAGATTTTTGAAGTGATTGATCCTGTGTCCGATCGGGTCAGCACGGTATGTGCTGGTACCTCCGGGGTGCTGTTTGCCATTGAACGGCTGCGTTATGCCCAACCCGGTTTCTGGCTGGCCAAGGTGGCGGGGCGCGAAGCGCTGCGTCACGGGCGCTTGCTCAACGACTGACTGACTGTTTTTGTGAGAACCGACCGCATGTACAAACTTGAAGTCCAAGACCTGCATAAACGCTATGGCAGTCACGAAGTGCTCAAGGGCGTGTCCCTGAAAGCGGCAGCCGGCGATGTGATCAGCATCATCGGCTCCAGTGGCTCCGGCAAAAGTACTTTCCTGCGCTGCATCAACCTGCTCGAGCAGCCGCACGCGGGCAAGATTCTGCTCAACAACGAAGAGCTGAAACTGGTAGCGAACAAGGACGGCGCGCTGAAAGCCGCTGATCCGAAACAGCTGCAGCGCATGCGTTCGCGCCTGTCGATGGTGTTCCAGCATTTCAACCTTTGGTCGCACATGACCGCGCTGGAAAACATCATGGAAGCGCCGGTGCACGTTCTTGGCGTGTCCAAGGCCGAAGCCCGCGAGAAAGCCGAGCACTACCTGAACAAGGTCGGCGTGGCCCATCGTAAAGACGCGTTCCCTGGGCACATGTCCGGTGGTGAGCAGCAGCGTGTGGCGATTGCTCGTGCGCTGGCGATGGAACCTGAGGTGATGCTGTTCGACGAACCGACCTCTGCGCTTGACCCGGAACTGGTGGGCGACGTGCTGAAGGTCATGCAAGCGCTGGCTCAGGAAGGTCGCACCATGGTCGTGGTGACGCACGAAATGGGTTTTGCCCGTGAAGTGTCGAATCAACTGGTGTTCCTGCACAAAGGTGTGGTTGAAGAGAGCGGCAACCCGCGTGAAGTGCTGGTCAATCCGCAATCGGAACGTTTGCAACAATTCCTCTCGGGCAGCCTCAAGTAATCGCTGCCGTTATGCACCAGATTAGGTCATGCTTCGCGACCTGGAGACTGGCTAATATCCCCTGTGGGAGCGAGCCTGCTCGCGAAAGCGGTGGTTCAGATAGCAGCAATGTTGACTGACACACAGCCTTCGCGAGCAGGCTCGCTCCCACATTTGAACTGCGCAGTTTCAAGATTTGTGTTCATTTACGGGCTAGCATTGGCCCACGCCTTCATCACTGTTCTTCGCTTCGGATTGCCCGCCCATGACTGCCCATCGAATTGGTTTCCTGATTTGGCCCAGCACTAAAGCGTTGACGCTGGCGCTGGCGGAGGAAGCCTTGCGTGTTGCTCAGCGTGTGCACCCGGACGTGGTCTATGAGTTGTCGTTCTTGCAGGCCGAACCGCCTGCCGAAGGCGCCTGGCAATTGCCCGGTGAAGCCTGGGCCGGCAAGCTCGAAAACTTCCAGAAACTGTTCCTGCTGGCCGACGAGCCACCGACCACTCTGGCCCCGGCACTCAGCAGTGCGCTCAAGCAATTGGTGCGCGCCGGTACGGTCATCGGCGGTCTGTCGGCGGGTGTGTATCCATTGGCACAACTCGGTTTGCTCGACGGTTATCGCGCTGCCGTGCACTGGCGCTGGCAGGACGATTTCGCTGAACGCTTCCCGAAAGTCATCGCCACCAGTCATTTGTTCGACTGGGATCGCGATCGCCTGACCGCCTGCGGCGGCATGTCGGTTCTCGATCTGTTGCTGGCGGTGCTGGCCCGTGATCACGGTGCCGAATTGGCCGGTGCGGTCTCGGAAGAATTGGTGGTCGAGCGCATTCGCGAGGGCGGTGAGCGCCAGCGCATCCCGTTGCAGAACCGTCTCGGTTCCAGCCATCCGAAGCTCACCCAAGCGGTGTTGCTGATGGAAGCCAATATCGAAGAACCGCTGACCACCGACGAAATCGCCCAGCACGTCTGCGTGTCGCGCCGTCAGTTGGAGCGGATCTTCAAGCAATACCTCAACCGTGTGCCGAGCCAGTACTACCTGGAATTGCGCCTGAACAAGGCCCGGCAGATGTTGATGCAAACCAGCAAGTCGATCATCCAGATCGGTTTGTCCTGTGGCTTCTCCTCGGGGCCGCACTTCTCCAGCGCCTATCGCAATTTCTTTGGCGCCACGCCACGGGAAGATCGCAACCAGCGGCGCAGCAGCAGCCCGTTCGAGTTATCGTCGGTGCCGCCCGAGCGCGGTTGATCCGCAAATTGTCCAGCGTCGACTTTGCCATTCGCTAAAGTCGACGACTTCCCCTTCGTACTTGCACTGAATCGCCGGTGTGTTTTTGGCCATGAGCGGTCATCTGCGCTGGAAACGTCCGCCCAGTAAAAACCGTTATTCAGATCGATGTGCGATACATATATACCGCACATGCAAATTCCTGATCGGCTACAAATCAGCAAGCCTGCCGCAAACGGGCGCGGCCAGTTAAACTGCGCCTTTGCGACGCTATATGTCGCATTGCCGTAAACCCGGGAAAATCCGGGGTTTGCGCTATAAGAAGTTGTCGCTTGGCGGCAAGGCCGGGCTGAAAACTGTCCTTACAATCCCCCCATCGCTCGCCAGTTTCAGGCGAGCGTTCCTCTTCAGGAGACTCCGATGTCCGTTGAGCACGCTGCGGTACAACGCGCCGATTTCGACCAGGTAATGGTTCCCAACTACGCGCCTGCCGCTTTCATTCCGGTGCGTGGCGCCGGTTCCCGTGTCTGGGATCAGGCCGGCCGCGAGCTGATCGACTTCGCCGGCGGGATTGCCGTTAACGTATTGGGCCACGCGCATCCGGCGCTGGTCGGTGCATTGACCGAGCAAGCGAACAAGCTGTGGCACGTGTCCAACGTGTTCACCAACGAACCGGCCCTGCGCTTGGCGCACAAGCTGATCGACGCCACGTTCGCCGAGCGCGTGTTCTTCTGCAACTCCGGCGCCGAAGCCAACGAGGCCGCGTTCAAGTTGGTCCGCCGTGTAGCGTTCGACCGTTTCGGCACTGAGAAGTACGAAATCATCGCCGCGCTGAACAGCTTCCACGGCCGCACCCTGTTCACCGTGAACGTCGGTGGCCAGTCGAAGTATTCCGACGGTTTCGGCCCGAAAATCACCGGCATTACCCACGTGCCTTACAACGACCTGGCCGCTTTGAAAGCGGCGGTATCCGACAAGACCTGCGCGGTCGTGCTGGAACCGATCCAGGGCGAGGGCGGCGTGCTGCCGGCCGAACTGGCTTACCTGCAAGGTGCCCGCGAACTGTGCGACGCGAACAACGCGTTGCTGGTGTTCGACGAAGTGCAAACCGGCATGGGCCGCAGCGGCAAGCTGTTCGCCTACCAGCATTACGGCGTGACCCCGGACATTCTCACCAGCGCCAAGAGCCTGGGCGGCGGTTTCCCGATCGCGGCGATGCTCACCACCGAAGCACTGGCCAAACATCTGGTCGTCGGCACCCACGGCACCACCTACGGCGGCAACCCGCTGGCGTGCGCGGTCGCTGAAGCAGTGATCGACGTGATCAATACGCCAGAAGTGCTGAACGGCGTGAACGCCAAGCACGACAAGTTCAAGGCGCGCCTTGAGCAGATCGGCGAGAAATACGGCCTGTTCACTCAGGTGCGTGGTCTCGGTCTGCTGATCGGTTGCGTGCTGAGCGATGCCTGGAAAGGCAAGGCCAAAGACATCTTCAACGCCGCTGAAAAAGAAGGCCTGATGATTCTGCAAGCCGGCCCGGACGTGATCCGTTTCGCCCCGAGCCTGGTGGTGGAAGACGCCGATATCGATGCCGGTCTGGATCGTTTCGAACGCGCTGCTGCAGCACTGACGCAAGCCTGATAGACCCTTCGGCGCCTGGAGTTTTTCAGGCGTCGATCAAAATTTTTGATACCGAGCACTATCAATGTGGGAGCGAGCTTGCTCGCGAAGAGGGAGTGTCAGTCGCCATCTATGCTGACTGATACACCGCTTTCGCGAGCAAGCTCGCTCCCACAGTGTCCGGTGTTTTTTTCTGTGAATTGATAAGAGAAAAGGAGTGACACCATGCTGGTGATGCGCCCTGCGCAAATGGCTGATCTGGGCGAGGTACAGCGTCTGGCTGCGGACAGCCCGATTGGTGTCACTTCCTTGCCGGATGACGTGGAACGTCTGAGCGACAAGATCGCCGCGAGCGAAGCCTCGTTTGCCGCCGAAGTGAGCTTCAACGGCGAAGAGAGTTACTTCTTCGTCCTCGAAGATTCCACCACCGGCAAGCTCGTAGGCTGCTCGGCGATTGTCGCCTCGGCCGGTTACTCGGAGCCGTTCTACAGCTTCCGCAACGAGACCTTCGTCCACGCGTCCCGCGAGTTGAAGATCCACAACAAGATCCATGTGCTCTCGCAGTGCCACGACCTGACCGGCAACAGCTTGCTGACCAGTTTCTACGTGCAGCGCGAGTTGGTCGGTTCGCCGTGGTCGGAACTCAACTCCCGTGGTCGCCTGCTGTTCGTTGCCAGCCACCCGGAGCGTTTCGCTGATTCGGTGGTGACCGAGATCGTCGGTTACAGCGACGAGAATGGCGACTCACCGTTCTGGGACGCGATCGGTCGCAACTTCTTCGACCTCAATTACGCTGAAGCCGAACGTCTGTGCGGACTGAAAAGCCGTACGTTCCTCGCCGAACTGATGCCGCATTACCCGATCTACGTGCCGTTGCTGCCGGACTCCGCTCAAGAGGCGATGGGCCAGGTACACCCGCGTGCGCAGATCACCTTCGACATCCTGATGCGCGAAGGCTTCGAGACCGATCACTACATCGACATTTTCGACGGTGGCCCGACCCTGCATGCACGCGTTTCGGGGATCCGTTCGATCGCCCAGAGCCGTGTGGTGCCAGTGAAGATCGGCGAGCCGGTCAAAGGTGCCGGGCGTCAGTATCTGGTGGCCAACGCACAGTTGCAGGATTACCGCGCGGTGCTGCTGGAGCTGGATTACGCGCCGGGCAAACCGGTGACTCTGGATCTGGAAGCAGCCGAAGCCTTGGGCGTCGGTGAAGGTGCCAGCGTGCGCCTGGTGGCGGTTTAACGCCTTAGCGAGTTTCACGGGTGGCGAAGGCGGCCCGTTTGAGGAGATAGCATGATTGTTCGTCCCGTACGCAGCAGCGATTTATCCGCTCTGATCGACCTGGCCCGCAGCACCGGCACCGGTTTGACCACTTTGCCGGCCAACGAAGAACGGCTGGCCCATCGGGTCGGCTGGGCCGAGAAGACCTTTCGCGGCGAAGCCGGTCGCGGTGATGCGGACTACCTGTTCGTGCTCGAAGACGACGACGGGCGCGTGGTGGGGATTTCCGCCATCGCTGGCGCCGTGGGTATGCGTGAGCCTTGGTACAACTTCCGTGTCGGTCTCACCGTCAGCGCGTCGCAAGAGCTGAACATCTATCGCGAGATTCCGACGCTGTTTCTGGCCAACGATCTGACCGGTAATTCCGAGCTGTGCTCGCTGTTCCTGCACGCCGATTACCGCAGCGGTCTGAACGGTCGCATGCTGTCGAAGGCGCGGATGCTGTTCATCGCCGAATTCCCTGAATTGTTCGGCAACAAGATCATCGCCGAAATGCGCGGTGTCTCTGATGACGCTGGCCGGTCGCCGTTCTGGGAAAGCCTCGGGCGTCACTTTTTCAAGATGGAATTCAGCCAGGCCGATTACCTCACCGGTGTCGGCAACAAGGCGTTTATCGCCGAACTGATGCCGAAATTCCCGCTGTACACCTGCTTCCTTTCGCCGGACGCCCGCAATGTGATCGGCCAGGTTCACCCGGACACCGAGCCGGCGCTGTCGATGCTCAAGGGCGAAGGTTTCAGCTATCAGGGTTACGTCGACATCTTCGACGCCGGCCCGGCCATCGAATGCGAAACCGGCAAGATCCGCGCGGTGCGTGACAGTGAAGCGCTGGTATTGGCCGTCGGTACGCCGGGCGACGACGCCACGCCGTTCATCATCCATAACCGCAAGCGCGAAGACTGCCGCATCACCGCTGCGCCGGCGCGTCTCGCTGCCGGCACGCTGGTGGTGGATCCGCAGACCGCCAAACGTCTTCAACTCAACGCTGGCGATCAAGTGCGCGCCGTGGCGTTGTCCGCTGCACGGGAGTCGAAATAATGAATTCGCTATACATCGCAGGTGAGTGGCTGGCCGGTCAGGGCGACGCCTTTCAATCGCTGAACCCGGTGACTCAGCAAGTGCTGTGGTCGGGGGAGGGCGCCACCACTGCTCAGGTCGAATCGGCTGTGCAAGCTGCGCGTCAGGCATTTCCGGAGTGGGCACGTCGCACCCTGGATGAGCGCATCAGCGTGCTTGAGGCTTTCGCCGCGTCGCTGAAAAACCACGCTGACGAACTGGCTCGCACCATCGGTGAAGAGACCGGCAAGCCGCTGTGGGAATCGGCGACCGAAGTGACCAGCATGGTCAACAAGATCGCGATTTCGGTGCAGAGCTACCGCGAGCGTACCGGCGAGAAGAGCGGCCCGTTGGGCGACGCCACCGCCGTGCTGCGCCACAAACCGCACGGTGTGGTGGCGGTGTTCGGTCCTTACAACTTCCCCGGTCACTTGCCGAACGGTCACATCGTGCCGGCATTGCTGGCCGGTAACAGCGTGCTGTTCAAGCCGAGCGAGCTGACCCCGAAAGTCGCCGAGCTGACGGTCAAGTGCTGGATCGAAGCGGGCCTGCCTGCCGGTGTCCTGAACCTGCTGCAAGGCGCTCGCGAAACCGGTATCGCGCTGGCGGCGAACCCGGGCATCGACGGTCTGTTCTTCACCGGTTCCAGTCGTACCGGTAACCATCTGCACCAGCAATTCGCCGGGCGCCCGGACAAGATTCTGGCGCTGGAAATGGGCGGCAATAACCCGCTAGTGGTTGATCAGGTCGCGGATCTGGATGCGGCGGTTTACACGATCATTCAGTCGGCGTTCATTTCTGCCGGTCAGCGTTGCACCTGTGCGCGCCGTCTGCTGGTGCCGCAAGGCGCATGGGGTGACAGCCTGCTCAAGCGCCTGGTTGAAGTGAGTTCGACGATCGAAGTCGGCGCATTCGATCAACAGCCGGCGCCGTTCATGGGCTCGGTGATTTCTCTCGGCGCAGCGAAAGCGCTGATGGACGCTCAAGAACATCTGTTGGCCAACGGCGCGGTGTCGCTGCTGGCAATGACTCAGCCACAGGTGCAAGCCGCGTTGTTGACGCCGGGCATTGTCGATGTGACGGCGGTTGCCGAGCGTCCGGACGAAGAACTGTTCGGCCCTTTACTGCAAGTGATTCGCTACGTCGATTTCGAAGCGGCAATCGCGGAAGCCAATAACACCGCTTACGGCTTGGCCGCTGGTTTGTTGTCGGATTCCGAAGTGCGTTATCAGCAGTTCTGGCTGGAAAGCCGCGCCGGCATCGTCAACTGGAACAAACAACTGACCGGTGCTGCGAGCAGCGCGCCGTTTGGTGGTGTCGGGGCTTCGGGCAACCATCGCGCCAGCGCCTATTACGCAGCGGATTACTGCGCGTACCCGGTGGCGTCGCTGGAAACCCCGAGCCTGGTGTTGCCTGCAGCCCTGACGCCTGGCGTGAAGATGGCGTGATGCCCATTCGCGAGCAGGCTCGCTCCCACAAGTGCGATGAAGATCCCTGTGGGAGCGAGCCTGCTCGCGAAGGCCGCGCCGCGGTCTTAAAGAACAGTTACTGAAGCCTATAACAACAGATTCTCGTGGAGCCTCGCTGATGAAATCCTATGAAGTCAATTTTGACGGTCTAGTGGGGCCGACCCATAACTACGGTGGTCTGTCCTACGGCAACGTTGCCTCCCAGAGCAACAGCCAGCAATCCTCGAACCCGAAGGAAGCGGCGCTGCAAGGTCTGGCGAAGATGAAAGCGCTGATGGAAATGGGCTTTCAGCAAGGTGTGCTGGCGCCACAAGAACGTCCGGACGTGGCCGCTCTGCGCCGTCTGGGTTTCAGTGGCACCGACGCGCAAGTGATCGAGCGCGCCGCCAAAGAAGCCATGCCGCTGCTGGTCGCCAGTTGCTCGGCATCGAGCATGTGGGTGGCCAACGCCGCCACCGTCAGCCCGAGTGCCGACACTGCCGATGGCCGTGTGCATTTCACCGCCGCCAACCTCAATTGCAAATATCACCGCAGCATCGAGCACCCGACCACCAGCCGCGTGCTCGGCGCAATGTTCGCCAATCAGCAGCACTTCGCCCATCACGCCGCGTTGCCGGCAGTGGCGCAATTCGGCGACGAAGGCGCGGCCAACCACACGCGTTTCTGCCGTGAATATGGCGAGGCGGGCGTCGAGTTCTTCGTGTTCGGGCGCAGTGCCTTCGACAACCGTTACCCGGCGCCGCAGAAATACCCGGCGCGCCAGACCCTCGAAGCCTCGCAAGCTGTTGCCCGTCTGCACGGTCTGCGTGACGAAGGCGTGGTCTACGCCCAACAGAACCCGAACGTGATTGATCAAGGCGTGTTCCACAACGACGTGATCGCCGTGGGTAATGGCGAGGTGCTGTTCTATCACGAGGACGCCTTCCTCGACACCGAGTCGATGCTCGCCGAGCTGCAAAGCAAACTGGCCAAAGTCGGTGGCAACTTCCAGTCCGTGTGCGTGCCGCGTTCGGCGGTCAGCGTGGATGACGCAGTGCGTTCTTACCTGTTCAACAGCCAGTTGCTGTCGCGCCCTGACGGTTCGATGTTGTTGATCGTGCCGCAAGAGTGCCAGGCCAACGAGCGCGTGTGGGCTTACCTGCAAAGCCTGACCAGCTCCGGCGGTCTGATCCGCGAAGTGAAAGTCTTCGATCTCAAGCAAAGCATGCAGAACGGCGGCGGCCCAGCGTGCCTGCGACTGCGCGTCGCGCTTAACGAAACCGAACTGGCGGCGGTCAACCCAGGGGTTATCATGACGCCACCGTTGTACGGTTCGTTGACCGCATGGGTTGAAAAGCACTACCGCGACCGCCTGAGCGAAACCGATCTGGCGGATCCGCAGTTGTTGCTTGAATGCCGGACGGCACTGGATGAACTGACGCAAATCCTTAAACTGGGCGCGGTTTATCCATTCCAGATCAATTGATGGCCGGCGCGTCGCTTTAACGCGGCGCGCGGCTTGTCTCACCAAGAGAGTAAAAACATGAGCGATTCCCTGCAGCTGATCCTTGAAGACACCGACGGCACGCAACTGCAAACCTCGTGCACCCGCGTTGCGGTCATGTGGCAAGGCAAAGAGCTGTGGATTCAGCAGGACGGCCGTGGCCAGTTGCTGATCGGCGTGGACGTTGAAGAAGGTGACGCTGAATACGCCAACCTGCTGCTGCGCCCATTGGCGACTAATCTGGTAAGTCTGCAGCTGGAAATGGAGCCGGCCGACGTCGGCGACGACGAAGACCACGTGCACGGCCCGGATTGCAACCACGACCACTAAGGAAACCGCTCTATGCTCGCCCTCGGCAAACTGCTTGAACTGACCCTCGCCGGCCGCGAACCGGCGGAGAAGACTCAACTGACTGTCGAAGGCGTGCGCATGCGCTGGTTGAGCGAAGGTGCGCTGGAAGTCCGGCCGCCGGAAGCGCGCGACAATGGCCTGGACCTGCTGCTGTCGGCAGGGATCCACGGCAACGAAACTGCACCGATCGAGTTGCTTGATCGGCTGCTGCACGACATCGCACGCGGCGATCTGAAGCCGCGCGCACGCATTCTGTTTCTGTTCGGCAACCCCGAGGCGATTCGCAAAGGCGAGCGCTTTGTCGAGCAGGACGTCAATCGGCTGTTCAACGGCCGTCATGAACAAAGCAGTGGTTCAGAAGCACTGCGCGCCTGTGAGCTTGAGCGTCTGGCGGCGAGTTTCTTCAGTCTGCCGGATCGCCAGCGTCTGCACTACGACCTGCACACAGCGATTCGCGGCTCGAAGATCGAGCAGTTCGCGTTGTATCCGTGGAAAGAAGGGCGCCAGCATTCCCGTGTTGAACTGGCACGTTTGCGCGCGGCTGGCATGGAGGCGGTGCTGTTGCAGAACAAGCCGTCGATCGTGTTCAGCTCGTACACCTACGACAAGCTCGGTGCTGAGGCTTTCACGCTGGAACTGGGCAAGGCGCGACCATTCGGGCAGAACGACGGGGTGAACGTTTCGCTGCTGGAAACCCGCTTGCAACAGATCATCGAAGGCAACGAGCCGGAAATGGCTGAGCCCGAGCTGGCCGGTTTGCAGTTGTTCAGCGTGGCGCGGGAAATCATCAAGCACAGCGACGCGTTCCGCTTGAACCTGCCGCAGGACATTGAAAACTTTTCCGAATTGGAAATGGGCTATGTGCTGGCCGAAGATCTGGCCAATACCCGCTGGATCATTGAGGAAGAGGGCGCGCGAATCATCTTCCCTAATCCCAAGGTCAAGAACGGCTTGCGCGCGGGCATCCTGATCGTCCCGACCACCGACGAAAATCTCGCCTGACCCGATGATCGTTCCCACGCAGAGCGTGGGAACGATCGTTCGAGGTTTACACGGCTACCGCACGCGGCTCAGTACGACGCAACGCACGAACCTTCTGCAGCGTATCCGCGCAAGTGCGCGCCGCTTCCTGACCCTTGTGCACAAAGTGCTCGAAGAAGAACTTCTGATGCTCGTCGCCAGCATGGAAGTGATGCGGCGTCAGGGAGACCGAGAACACCGGCACTTCAGTTTCCAGCTGCACCTGCATCAGGCCGCTGACCACCGACTGGGCAACGAATTCGTGACGGTAGATGCCGCCGTCCACGACCAGGGCTGCCGCAACGATGCCGGCATAACGACCGGTCTTGGCCAGCAATTTGGCGTGCAGAGGCATTTCAAAAGCGCCGCCGACTTCGAAGATATCGATGTCGGATTCCTGATAACCCAAGGCAATCATTTCGGCGACGAAGCCTTTACGGCTCTGGTCGACGATTTCCTTGTGCCAGCAGGCCTGGATGAACGCGACGCGCTCGCCATGAGGGTGTTTGCTTTTGCTGTCGATAGCGGTGGGTTGCATGTTCTGACTCCTGTTTGTGTGAAAAACAGGGCGTTATGAATCGAAAGGGATTCAAGGGTGCGCACACGCACAACATCGCGCGGACGGCCCTTTGGCGTTAATCCCGTTCTCTCTTCATCCGGACTATGACCGTCGGCCCCGGAATCACACCGGGTCTGCTGACCTTGTCGCCGCCACCGCAAAAGCCGTGTCCGTCGCCAAGCGCTCGCGGGCTATGCGCATTGCGCGCAATTACCGCCGGTGGGGAATTGCACCCCGCCCTGAGAACGTTTTTGCCGCCCTTTCTCGGGCGGCGCAGCGTTTTTAACACAGATTGTGTGTCTGTGCATTGCGCCTTTCTGATGATTGCCATCGAATTTTCTGGTGCTGGAAAACGAAAATTCCTTGCGCAAGGGTTGATTAATCCGCGCCATGACCGCAGTAATCCCACTTCGTAAAGGGATTTCCCCTGCTGACTTGAGGCCAGGTTCATGAGCGTTATCGATCTTCGCAGCGACACCGTCACCCAACCGACACCCGCCATGCTCGACGCGATGACCGCAGCCGATACCGGTGACGATGTGTACGGCGAAGACCCGACGGTCAATCGTCTGGAAGCCGAACTGGCTCAACGCTTGGGCTTTGCCGCCGCGCTGTTCGTGCCGACCGGCACCATGAGCAATCTATTGGGATTGATGGCGCACTGCGAGCGCGGCGACGAATACGTCGTGGGTCAGCAGGCGCACACCTACAAGTACGAGGGCGGCGGCGCGGCGGTGCTCGGTTCGATTCAGCCGCAGCCGCTGGAAGTGCAGGCCGACGGTTCGCTGGATCTGGATCATGTCGCGGCAGCGATCAAGCCGGACGACTTCCATTTCGCTCGCACCCGCTTGCTGGCGCTGGAAAACACCATGCAAGGCAAAGTGCTGCCGCTGGAATATCTGGCGCGGGCGCGTAAATTCACCCAAGACCACGGCTTGCAACTGCATCTCGACGGCGCGCGTCTTTACAACGCGGCGGTCAAACTCGGGATTGATGCGCGGGAGATCACCCAGCATTTCGATTCGGTATCGGTGTGCCTGTCCAAAGGCCTTGGCGCGCCGGTCGGCTCAGTGTTGTGCGGATCCGAGCAACTGATCGGCAAGGCCCGGCGTTTGCGCAAAATGGTCGGCGGCGGCATGCGTCAGGCCGGACTGCTGGCGGCGGCGGGGCTGTATGCGCTGGATCACAACGTCGAGCGTCTGGCGGATGACCACGCCAACGCGCAGTTTTTGGCCGACGGTCTGCGTGAAGCAGGTTTCAGCGTTGAACCGGTGCAAACCAACATGGTTTATGTGCAAATGGGCGATAAAGCCGAAGCGATCAAGGCGTTTGCCGGCGAACGCGGGATCAAGTTGAGCGCCGCCGCGCGTCTGCGTATGGTCACGCACATGGATGTCAATCGCGCGCAAATCGAGCAAGTGATCGCGACATTCGTCGACTTTTCGCGCAAGTGACAGCGTTAGCCGTCCAATTGACCGTTTCTATCGTATAAACACGCTGTACCCCGCGCGCAGGGCCGATATAATGCGGCCCTTTGCCGTCGCTTCGTCTGTTGACGTTTCGAACAGGCCTTTGGCCGCAGCCTCCGTGGAAGAACCTAATGAAAAGCGCAGAAATCCGTGAAGCCTTCCTTCGCTTCTTCGAAGAGCAAGGCCACACCCGTGTAGCCTCCAGCTCTTTGATTCCGGGCAACGACCCAACCCTGCTGTTCACTAACGCGGGGATGAACCAGTTCAAGGACTGCTTCCTGGGCCAGGAAAAGCGTGCGTACACCCGTGCGACCAGCAGCCAGAAATGCGTGCGTGCCGGTGGCAAGAACAGTGACCTGGAAAACGTCGGTTATACCGCTCGTCACCACACGTTCTTCGAAATGCTCGGTAACTTCAGCTTCGGTGACTATTTCAAGAAAGACGCGATTACCTACGCGTGGACCTTCCTGACTGGCGTTCTGCAACTGCCGAAGGAAAAACTCTGGGTCACCGTCTACGCCTCCGACGACGAAGCGTATGACATCTGGACCAAAGAAATCGGTGTGCCGGTCGAGCGCATGATCCGCATCGGCGACAACAAAGGCGCGCCATACGCCTCCGACAACTTCTGGACCATGGGCGATACCGGCCCGTGCGGCCCATGCACCGAAATTTTCTACGATCACGGCGACCACATCTGGGGCGGCCCACCGGGCTCGCCGGAAGAAGACGGCGACCGTTACATCGAGATCTGGAACAACGTGTTCATGCAGTTCAACCGCACCGCCGATGGCGTGTTGCATCCGTTGCCAGCGCCGTCGGTCGACACCGGCATGGGCCTGGAGCGGATCAGTGCGGTGATGCAGCACGTCAACTCCAACTACGACATCGATCTGTTCAAGAACCTGCTGAAGGCTTCGGCTGAAGCGATTGGTTGCGAAAACGGTGATCAGTCGTCGCTGAAAGTCGTGTCCGACCACATCCGTTCGTGCGGTTTCCTGATCGCTGACGGCGTGCTGCCGTCCAACGAAGGTCGCGGTTATGTGCTGCGCCGGATCATCCGTCGCGCCTGCCGTCACGGTAACAAGCTGGGCGCCACTGGCAGCTTCTTCTGCAAGATCGTTGCCGCGCTGGTTGCCGAGATGGGCGAAGCCTTCCCGGAACTGAAGAAGCAGCAAAGCAACATCGAGCGCGTGCTCAAGGCTGAAGAAGAGCAATTCTCCAAGACTCTGGAGCACGGCCTGAAAATTCTCGAGCAGGATCTGCTGGAACTCAAAGGCACCGTGGTGCCGGGCGACGTAGTATTCAAACTCTACGATACCTACGGTTTCCCGATGGACCTGACCGCCGACATCGCCCGTGAGCGCAGCCTGACTGTCGACGAAGCCGGTTTCGAGCGTGAGATGGAAGCCCAGCGTGTTCGTGCGCGTTCGGCCAGTTCGTTCGGTCTGGACTACAACACGCTGGTCAAGGTTGATGTGGCCACCGAGTTCACCGGTTACAAAGACACAAGCGGTTCGGCAAAAATCGTCGCTATCTATAAAGAAGGCCAGTCGGTCGACGTCTTGAATGAAGGCGAAGAGGCGGTGATCGTTCTGAACCAGACGCCGTTCTACGCCGAATCCGGCGGCCAGATCGGTGACTGCGGTTTCCTCCAGGCCGGCAGCGCACGTTTCGACGTGCGTGACACCACCAAGACCGGCGGCGCGTTCCTGCACCACGGTGTACTGGATTCGGGCAGCCTGACCATCGGCACGCCAGTGGAAACTCACGTCGATGCCGAAGTGCGTCACGCGACTTCGCTGAACCACTCGGCCACGCACTTGCTGCACGCTGCTCTGCGCCAGGTACTGGGCGAGCACGTTCAGCAGAAAGGTTCGTTGGTGGATAGCCAGCGTCTGCGCTTCGACTTCAGCCACTTTGAAGCGATCAAGCCTGAGCAGATCAAAGCGCTGGAAGACATCGTCAATGCCGAGATTCGCAAGAACTCCGCAGTTGAAACCGAAGAAACCGACATCGAAACCGCGAAGAACAAAGGCGCCATGGCGCTGTTCGGCGAGAAGTACGGCGACAACGTGCGCGTGCTGAGCATGGGCGGCGATTTCTCCGTTGAGCTGTGCGGCGGTATCCACGCCAACCGTACCGGCGACATCGGCCTGCTGAAAATCATCAGCGAAGGCGGTGTGGCTTCGGGCGTGCGTCGTATCGAGGCAGTCACCGGTGCTGCGGCACTGGCCTACTTGAACGCCGCAGAAGAACAACTCAAGGAAGCGGCCAGCCTGGTCAAGGGCAGCCGCGACAACCTGATCGACAAGCTGTCGGCTGTGCTAGAGCGCAACCGCCAACTGGAGAAGCAACTCGAGCAGTTGCAGGCCAAGGCTGCGAGCGCTGCGGGCGACGATCTGTCGGCCTCGGCACTCGACGTCAAAGGCGTGAAGGTTTTGGCGGCACGTCTGGATGGTCAGGACGGCAAGGCACTGCTGGCGCTGGTCGATCAGCTGAAAAACAAACTCGGCCGCGCAGTGATCCTGCTCGGCGGTGTCCATGAGGAAAAGGTCGTTCTGGTTGCAGGCGTAACCAAAGACCTGACTGGCCAACTCAAAGCCGGTGATTTGATGAAACAGGCTGCTGCGGCAGTGGGCGGGAAGGGCGGTGGTCGTCCGGACATGGCGCAGGGCGGCGGTGTCGACGCCGGCGCACTGGATGGCGCACTGGCGCTGACCGTTCCATTCGTCGAGCAGGGTTTATAAGACGGTCCGTCGCGCCCGCAGTCTAGTGGCGGGCGCGGCGGCTGTTCGAGTGATTATTGGGCGCCCTTCATGGGCAGAGGCGGCTTTGAAATGGCTTTGATCGTACAGAAATTTGGAGGCACCTCGGTCGGTACTGTCGAGAGAATCGAGCAGGTCGCCGACAAGGTTAAGAAATTCCGCGATGCCGGCGATGACCTGGTGGTTGTGCTGTCTGCAATGAGCGGCGAGACCAACCGTCTGATCGATCTGGCCAAGCAAATCAGTGGTGACGGCCAACCGGTTCCGCGTGAACTGGACGTGATCGTTTCTACTGGTGAGCAGGTGACGATTGCCCTGTTGGCCATGGCGCTGATCAAGCGCGGTGTGCCGGCGGTGTCGTACACCGGTAATCAGGTGCGGATCCTGACCGACAGTGCGCACAACAAAGCGCGTATCTTGCAGATTGATGACCAGAAGATTCGTGGTGATCTGAAAGCGGGTCGCGTGGTGGTTGTCGCCGGTTTCCAGGGTGTCGACGAGCACGGCAACATCACCACCCTTGGTCGTGGCGGTTCCGACACCACTGGCGTGGCATTGGCTGCTGCGTTGAAGGCTGACGAGTGCCAGATCTACACCGACGTTGATGGCGTTTACACCACCGACCCGCGTGTTGTGCCGGTCGCTCAGCGTCTGGACAAGATCACCTTCGAAGAGATGCTGGAAATGGCCAGCCTCGGTTCCAAGGTGTTGCAGATCCGTGCGGTGGAGTTCGCCGGCAAGTACAACGTTCCGCTGCGCGTACTGCACAGCTTCAAGGAGGGTCCGGGCACCCTCATTACTATTGATGAAGAGGAAACCATGGAACAGCCGATCATTTCCGGCATCGCTTTCAACCGCGATGAAGCCAAGCTGACCATCCGTGGCGTGCCAGACACCCCGGGCGTGGCGTTCAAGATTCTCGGCCCGATCAGTGCCGCGAACATCGAAGTCGACATGATCGTGCAGAACGTCGCGCACGATAACACCACCGACTTCACCTTCACCGTACACCGCAACGACTACCAGGCCGCACAGACCGTGCTGGAAAACACTGCTCGCGAGATCGGTGCCCGTGAAGTGGTTGGCGACACCAAGATTGCCAAGGTCTCGATCGTTGGCGTCGGCATGCGTTCCCACGCCGGCGTGGCCAGCCGCATGTTCGAATCCCTGGCAAAAGAAAGCATCAACATCCAGATGATCTCGACCTCGGAAATCAAGGTTTCCGTGGTGATTGAAGAGAAGTACCTGGAACTGGCCGTGCGCGCCCTGCACACGGCTTTCGAACTGGATGCTCCGGCCCGTCAAGGCGAGTAATTCCATTTCTTGAAGGGCGCGGTCAGACCGCGCCCTTTATTTTTTGAATGGCGCGGGCCCCTGATCTGTTCTTTTGCTCGCGCTGGTCAATACTCAGGCATGTAGGGCTACGATCGCTCCGGTTGTAGGTCGGGTGCCTTTTTTTTGCAGACTGTTGTTCCTGAAAAATTGCGTGAGGAGAAAGGTATGCTGATTCTGACTCGTCGGTGCGCAGAAAGCCTGATTATCGGTGATGGCGAAATCACCGTGACCGTGCTCGGCGTTAAAGGAAACCAAGTGCGTATCGGCGTGAACGCGCCGAAAGAGGTTGCCGTGCACCGTGAGGAAATTTACCTGCGTATAAAGAAAGAGAAGGACGAAGAACCAAGCCATTAATTTTTATCGATTTTTATGTTTGCAAACGGGGAAAAGGTTGGTTAAGATACGCCCCGTGTTGCGGAGAGCTGGCCGAGTGGCCGAAGGCGCTCCCCTGCTAAGGGAGTACACCTCAAAAGGGTGTCGGGGGTTCGAATCCCCCGTTCTCCGCCATTATTTGCTTAGTACGTCGTAATCTGGCTTTTTCTGTAAGTTGTTGAAATTAATAGAAAAAGTGGTTGGAATAGAGATTAGACGGGCTATAATGCGGCGCAACAAATGCACTCGTAGCTCAGCTGGATAGAGTACTCGGCTACGAACCGAGCGGTCACAGGTTCGAATCCTGTCGAGTGCACCATTTAAGAGTCAGTTACAGCAATGTAAATGACTTGGCTTCAACCAGATGTGATCTGGTCTAAAAACACAAATGCACTCGTAGCTCAGCTGGATAGAGTACTCGGCTACGAACCGAGCGGTCACAGGTTCGAATCCTGTCGAGTGCACCATTTAAGAGTTAGTTGCAGCAATGCGGGTAACTTGGCTTCATCCAGTTGTGGTCTGGGCTAAAAACACAAAATGCACTCGTAGCTCAGCTGGATAGAGTACTCGGCTACGAACCGAGCGGTCACAGGTTCGAATCCTGTCGAGTGCACCATATACCGAAAAGCCCGCGTTTATCGCGGGCTTTTTGCTGTCCGGGTTTTGGCTTTTTCCTTCACGCATCCCCTCTGATCAAAATCGACTTGTGCAGATCGGCCTCGCTTGAGGTCATACCGATAAGTCGTCGTCGATGTCCTGATGTTTATCTTGTCCGGTTTGCCCAGAGCGCTCTCGACATCCTGAGCGCTCATTCCGGCAATCACTCGCCGATTGATGATGGCTTCGCGGCGTTGCCTGGCATTAATCACGTTACCGCATATGTGTTCTGCGCCGCCGACGATGCCAGGCTCTCGACCGTGAGTGCGCGCGCCGGCTGTTTTTTCGTGGTTGGCTTCGGGCATTACGGCTACGACGGATCCGGGCGAATAGGGGTGAACCACCTGCTGTGAAAGACGTTCTCCGTGCGCACAGCTCATTGACGTGAACGTGACGCTGCCATCCTCCGCTTCGCAACGATGCAGGGTTGTCGCGTCGCTGCGAAGCGGCGGACATAGCAGGAAGATCAGTAGAAAAAGATTGGGTTTTGATGGCACTCGATGTCCTCCTTGACGATCTACGCTGAAGGGTAGCCGCTACATTTTTTATTGCCGGTGTGTTTTCTTTTCAGGATGAGTCGTCGCATTTGCAAGGATCAGGACAGCGCTCAGGAATGTTTCGCAAGCACTTGTTTCGACCGTGATTTTTTAACGTTTAAAACCGTCAGGCGGTGTATCATTGCGCCCGTCAGCCCCGCCGGGGCTTATGGAAACCCTCCATGGACTTACCCAGTAGTTACTCATTACCCCCATTCACCAATCATGTATTGACTGATTGATCCTTCCGGCGTGCCCCGCTGCTGGGAGTGGAGTTCGCCTATGTCTGAAATCGAAGTAAAGAAAACACAGGACAGCCTGCAGGATCGCCTGGCGCAAGTCGTCGAGCTGCTGCAGCGTCAACGGGTCGTTGAAGACCTCACCCATCGCCAGGAAGGCGCGCATCACGACCGGGTCGAAAACCTGGTCCACCGGCAGAATCTCGTCGAGTTGCAACGCAAACTCGATGATCTGCACTCCGCCGACGTCGCCTATATCCTTGAAGCCTTGCCGCTGGACGACCGTCTAACGCTCTGGCAATTGGTCAAGGCTGATCGCGACGGCGACATTCTCCTCGAAGTATCCGATTCCGTTCGTGAAACGCTGATCGCCGACATGGACGATCACGAGCTCCTGGCTGCTGCCAAGGACATGGACGCTGACGAACTTGCTGACCTGGCTTCCGAGCTGCCGCGAGACGTCGTCCATGAGTTGATGGAGAGTCTGGATAACCAGCAGCGTGAGCGTGTGCGTTCTGCCTTGTCGTACGACGAGGAGCAGGTTGGCGCTCTGATGGACTTCGAGATGGTGACTATCCGTGAGGATGTCAGCCTCGAAGTGGTTCTGCGCTACCTGCGTCGCCTCAAGGAGCTTCCGGGACATACCGACAAGTTGTTCGTAGTCGATTACGACGGCGTGCTCAAGGGAGTACTGCCGATCAAGCGTTTGCTGGTCAACGATCCGGATAAGCAGGTCGCCGAGGTGATGGCCAGCGATCCAGTGAGTTTCCATCCGGACGAAGATGCTTACGACGCCGCACAGGCATTCGAACGCTATGACTTGATCTCCGCTCCGGTAGTCGACAAGAACGGCAAGCTCATCGGCCGATTGACCATCGACGAAATGGTCGACCTGATTCGTGAAGAGAGTGAAACCGAAGTTCTCAACATGGCGGGTCTGCGTGAGGAGGAAGATATTTTCGCCTCGGTCTGGAAGTCCTTGCGCAACCGTTGGGCGTGGCTGGCGGTCAACTTGATCACTGCATTTGTGGCATCACGGGTGATCGGTCTGTTCGAGGGTTCGATCGAGAAGCTGGTTGCGCTTGCGGCACTCATGCCTATCGTGGCGGGTATCGGCGGTAACTCCGGCAATCAGACGATCACCATGATCGTCCGCGCCATGGCGCTGGACCAGGTTAGCACCGGTAACACCTCGCGTTTGATGCGCAAGGAGTTAGCAGTCGGTTTGATCAATGGTCTGGTCTGGGGGGGTGTGATTGGTGTGGTTGCTTATCTGCTTTACGGCAGTTGGTCGTTGGGCGTAGTGATGACGGCGGCAATGACCCTTAACCTGCTGCTGGCGGCTCTGATGGGAGTGTTGATCCCGATGACCCTGGCGAAAATGGGGCGCGACCCAGCGATGGGGGCGAGTGTGATGATTACCGCAATGACCGACAGCGGTGGCTTCTTCATCTTTCTGGGATTGGCGACAATCTTCCTGCTCTGACTTACCGTATCGAGACAGCCCGCCCATCGGCGGGCTTTTTTATGCCCGGCGCAAACTCAAATTCCGAGCAAAAAAAAGCCAGCGGTTAAGCTGGCTTGAGGTGTTCGGTATGGCTCAGGATGCGTCTGCTGCCATTTCGGCATCGTGGGCGATCAAGGAGACCAAGGCGTTCTGCTGACGGTGGGACAGTTGGCGGAAACGTTGCAACAGTTCGCGTTCGTGCAGCGACAGCTCCGGGCTGTCCAGGCGCATGCTCAACTCTTCGCCCAGTGCGCCTTCCTGAATAAGACTCTGCTCAAGGCGCGCAATGATCTCGGAGTTCATGCTGCGATGATGATTGCGAGCCACCTCGGCAATGCGTTCACGCATTCCGTCTGGCAGACGTACGACGAACTTGTCAGCCGTACGGCTGGAATAAATTGCCTGTTTCAATGGGCGCATATATTTAACCGGTTAGTTCAGGGGAGCGGTTCTCGGGATTGGCCGCAGGATGTGTGGTAGGACAAGCATCCGCGCCAAATGGTTCAACCTGAATTGTTAAGAGGCCCGCATCATGCCTCAAAATTGCCAGATCATTGGCGTCAATTCTGTGACAAATATTGAGCCGGGTAAAGGCGTAATGCCAGCACCAATTGTCAGAAATGCGGACTGGTTTGAAAACTTTGCTCAGTCGCGCATTATCCACCGCTTCCGAAAGCACATCAGTTGATGCCCGAGGGCGTCGGAACGTGCATGCTATGCGGCTTTCTATCCTCATTCCTTGTCTGTACAGGATAGTGGCAAATTGCCGATTTGCTAGAGGCAGGCACGTGCCAGAGAGGTTTTAAGGATGGATGGCAGGCTTATTTATCTGATGGGACCGTCCGGTTCAGGCAAGGACAGTCTTATCGCGGCTGCTCGGCTCCCCTTACAGGCGATGAATTGCCAAATCGTGCGCCGGGTTATCACTCGATCAGCAGAATCGGTGGGGGAGGACGCCAGGGGTGTGTCGCCTGAAGAGTTCGTGCGGCTTCAGCGCGCTGGTGATTTTGCCCTGGCTTGGCAGGCCAACGGTTTGTCTTACGGAATACCCGTGCAAATCGATCAGTGGCTGAAAGAGGGGAGGGATGTGCTAGTCAATGGATCACGCGCGAACTTGCGTCAAGCCATTGAGCGCTATCCGACGCTAGTGCCGATTCTCCTGACGGTCAAAGATGAAGTGCTGCGTGAGCGATTACTCGGTCGTGGAAGAGAAACCGGTGAGCAGGTCGATGACAGGATTGCCCGTAACGCATTATTCAAGGAGAGGCGATCGACCGATACATCCGTGCACGTGATCGACAATTCCGGTGCGCTGGTCGATGCCGTCAATCACCTGCTGGAGTTGATCCGGCTCAGCGCAGCACCGGATCAAATTTGATTCTGCGTCCGGCTACCAGCGCCAGCGTGAATAGCACTCCGAATACGCCGCAGGCAATGAGTGGCAGGGTGACTTCCGTTTCTGCAAACAGTGAAAAATGTATAGCGCCACTCAGTAGGGCGAGGATCAGAAATCCTGCAGCTGACTTCGACATGTTTTACTCCTGAAGGTATATCAAAAAACCAAACGTTCGGTCGCCGGTGTCGAAGCCTGGTCGGGCTCGCTGACCATTTGACTCGTCCCATTGCTCTGATCGCTCAATACCGCCCATTGTGGCGTTCTTTGCACCTGCAAATAATGGGGCATGCGTTGGGCGACCGGCTCCGCTGCCCTTTCGTCGGGGATGAGTTGGGAGCCCGCTAAAATGACCAAAGCCGTCGCGTTTGCCAGCAAGAGGGTGCGGTTCATGGGCTGAAGCTCCGATTGTTCTTTTATAAGAGCAAACAAAGCAGTCCTCGTGCCAATAGTCTAACTGCTGTTAAGTCCTTTAAAAACAAGCATTTGCGAGGTTTCTGTGGTGTGGCTGAATTGCAATCTGCAATGATGGCTTTTTGGGAGAGTGCAAAATGCACGGTAAAACTTCCCGCAATCCTGCGGGCTGCCTGCCTACACTTAAAAAGCCCGGCGGACGACATGACAAATCCGGGCCTGGCCGTTAACATGCACGCCGTCCGTCGTACGGCATCCTCGTCTACGACAATCGTGTGTCTCAGTAGCTCAATTGGATAGAGCATCCCCCTCCTAAGGGGAAGGTTGGCAGTTCGAACCTGCCCTGGGACACCATCTCTTGTTTGAATGCCTTTCTGTTAATAGCACTTGCCGCTGGTAAGGTCGCTCCACCCCTTGGTTCCGATTGCCTGGCTTGACGATCTCACGGTCTGCCCAGGATCTGTCTTGCCCGTTTGCTTTCGACTGCGAGGAAAGCTCCTCTCGTGGATGTTTGCTGCGCGTCTTTGCCTCTATATAGGAAGGAGGGCGTTTTCTAAGCTTTTGATAGAAAAGCGAAATTAACGGTTGACGGCAGATTTCAGATGTCTATAATTCGCCCCACTTCCGGCGCAGTCGAAACGGAAAACTCCTTGAGATTCAATGAGTTATGTAGGTTTCGGCAGCAGGTTGCTTCAGTTCATCGAAGCCGAAAGGAAGTTGAAAAAGAGGTGTTGACAGCAGCGTGC
>NZ_JBOBDR010000015.1:0-176574 GCF_050586545.1 Pseudomonas sp. WC2 | reverse complement strand
GCGCTTCACATTCCACCAACAATTGCGCGCTTCCACGCCTCCCGACGCTATGGCAACGTGGCGGCCCCTGATGAGGCTGCAGTTCATGGCAAACCCCTACCGCGAGTTATTCACAGCCCCCGGCGCACGCAATTTTGTCCTGGCCGGGATGATCGCGCGCATGCCGATTTCGATGACGGGGATTGGCTTGATCACCATGCTCTCGCAGTTGAAGGGCGGCTATGCTTTGGCCGGCGCGGTGGCGGCGACGTTTGCTTTGGCCACGGCGTTTTGCGCGCCGCAGGTTTCGCGTCTGGTTGACCGTTATGGGCAGCGAAGGATCCTCCCGGTATCGGCGTTGATTGGCGGCGGGGCGCTGGCGATGTTGCTGCTGTGTACGCGTTTGCAGGCGCCGACCTGGACGCTGTTTGTTTTTGCCGCGCTGGCCGGTTGCATGCCAAGCATGTCGGCGATGGTGCGCGCACGCTGGACCGAGATCTATCGAGGCCAGCCGCAGTTGCAGACCGCGTATGCGCTGGAGTCGGTGCTCGATGAGGTCTGTTTCATTGTCGGCCCGCCGCTGTCGGTGGGGTTGTGCGTGGCAGTGTTTCCCGAGGCCGGGCCGTTAGCGGCGCTGTTGGCACTGGCAATTGGCGTCACGGCATTTGTCGCCCAGCGTAGTACCGAGCCAGCAGTGCATCCGCATGAGTTGCATCATCAGGGTTCGATCATTCGCTCGACCGATATTCAGTTGCTGCTGGCGCTGATGATCGCCATGGGCATCATCGTCGGCGTGATCGATGTGGTCAGCGTTGCGTTTGCCCAGCAGCAAGGGCAGCCCGCCGCCGCCAGTATTGTCTTGTCGGTGTACGCCATCGGCTCGTGCCTGGCCGGCATCGCGTTTGGCGCGATGCGCTCGAAACTGCCGCTGCCACGGTTATTCCTTTACGGCGGTGTGGCGACCGCGCTGACGACGTTGCCGCTGTTGTTGGCGAGCAATATTTTCGGCTTGTCGGTCGCGGTGTTTATCGCCGGGCTGTTCTTTGCGCCAACGCTGATTGTGGCGATGGCGTTGGTCGAGCGTATTGTGCCGCCCGCCAAGCTCACGGAAGGCCTGACCTGGCTGGTGACGGGTCTCAGTATTGGCGTGGCGATTGGTGCGGCGGGTTCGGGGGCGCTGGTCGATGCGTTTGGAGCGCGCAGCGGCTTCTGGCTGGCGATAGCGGCCGGAGCGGTGGTGCTGGGTGCGGCCGTGCAGAGTTTCCGTCACTTGAAATGACTGGATAGACGCGGGCGGGCTAATTTTTCCAGGCTTGCCTTCGTTCTTTTAGACAGACAACTTTTCGAGGTAAGCCGGGTGACTCAGCTGACATTGCTGTGCCTTCCTTATTCGGGCGCCAGTGCCATGGTTTACAGCCGCTGGCGGCGCAAACTGCCGCAGTGGCTGACGCTGCAACCGGTAGAACTGCCGGGTCGCGGCGCACGGTTTGGCGAAGCGCTGCAAACCGATATGCGGGCGCTGGCCCGGCAGTTGGCCAGCGAACTGCAAACGACCCTGCGCGCGCCTTATGCGATTTTCGGCCACAGTCTTGGCGCGCTGCTGGCCTGCGAGCTGGCCCATGCCTTGCGCGCCCTGGGGTTGCCGGAGCCGGTGGCGCTGTTCGCCTCCGGCACGGCAGCGCCGACGCTGCGCAGTGAATATGATCGCGGTTTCGCTGAACCGAAAAGCGATGCCGAACTGATCGAGCAGTTGCGCACCTTGAATGGCACCAGCGAAGAAATTCTCGCCAACGCCGAATTGATGAGCCTGACCTTGCCGGTGCTGCGTGCCGACTTCCTGTTGTGCGGACGTTTTCAACCCATCCAGCGACCATTGCTCAAATGCCCGGTGCATGTGCTCGGCGGTACCACCGACCGGGCGACCACCGAGCAATTGATCGGCTGGAGCAAGGAAACCCTCGGCAGTTTCTCGGTGGACATGCTCGCCGGCGGTCATTTCTTTATTCATGAACACGAAGCCAAAGTGCTGAAAGTCATCAAGGATCAACTCGACGTTCATCACCGTCGGCACTCAATGCCCGCCACTGCCTGAACATCAGCACATTTCATGTGGGAGCAAGCACGCTCCCACCGGGTTTCCTGCCCGTCTGAAAATCCCCGCCTGCCTCGCTCCTGATACTTCTTCTCATTCGCTAATTTTTCCGCTGTGCATTCGTTTTATAGGGACGACGTGCCTTTGTGCTTCCTGCCTACTGATCCGGATGCTGAGAAATGAATGCTGAAGACTCCTTGAAACTTGCTCGCCGGTTTATCGGGTTGCCCCTGGAAAAGCGCCAGATGTTCCTCGCGGCCCTGCAAAAGGAGGGCGTCGATTTCGCCCGGTTTCCGATTCCGGCTGGAATCGAAGCCGAGGATCGCCAGGCGTTGTCCTACGCGCAGCGACGCATGTGGTTTCTCTGGCAACTGGATCCGCAGAGCGGCGCCTATAACTTGCCGGGTGCAGTGCGCCTGAGCGGGCGGCTGAATCTGTCGGCACTGGAGCAGGCGTTTGCCGCACTGGTCGCCCGCCATGAAACCCTGCGCACGGTATTCCAGCGCCAGGCGGATGACAGCCTGCTGCAAGTGCCGGCCACGGCGACTTTGAATATCCGTCACGAAGATTTCAGCGCGCTGCCGGCCACCGAACGCGAGGAGGCTGTCGTTCATGCCGCCGAGCAGCAATCGGTGTTGCCGTTCGATCTGGCTGTCGGGCCGTTGCTGCGGGTCACCCTGCTCAAGCTCGCCGAGCAGGAGCACGTAATGCTGCTGACCCTGCACCACATCGTTTCCGATGGCTGGTCGATGAACGTGCTGATCGACGAATTCATCCGTTGCTATGACGCCTTTGACGCCGGCCAGCCACCGGCGATGGCAGCGCTACCAGTGCAGTACAGTGATTACGCGCTGTGGCAACGCCGTTGGCTGGAAGCCGGCGAGCAGGCGCGCCAACTGGAATATTGGCAGGCGCAGTTGGGTGATGAGCACCCGGTGCTGGAATTGCCGCTGGACCATTCGCGCCCGGCCATGCCGAGCTATCGCGGCACGCGCTATGAGTTTGCCGTCGACGGTCAATTGACCGAGCAACTGCGCGCCACCGCGCAACAGCATCAAGTCACGTTGTTCATGTTGTTGCTCGGCGCGTTCAATGCGCTGCTGCACCGTTACACCGGGCAGACCGACATCCGTGTCGGCGTGCCGATTGCCAACCGCAATCGCGCCGAGATCGAAGGCCTGATCGGTTTCTTCGTCAACACCCAGGTGCTGCGTACCAGACTGGATGGCCAGACCCGCGTCGACGCGTTGCTGCAAGCGATCAAAGAGACGGCGCTCGGCGCTCAGGCCCATCAGGATCTGCCGTTCGAGCAACTGGTCGAAGCGCTGAAACTGGAACGCAGCCTCAGTCACACGCCGCTGTTCCAGGTGATGTACAACCACCAGCCGCAGGTGGCCGATATCGCCGCCCTCAGCACGGCCTCGGGCCTGGTACTCGACAGCCTCGAATGGCAAAGCCGCACCACCCAGTTTGACCTGACACTCGACACCTACGAGAAGGGCGGCAAGCTTCACGCTGCACTGACTTACGCCAGCGATCTGTTCGACGCGCCGACCATCGAACGGATGGCGCGCCACTGGCTGCGCCTGCTCAAGGCAATGGTGGCCGATCCTGCGCAACGCATTGGCGAATTGCCGTTGCTGGACGCGGATGAGCAGCACACGCTGGTGCATGCCTGGAACGCTACAGCCGCAGTTTATCCGAGCGGGCAGCCGATTCATCAATTGATCGAAGCCCAAGTGGCGCGCTCCCCGGATGCCCCGGCGCTGGTGTTCGGCGAGCAAACCCTGAGTTATGCACAACTGGATGCCCGGGCCAACCAACTCGCTCATCTGTTACGTGAACAAGGCGTGCGGGCCGACAGTCTGGTGGGGATTTGCGTCGAGCGCTCGCTGGAAATGGTGATCGGCCTGCTGGCGATTCTCAAGGCCGGCGGCGCCTATGTGCCGCTGGATCCGGAATACCCGCAAGAGCGTCTCGCCTACATGGTCGAAGACAGCGGCATCACTTTGCTGCTGACCCAGAGTGCGTTGCTGGCGACGCTGCCGACGGCAGGGGTGAACGTCATTACCCTCGATCAGGAAGCTGACTGGCTGGATCGCTATAGCGAAGGCGGTGTCGATGTGGTCGTCGACCCGCTGAACCTCGCGTACGTGATTTATACCTCCGGCTCCACCGGTAAACCGAAAGGCGCTGGCAACAGTCATGCGGCGCTGGTCAACCGTTTGTGCTGGATGCAGGACGCTTACGGGCTGGATGCCAGTGATTCGGTGTTGCAGAAAACCCCGTTCAGCTTTGACGTGTCGGTCTGGGAATTTTTCTGGCCGCTGCTGACCGGCGCGCGTCTGGTCGTGGCCGCACCGGGTGCGCACCGCGATCCATCGCTGTTGATCGAGACCATCAACCGCTGCGGCATCAGCACGTTGCACTTTGTCCCGTCGATGTTGCAGGCGTTTATTCATGAGCCGGGCGTCGAGGCCTGTGTCGGCCTCAAGCGCATTGTCTGCAGCGGCGAAGCGTTGCCGCTGGAGGCGCAACTGCAAGTGTTCGCCAAGCTGCCGAACGCCGGGCTCTACAATTTGTACGGCCCGACCGAAGCGGCCATCGACGTCACCCACTGGACCTGTGTCGACGAAGGCGCCGACAGCGTGCCGATCGGTCGGCCGATCGCCAACCTGCGCACGCATGTGCTCGACGCCGAACTGTTGCCGGTGCCGAGCGGCGTCGCCGGTGAGTTGTATCTGGGCGGGGCAGGGCTGGCGCGCAGTTATCACCAGCGCCCGGCGCTGACTGCCGAGCGTTTTGTGCCGTGCCCGTTCCACGACGGCGCGCGCCTGTACCGCACCGGTGACCGGGTGCGCCAACGTGCCGACGGCGTCATTGAATACCTCGGGCGTCTCGATCATCAGGTGAAGTTGCGCGGCTTGCGTATCGAGTTGGGCGAAATCGAAACCCGCCTGATGCAGCATCCGCTGGTGCGTGAAGCCGTGGTGCTGGTGCAGGGCGGTAAACATCTGGTCGGCTATCTGGTGCTGGAAACCGCTCAGGCAGACGAACAATGGCAACAGGACGTCAAGGCTTGGCTGCTCGGCAGTCTGCCGGAATTCATGGTGCCGACCTACCTGCTGACGCTGGACAGGTTGCCGGTCACCGCCAACGGCAAGCTGGATCGCAAAGCCTTGCCGCAACCGGATGCCGCGCCGCAACAAGCCTTCGTTGCGCCGCAGGATGCCATGCAAAAGGCCCTGGCGGCGATCTGGGAAGACGTGCTCGGTCTGCAGCGTGTGGGTCTGGAAGACAACTTCTTTGAGCTGGGCGGTGATTCGATCATTTCGATCCAAGTGGTCAGCCGCGCGCGGCAGGCCGGGATCCGTATCAGCCCGCGCGACCTGTTCCAGTATCAGACTGTGCGCAGTCTGGCGTTGGTCGCAATCCTCGACAGCCACAGCTCGGTGGATCAGGCATCGGCGACGGGCGAAGCGTTGCTGGGGCCGATCCAGCAGCAGTTTTTCAGCCGGGCGATGCCGCAGCGTGAGCACTGGAACCAGTCCCTGTTGCTGACCCCGCGCGAGGCGCTGAATGCTCAGTGGCTCGACACGGCATTGACCCATGTAATTAATCACCACGATGCCTTGCGTCTGCGTTTTGTCGAGGGTGTCGACGGTTGGCAGCAAGCGTACGCGGCACAGGTCGAACGCGCTGACGTGTGGCTGCGCACGGCCGAGACGACCGCGCAACTGAGCGCCCATTGCGACGAAGCCCAGCGCAGTCTTGATCTGGCCAACGGACCGCTGTTGCGCGCGGTGTTAGTGACCATGGCCGATGGCAGTCAGCGCCTGTCGCTGATCCTCCATCACCTGGTGGTGGACGGTGTGTCGTGGCGTGTGTTGCTGGAAGATTTGCAGCAAGCCTACGAACAACTTGCCGCGGGCGGTGGTGTGCAATTGCCGGCCAAGACCAGTGCGTTCCAGCGCTGGACGGCGCGGCTGAGCTCCGAGGCTTCGCGCTTCGACGGTCAACTGGCTTACTGGAAAGCCCAGCACAACACCGCGCAGGATCTGCCGTGCGAACGCCCTGAAGGCAGTCTGCAAAACCGTTTCGGTAAAAAGATCGAATGGCGTCTGGACGCCGAGCGCACTCGCCAATTGCTGCAACAGGCACCGGCGGCCTATCGCACGCAGGTCAACGATCTGCTGCTGACGGCATTGGCACGCACTATCAGTGGCTGGAGCGGTCAGCCGGGCACCCTGATCCAACTGGAAGGCCACGGCCGGGAAGACCTGTTCGACGACATTGACCTGACGCGCAGCATCGGCTGGTTCACCAGCCTGTTCACCGTCAATCTGGTGGCGACCGAGGACCTCGACGGTTCGATCAAGGCGATCAAAGAACAACTGCGCGCGGTTCCGGACAAAGGGCTGGGTTACGGCGTACTGCGTTACCTGGCCGCGCCGTCGGTGCGCGAAGAACTGGCTGCATTGCCTGCGCCGCGCATTACCTTCAACTATCTGGGGCAGTTCGACCGTCAGTTCGATGAGCAGGCGCTGCTGGTGCCGTCCACGGAGTTTGGCGGTGTCGCCCAGGATCAACAGGCGCCGCTGGATAACTGGTTGACGGTCGAAGGCCAGGTCTATGGCGGCGAATTGAGCCTGAGTTGGGGTTTCAGCTCGCAAATGTTCGATAGCGCCACTGTGCAAATGTTGGCTGACCGCTACGCCGCAGAACTGACGGCGCTGATCGAGCACTGTTGCGCCCTCGACACCGCGCAAGTGACGCCGTCGGACTTCCCGTTGGCGCGCATCAGCCAGGCGCAACTGGATGCGTTGCCGGTCGCCGCCGCCATCATCGAAGATGTTTATCCGCTGTCGCCGATGCAGCAGGGCATGTTGTTCCATACCCTGTATGAACCGCAGGTCGAGGCGTACATCAGCCAGATGCGCCTGGACATTCAGGGCCTCGATCCACAGCGTTTTGCCGGCGCCTGGCAAGCGGTGCTGGCGCGTCATGATGTGTTGCGCAGCAGCTTCTACTGGCAAGGCCTGGACAGCGCCCATCAAGTGATCAGCCGCCAAGTGCAACTGCCGCTGCAGGTGCTGGAAAAAACGGACACCGATGCGCTGGCCGAGACGGAGCGGGCGCAAGGTTTCGAACTCGACTGCGCGCCGTTGTTGCGCTTGAAGCTGGTGCGCACCGCCGCCGATAGCTGGCATTTGATCTACACCAGCCATCACATCCTCATGGACGGCTGGAGTAATGCGCAGTTGCTTGGCGAGGTGATTTCGCACTACGCCGACGCGCGCTCATTGCCGGCGCCGGTGGGGCATTACCGCGATTACATGGGCTGGTTGCAGCAGCAATCGGCAGACGCTGGCAAGGCGTTCTGGAACGCTGCGCTGGCGCCGTTGCAGGCACCGACATTGCTGGCCGATGCCGTGCGTGCGCCCGTGGCTGGCCACGGCACAGACGAGCATCGCGAGGTGATCGACGCCGCCGCAACGCGGCGTCTGGGCGAGTTCGCCCGTCAGCAAAAAGTCACCCTCAACACGTTGCTGCAAGCGGCCTGGAGCCTGTTGCTGCAACGCTACACCGGGCAGGATTGCGTAGCGTTCGGCGCCACGGTGGCCGGTCGTTCGGCGCCGCTGCCGGGCATCGAACAGCAACTGGGGCTGTTCATCAACACCCTGCCGCTGGTGTGCAACCCGCGCCCGGATCAGCACGTCGGGCAGTGGTTGAGTGATCTGCAGGCGCAGAACCTGGCCCTGCGTGAATTCGAGCATGTGCCGTTGTACGACATTCAAGGCTGGGCAGGGCATCAGGGCTCGGCGCTGTTCGACAGTCTGCTGGTGTTCGAAAACTTCCCGGTCGCCGAGGCGCTGAAACAGGGCGCGCCGGCCGGGTTGACCTTCGGCAACCTGCATAACCATGAACGCACTCACTATCCGCTGACGCTGGGCATCGAACTGGGCGCCACGCTGAGCCTGGAGATGAGCTACGACGCCGCGCGATTCAGCGCCGCCCAAGTGCACATGCTCTGCGCCAACCTGCGCCACTTGCTTGAGCAGTTGATCACCAATGTCACCGCTTGCCTCGGTAACCTGACGCTGCTCGATGCTGCTGCCACGCACACCATGCTCGCCCATTGCCAGCCGCCAGTGCTGCAATTGCAGCACACCGGCCTGGTGCATGAACGCATTGCCGCGCAGGCCAAAGCCACACCGCAGGCACTGGCCGTACAGTGTGGTGAACAGCGTCTGAGCTATGACGAACTCAACCGTCAGGCGAATCGCCTCGCTTACCGTCTGCTGGCCAGCGGTGCCGCGCCGGGCAAACGCATCGGTCTGGCGCTGCGCCGTGGCCCGCAAATGATCGTCAGTTTGCTGGCCGTGCTGAAGACAGGCGCCGCTTACGTACCGCTGGATGCCAACTACCCGGCCCAGCGTCTGGCCTACATGATCGAAGACAGCCGTATCGATCTGCTGCTCGATGAATCCGCTCTGCTGCAAGACGTGCCGCTGCCTGCAGGTCTTGAACATTTGCACCTGGGCGACGTCATCGAGACGCTGGGCGCTTATCCGGACAGCGATCCGCTGAATCACGCCACGGTCGATGACCTGGCCTACGTGATCTACACCTCGGGCTCCACCGGCCAGCCAAAAGGCGTGGCGATTGCTCACGCGGCGCTGCGCGAATTCTGCCAGACCGGTGCCGAGTATTCGGCGCTCACCGCTGATGATCGCGTGCTGCAATTTGCGACGTTCAGCTTCGATGGTTTTGTCGAACAGTGCTACCCGCCGCTGTGTGTCGGTGCGGCGCTGGTCATGCGCGGTGACGAACTCTGGGACGTCATCCAGTTGGCCGACCAGATCGTCAGCCACGGCGTGACCCTAGCGGACTTGCCGGCGGCTTACTGGTTCTTGCTGGCGCGTGAATGTGCTGGCGGCAACATCGCCAGCCTGGGCCCGTTACGTCAGGTTCACGTCGGTGGTGAAGCGATGTCGGTGGAAGGCCTGCGCCTGTGGCACGAGGCTGGGTTGAGCCATGTGCGCTTGCTCAACACCTACGGGCCGACCGAGGCGACGGTGGTGTCCAGCGTCCACGATTGCCGCCTGAGCGATGCCAGCGATAGTTTCGGCATTCCGATTGGCCGAGCCATCCCCGGCCGCGCGTTGTACGTGCTCGACAGCAGCGGGCAATTGCTGCCGGCTGGCGGCGTCGGCGAGTTGTGCATTGGTGCGAGCGCCTGTCTGGCGCAGCAGTATTTCGACCGTCCGGCCCTCACCGCCGAGCGCTTCCTGCCAGACCCGTTTGCCGCCGAGGCAGGGTCGCGGCTGTACCGCAGCGGCGACCTGGCCCGTTATAACGAAAACGGCGATCTGGAATACGCCGGGCGGATCGACCACCAAGTGAAGATTCGTGGCTTGCGCATTGAGATGGGGGAAATCGAAGCCTGTCTGCAAGCGCAGGAAGGCGTGCACGCCGCCGCAGTCATCGCTCAGGATTTCCCGGGGGGCGCACAACTGGTGGCTTATGTGGTGCCGGAAGCAGGCACCGAGCCTGCGACCGCACAGGCGCAGTGGCTGGGCTCGCTCAAAGCTTCGCTGCAACAAGTGCTGCCCGATTACATGGTGCCGGCGCACCTGCTGTTGCTGGACGCGTTGCCCTTGAACAACAACGGCAAACTGGATCGCACTGCGCTGCCGAAAGCCGAACTGAACCAGGATTTGTGCGCTTATGCCGCGCCGCAGACCTTGCTGCAGGTGCAACTGGCGCAGATCTGGGAAACCGTACTGGAGTCCGGCGCGGTGGGGCTCAACGATCACTTTTTCGAACGCGGCGGCCACTCGTTGCTGGCCACCCAGGTGATTTCCCGGGCCCGCCAGACGCTCAAGCTCGATGTGCCGATGCGCACCCTGTTCGAGCAGCCGACGCTGCAAGCCTTTGCCGCCGCCTGCGCGACCCTGCAACACAGCGAAACTGTGCCAATGCTGGCGTTGCCGCGCGGTGATGCACTGGCGTTGTCTTATGCCCAGGAGCGTCAGTGGTTCCTCTGGCAACTGGAGCCGGACAGCGCCGCTTACCACGTGCCAAGTGCGCTGCGCTTGCGCGGTGCGCTGGACATCGCTGCGTTGCAGCACAGCTTCAATCAACTGGTGGCCCGTCACGAGCCGTTGCGCACCACGTTCCGTCAGGACGACGAACGCACCGTGCAGGTGGTTCATGCGCAGGGCCAGTTGACGATTGAACAACACCGCCTCAACGCTGAAGAGGGTCTGTCGAACTGGGTGCAGACGCAGATCCGCCAACCGTTCGATCTGTTGAACGGGCCACTGCTGCGCGTCGCTCTGCTCTGCATGGCGGCGGATGATCATGTGCTGGTGATCACTCAGCACCACATCGTTTCTGACGGCTGGTCGATGCAAGTGATGGTGCGCGAACTGATGGCGATGTATGCCGCAGAATGCGCCGGACAACCGCTCGAACTGGCAGCACTGACGCTGCAATACGCCGATTTCGCGCAGTGGCAACGACAGTGGATGGACGCCGGCGAACGTCAGCGTCAACTCGATTATTGGAGGGCTCAACTCGGCGGCGAACAACCGGTGCTGGAGTTGCCGCTGGACCATTCGCGTCCGGCGGTGCAGAGCTATCGTGGCGCGCGGCTGGATGCGCCGCTGGAATCCGCGTTGAGTGCGCAATTGCAGGAGGTTGCCCGACGTGAGGGGGTGACGATGTTCATGCTCTTGCTGGCCTCGTTCCAGACCCTGTTGCACCGCTACAGTGGTCAGGACGATATCCGCGTCGGTGTGCCGATTGCCAACCGTAATCGCGCTGAAACCGAAGGCCTGATCGGCTTCTTCGTCAACACCCAGGTGATGCGTGCACAGTTTGCCGGGGACCTGAGTTTCCGTGATCTGCTGGCGCAGACTCGTCAGGCCGCAATGGGCGCTCAGGCGCATCAGGATCTGCCGTTCGAGCAATTGGTCGAAGCGCTGGCGCCGGAGCGCAGCCTGAGCCACAGCCCGTTGTTCCAGGTGCTGTTCAACCACCAGCGCGATGCCGCACCGGTCACCGATGTGGCGGGTTTGCGCATCGAAGGCCTGCCGTGGAACAGCGCCACCGCCCAGTTCGACCTGACCCTGGACACCACCGAAACCGCCGCCGGGCTGATGGTCAGTCTGACCTACGCCAGCGATCTGTTCGAGGCGGCGACCATCGCGCGCCTGTTCGAACACTGGCAGGCATTGCTGCGGGCAATTGTCGCTGCGCCGCAACAGGCGATTGCCGCGTTGCCGATGCTCGCCGCGCAGGAGCGTCAGCAGATTCTCGAAGACTGGAACGCCACTGCCACCGAGTACCCGCTGCACCTGAGCGTGCAGCAATTGATCGAAGCGCAGGTGCTGCGCACGCCGGACGCCATGGCGCTGAAATACGCCGATGAATGCCTGAGCTACGCGCAACTCAATGCCCGCGCCAACCAGTTGGCGCACAAGCTGATGGCGCTGGGTGTCGGACCTGAAAGCCTGGTCGGCATCGCCGCCGAACGTTCGATCGAAATGGTCGTCGCGCTGTTGGCCGTGCTCAAGGCCGGGGGCGCCTACGTGCCGCTGGACCCCGAATACCCGCAGGATCGCCTGGCCTACATGATCGAAGACAGCGGCGTCCAGCTGTTGCTGACTCAGGCGCATCTGCTCGATGCCTTGCCATTGACCAGTCAGGTACAAACCCTGTTGATCGAGGCGTCGCTGGAGGGCTTCGCGAGCGCCAATCCGGATGTAGCGGTCACAGGTGAAAACCTTGCCTACGTGATTTACACCTCCGGCTCCACCGGCAAGCCGAAAGGCGCTGGCAACCGTCATGTCGCCCTGACCAACCGTCTGTGCTGGATGCAACAGGCCTATGAGATCGGCGCGGGCGACAGCGTGCTGCAAAAGACCCCGTTCAGCTTTGACGTGTCGGTGTGGGAGTTCTTCTGGCCCCTGATGACCGGCGCACGTCTGGTCGTCGCAGCCCCGGGCGATCACCGCGATCCGGCAAAACTGGTGGCGCTGATCAATCGCGAACACATCACCACGCTGCACTTTGTGCCGTCGATGTTGCAAGCCTTCTTGCAAGACGCCGAGGTCAGTACGTGCACCAGCCTGCAACGCATCGTCTGCAGCGGTGAAGCGCTGCCGGCAGACGCGCAACAGCAAGTCTTCGCCAAGGTGCCAACTGCCGGGCTGTACAACCTTTACGGCCCGACCGAAGCGGCCATCGACGTGACGCACTGGACGTGTGTGGAGGAGGGGCGCGACAGCGTGCCGATCGGTCAGCCGATTGCCAACCTCGGCTGCTACATCCTTGACGATAATCTTGAGCCGGTGCCGACCGGTGTGCTCGGCGAGTTGTACCTGGCGGGCGTCGGTCTGGCGCGCGGCTACCACCAGCGTCCGGCGCTGACCGCCGAACGTTTTGCGGTCAGCCCTTTCGGCGCCGGCGAACGGATCTACCGCACCGGTGACCTGGCGCGCTACCGCGCCGATGGCGTGATCGAATACGCCGGCCGAATCGACCATCAGGTCAAGCTGCGCGGCCTGCGTATCGAGCTCGGTGAAATCGAAGCGCGTCTGCTCGAACACGCCAATGTCCGTGAAGCCGCGGTGTTGGTGATCGACGGCAAGCTACTGACCGCTTACGTGGTGCTGAACGAAGAAACCGCAGACTGGCGCGACACCCTCATGCGTCATCTGCACGCCGGCCTGCCGGAGTACATGGTGCCCAACCAGTGGCTGAATCTGCCGCAGATGCCGTTGAGTCCCAACGGCAAACTGGATCGCAAGGCGCTGCCGAAACCGCAATGGGGTGCAGACAAGGCCGAATACATCGCGCCGCGCAGTGAGCTGGAGCAACGCATTGCGGCAGTGTGGGCCGATGTGCTGAAACTGCCGCGAGTCGGCTTGGCCGATAACTTCTTTGAACTGGGGGGCGATTCGATCATCTCGATTCAAGTGGTGGCCCGTGCCCGTCAGGCCGGAATCCGCTTTACCCCCAAAGACTTGTTCCAGTACCAGACTGTCCAGGCGCTGGCGGGCGTCGCGACGCTGGGCGATGGCGCGGCGCAGATCGATCAGGGCGCGGTCAGTGGCGCTACACCGTTGCTGCCATTCCAGCAGTGGTTCTTCGCGGCAGACATTGCCGAGCGGCATCACTGGAACCAGTCGGTGATGCTCAAGCCGGCCGTGAGCATTCAGGCAAATGCGCTTGAGCAAGCCTTGCAAGAACTGGTCGCGCATCACGATGCCTTGCGCCTGTCGTTCACCGAAACGGCCAGCGGCTGGACCGCAAATCATCACGCAACATCGGTGCACCACACCCTGCTGATGCAGACGAGTGTCAGCGATGAACAACAGTTGCAGCACGCTTGCCTTGAGGCACAACGCAGCTTCGACCTGGCTCACGGCCCGCTGTTGCGTGGCTTGTTGGTGACCCTGGCCGATGGTTCGCAACGATTGCTGCTGGCGGTGCACCACTTGGTAGTGGACGGTGTGTCCTGGCGGATTCTGCTCGAAGATTTACAAAGCGCTTACCAGCAGCGCATTGACGGCAAGCTCCCGCGCCTGCCAGCCAAGACCAGCGCCTTCAAGCACTGGGCCGAGCGTTTGCAGCAGCACGCGCCGCAACGCGTTGGCGAACTCGAGCTGTGGCGCGCACAACTGGCGGATGCGCCCGTCGACCTGCCGTGCACCCATCCACAGGCTAGCCTGCAAAATCGTTACGCACACACCGTCCAGACGCGCCTCGATCAAGTGCTGACCCGACAACTGCTGCAACAGGCGCCGGCGGCGTATCGCACTCAGGTCAATGACCTGTTGATGACCGCGCTGGCCCGAGTTATCTGCCGCTGGACGGGGCACGCCTCGACCTTGATTCAGCTGGAAGGCCACGGTCGTGAAGACCTGTTCGACGACCTCGACCTGAGTCGCAGCGTCGGCTGGTTCACCAGCCTGTTCCCGGTGCGCCTGACTCCCGCCGCGTCGCTTGACGGTTCGATCAAGCAGATCAAGGAACAGCTGCGGGCGATTCCCGACAAAGGCCTGGGCTTTGGCGTGTTGCGTTACTTCGGCGACGAAGCGACCCGCCGTGAGCTGGCGGCGCTGCCAGCGCCGCGCATCACCTTCAACTACCTCGGCCAGTTCGACAGCCAGTTCGATGACGGCGCGCTGTTCGCCCCGGCCAGCGAAAAGGCCGGTGACGAACAGAGCCCGTTGGCGCCGCTGGGCAACTGGCTGGAACTCAACGGTCAGGTCTACGGCGGCGAGTTGAGCCTGGGCTGGACGTTCAGCCGCGAAATGTTCGATGAAGCAACCATTCAACGCCTGGCCGATGAATACGCGGTCGAACTGGCAACGCTGATCGAGCATTGCTGCGCCGCGCAGAACGCCGGCATCACGCCGTCGGACTTCCCGTTGGCGTCGCTCAACCAGCAACAGCTCGACGCCTTGCCGGGTGCCGGTGCCGATGTCGATGACATCTACCCGCTGTCGCCGATGCAACAGGGCATGTTGTTCCACAGCCTGTACGAACAAGGTTCGGGCGATTACGTCAACCAGATGCGCGTCAGCGTCGAAGGCCTGGATCCCGAGCGTTTGCGTCAGGCCTGGCAGGGCGCGGTCGACCGCCACGCGATTCTGCGTACTCGGTTTGTATGGATCTCCGAGCAGGAACAGCCGCTGCAAATCGTCCAGCGGAGGGCCGAGTTGCCGTTCAGCCTGCATGACTGGCGAGGCCGCGCTGACCTGCCGTCGGCGCTCGATCTGCTGGCGCAGGAGCAACTGCAACAAGGCTTCGACCTGTTGCAGGCACCGTTGCTGCGTCTGGTGCTGGTGCGCACCGATGATGACCGCCACGAAATGATCTACACCAGCCATCACATCCTCATGGACGGCTGGAGCAACTCGCAGTTGCTCGGCGAAGTGATGCAGCGCTACGCCGGTGCAACCCCGGCCGCGCCGCTGGGCCGTTATGCTGATTACATCGCATGGCTGCAGCGTCAGGACGGTCAGGCCAGCGAACGCTTCTGGACTGAGCGTCTGGCCGACCGGGAGGAACCGACTCACTTGGCCCGCAGCTGCGTGGATACGCAGGTGACCGCTGGCCAGAGCGGTTACGACCAGCAAACCCGTTGGCTGGACCGTGAGCAGACGCAACGTCTGGGCGCGTTCGCCCGTCAGCACAAGGTCACCCTCAACACCGTGGTGCAGGCCGCTTGGTTGCTGCTGTTGCAGCGTTACAGCGGCCAACCGACCGTGGCGTTCGGCGCGACGGTCGCCGGGCGTCCGACCGAGCTGCCAGGCGTCGAGCAACAGGTCGGTTTGTTCATCAACACCTTACCGGTGATCGCCACCCCGCGTGTCGAGCAACCTCTCGGTGAGTGGCTGCAAACAGTGCAAGCGCTGAACCTGGCCATGCGCGAATTCGAATACACGCCACTGGCCGACATTCAGCGCTGGTCGGGACAACGTGGCGAAGGCTTGTTCGACAGCCTGCTGGTGTTCGAGAACTACCCGGTGTCGGAGGCGCTGAACAGCGGCGCGTCGCAAGGCTTGCGTTTCGGTCAGGCCTCCAGCCAGGAACAGACCAACCTGCCGTTGACGGTGCTGGTGGATCTGGGCGACAGCCTGTCGTTGCAATTCGCCTACGCCCGGCAACATTTCAGCGCTGCGCAGATCGAGCAGATAGGCGGACACTTGCAGCACCTGTTGCAGCAAATGGCCGACTCGCCGGCGCAACGTCTGTTGGCCGATCTCGGTCTTTTTGATGCCGCGCAACAAGAAGCGGTGTTGCAGGACTGGAACCGTGCGCCGGCCACCTTTGCGCAAACCCGCACACTGCCACAACTGATCGAAGCACAAGTGCGTCGGGCACCGCAGGCCATTGCCGTGAGCCTGGGCGAGGAACAATTGAGCTACGGCGAGCTCAACGCCCGTGCCAATCGCCTGGCCCATGCCCTGATCGCACGGGGTGTCGGCGCCGATGTGCTGGTCGGTCTGGCTGCCGAGCGTTCGATCGAAATGATCGTCGGCCTGGTCGCCATCCTCAAGGCCGGGGGCGCTTACCTGCCGCTGGATCCGCAATACCCGGCCGAGCGCTTGCAATACATGATCGAAGACAGCGGCATTGCCTTGCTGCTGATGCAGCCGGGGGTGCTCGATCACCTGGCGGTGGCCGACAGCGTCGAAACCCTGCTGCTGGGTGATGACAGCCGCTGGCAGGATCAATTGGCAACCGATCCGCAGGTCTGGGCCGACAGCGCCAGCCTCGCTTACGTGATTTACACCTCGGGCTCCACCGGCAAGCCGAAAGGTACGCTGCTGGCTCACGACAACGTGCTGCGTCTGTTCGAGGCCACGGACCCTTGGTTCAGCTTCGGTGCCGAGGACCGCTGGACGCTGTTCCACTCGTATGCGTTCGACTTCTCGGTCTGGGAAATCTTCGGCGCGCTGCTGCATGGCGGGCGTCTGGTGATCGTGCCGCACAGCGTCAGTCGCTCGCCGCAGGAGTTCCATGCGCTGCTGTGCCGCGAGCGCATCACCGTGCTCAACCAGACGCCGTCGGCATTCAAGCAACTGATGCAAGTCGCCTGCGACGCACCACAGGATGCACAACTGTCGCTGCGTTACGTCGTGTTTGGCGGTGAAGCGCTGGAAGTGCGCAGCCTGCGTCCATGGTTCGAACGCTTCGGCGACGCTGCGCCACAACTGATCAACATGTACGGCATCACCGAAACCACGGTTCACGTGACTTACCGTCCGTTGACCCTGGCCGATCTCGAACAGGATGCCGGCAGCCCGTTGGGCGAACCGATCCCGGACCTCGGCTGGTACGTGCTCGACGCCGACCTGCAACCGGTGGCGAAGGGCTGCATCGGCGAATTGCACGTCAGCGGCGCCGGGCTGGCACGCGGTTATCTCAAGCGTGCCGACCTCAGCGCATTGCGTTTCGTGCCCAACCCGTTCGGTGACGACGGCGCGCGGCTGTACCGCACCGGTGACCTGGCGCGCTATCGCGCCGATGGCCGGATCGAGTACGCCGGACGCATCGACCATCAAGTGAAGATCCGTGGTTTCCGTATCGAGCTGGGGGAAATCGAGGCGCAATTGTTGGCGCTGCCGCAAATCCGTCAGGCCGTGGTACTCGATCAGCCTGGCGCCGGTGGCGTACAACTGGTCGCATATCTGGTGGCCGATCAGTCGGTCGAACTCGATCAACAGGGCCCGTGGCGTGAGCACCTGCGCCAGGCGCTCAAGCACAACCTGCCGGATTACATGGTGCCGGCGCACCTGTTGCTGCTCGACAGCCTGCCGCTGACCGCCAACGGCAAGCTCGACCGCAAGGCCCTGCCGCAACCGGATGCCAGCCTGCTGCAAAACACCTACGTGGCGCCTGAAAGTGAACTGCAGCAGCAGATCGCCGGGGTCTGGGCCGACGTGTTGAAGCTGGAGCGAGTCGGCCTGACGGACAACTTCTTCGAGCTCGGCGGCCATTCGCTGCTGGCCACTCAGGTGGCCCTGCGTTTGCGCGAGTTGTTGGGCTTCGAAGTGCCGTTGGCCAGCCTGTTCGCCAGTGCCGATCTGGCGGCTTTCAGCGCGGCCGTACAAGCCCTGCAACCTGATTTGCAGCCCGTTCATGATGTTTTGGCTAAATCCTTGGAGGCTCTCAATCGTTTATCAGCAGATGAACTTGAAAAACTGATTTCCTGAGAGGACCACGGCATGCAGCAGTTGATTGAATCGGTAGGCGCGCTTTCTCCCGAGAAACGCAAGGCGCTGGCGATTCTACTGGGCAAACAGGGCATTAACCTTTATGGCATCGCGCCGATTTTCCGGCGTACCGAAGGTGAACCGCTGCTGTTGTCTTATGCCCAGGAGCGGCAGTGGTTTCTCTGGCAGATGGAGCCGGACAGCGCGGCGTACCACATTCCCACGGCGTTACGCTTGCGCGGCGCCCTGGACATGGCGGTACTGCAGCGCAGTTTCGATACGCTGATCGAGCGTCACGAAACTCTGCGCACCGGGTTTGCCCGAGGTGATCAGGACAAGGCCATTCAGCTGATCAAGGCGCCGTATGCCTTGCCGATCGAGGTTCCCCCACTGGCAGGCGAAGTCGATGAGCCGCGTTTGCGCGCGGCCATCGAAGCACAGATCGCCCGCCCGTTCGACCTTGAACAGGATGCGTTGCTGCGCGTCTGCCTGTTGCAACTGGCACCGGACGATCACGTTCTGGTGATCGTGCAACATCACATCATTTCCGATGGCTGGTCGATGCAAGTGATGGTCGGCGAGTTGATCGAACTCTATGCCGGGTTCAGTCGGGGCGCGCCGGCCAGGCTGGCACCGTTGCCGATTCAGTACGCCGATTTCGCCCAGTGGCAACGCAGCTGGATGGACGCCGGTGAGCGCGAGCGGCAACTGAGCTATTGGGTCGAACACCTGGGTTCGGATCCGGGCGTGCTGGAGCTGCCGGCCGACCATCCGCGCCCACTGGTGCAAAGCTATCGCGGCGCACGTCTGGATCTGCAACTGGACGCGGCGTTGAGCAAAGGCATGCATGACCTCGCGCGACGTGAAGGCGTGACGATGTTCATGCTGTTGCTGGCGGCGTTCCAGACCTTGCTGCATCGCTACAGCGGTCAGGATGACATTCGCATCGGCGTGCCGATTGCCAACCGCAATCGCGCGGAAACCGAAGGGTTGATCGGCTTTTTCGTCAACACCCAAGTCTTGCGCGCCAGCCTCGACAGCAGCATGCCGTTCAGCGCGTTGCTGGCCCAGGCCAAGCAAACGGCGCTGGGCGCGCAGGCGCATCAGGATCTGCCGTTCGAGCAATTGGTCGAAGCCCTGGCGCCGGAACGCAGCCTGAGCCGCAGCCCGTTGTTCCAGGTGATGTTCAACCATCAGAGCGGCACGCGGCAGGTCAATCAGGCCATGCAGTTGCCGGGGCTTGCGGTTGAAAGTGTGAACTGGGACAGCCTCACGGCGCAGTTCGACCTGACCCTTGAAACCCACGAGTCGCCGCAAGGCGTGTGGGCCTCGCTGATCTACGCCACGGACCTGTTTGAGGCGACGTCCATCGAGCGGATGGGCCGGCACTTGCAGGCGCTGCTCAAGGGCATCGTCAGCGATGCGCAACAGCGCGTCGGCGAGTTGCCGTTGCTCGATGCCAGTGAGCGGCAGGTCTTGCTGCACGACTGGAACCCTGTGGACGCGCCGTTTGCCAGCGATCTGTGCATTCATCAGTTGATCGCTCGTCAGGCGGCGCAGACCCCGGATGCACGCGCGGTGACCTTTGCCGAGCGGCACCTGACGTATGCCCAGCTTGAAGCGCGGGCCAACCCGTTGGCGCATGCCTTGATCGAACGTGGCGTCGGCCCGGAAGTGCGGGTCGGCGTGGCGATGCAGCGCTCGGAAAATCTGCTGGTCGCGCTGCTGGCCGTGCTCAAGGCTGGGGGTGTGTACGTGCCGCTCGATCCGGATTACCCGGCCGACCGTGTCGCTTACATGCTCGAAGACAGTCGTGCGCTGTGCCTGCTGACCGAACGCGAGGTCGCCGCCAATCTGGCGATCGCGGCCGACACCGACGTGCTGCTGATGGACAACGCCGCCGAAGATTTCGCCGCGTACCCTGCGCATGCGCCGGACACGCGGGTGTCGGCCGACAACCTGGCGTATGTGATTTACACCTCCGGTTCTACCGGCAAACCGAAAGGCGTGGCGATTGCGCATCGCAACGTGCTGGCGCTGATCGACTGGTCGCAATCGGTGTACAGCCGCGACGATATTCAAGGCGTGCTGGCCTCGACCTCGGTGTGTTTCGACCTGTCGGTGTGGGAGCTGTTTGTCACCCTGGCCAACGGTGGTTCCCTGATCATCGCCCGTAATGCGCTGGAGTTGCCGCAGTTGCCGGCCCGCGATCAGGTGCGCCTGATCAACACCGTGCCGTCGGCGATTGCCGCCCTGCAACGCAGCGGCGAGATCCCGCCGAGCGTGCGCATCATCAATCTGGCCGGCGAGCCGCTCAAGCAAGCGCTGGTCGACACCCTATACGCGCAACCGACGGTCGAGCATGTTTTCGACCTGTACGGTCCGTCGGAAGACACCACCTATTCGACCTGGACCCGGCGCATGGCCGGTGGCCAGCCGAGCATCGGACGGCCACTGAAGCACACCGCCAGCTATGTCCTCGATGGCGAGCTGCAACCGGTGCCGCAAGGCGTTGCCGCCGAACTGTATCTGGCCGGTGCCGGCATCACCCGCGGTTACCTGGCCCGGCCGGCGTTGACCGCAGAAAAATATCTGCCGAACCCGTTCGGCGCTCCGGGCGAGCGCTTCTACCGCACGGGTGACCTGACGCGTTATCAAGCTGACGGCAACCTGCAATACGTCGGGCGTATCGACCATCAGGTCAAGGTGCGCGGGTTCCGCATCGAGCTGGGCGAGATCGAAGCACGCCTGCTGCAACAAGACGCGGTGCGCGAACTGGCGGTGCTGGCGCAGGAAGGCGCGAGCGGTCAGCAACTGGTCGCTTACATCGTGCCGAGCGCTGCGCTGGGCAATGCCGAAGAACAGGCGCGGCTGCGCGAAGTGCTCAAGGCCGGCCTGCGTGAACACCTGCCGGAGTACATGGTGCCGGCGCACTTGCTGTTCCTCGAACGACTGCCGCTGACCCCCAACGGCAAGCTTGATCGCAAGGCCCTGCCCAAACCTGATGCAGCGCTGGAGCAGCACACCTACCTGGCACCGAGCAACGACAACGAACGGCAATTGTGTGAGATCTGGCAGGCCGTGCTCGGGTTGGAGCAGGTGGGCGTCACGGATAACTTCTTTGCCTTGGGCGGTGACTCGATCATCTCCATTCAGGTGGTCAGCCGCGCCCGTCAGGCCGGTCTGCGCATTACCCCCAAGGATTTGTTCCAGTACCAGACCGTGCAAGGTCTGGCCCGGGTCGCCCAGCGTGGCGAAGCGGCGTTCAGCATCGAGCAGGGCGCCGTCACCGGCAGCACGCCGTTGCTGCCGTTCCAGCAACGATTCTTCGAACTGCAGATTCCCGAGCGTCAGCGCTGGAATCAGTCGCTGCTGCTGAAACCTTCGCAGGCGGTCGATGCCAACGTCCTTGAACGCGCCTTGCAGGCGCTGGTGGCGCATCACGATGCCTTGCGCCTGAGCTTCAGCGAAGGCGCTGAAGGCTGGACGGCCACGCACCGTGTGCCGGAGAACCAAGCGTTGCTGCAACAGGCGAGCGTGCAGCACGTCGACGAAATCGAAGCGGTGTGCGACGCCGCGCAAGGCAGCCTCGATCTGCAAAACGGCCCGCTGTTGCGCGCCGTGCTGCTGAATGTGGCCGACGGCAGTCAGCGTTTGTTGCTGGCGATCCATCACCTGGTGGTCGACGGTGTGTCGTGGCGCGTGTTGCTGGAAGATTTGCAGAACGCTTGCGAGCAACTGCAAAACGGTCAGACGATCAAACTCGCGGCCAAGACCAGCCCGTTCAAGGACTGGGCGCAACGCCTGCAAACGTTCGCCGCCGGCGAGCTGCAAAACGAACTGGCGTGGTGGGCCGAGCAGTTGGGCGAGGCGCCTGCCGATTTGCCTTGCGACAACCCGGCGGCGACCTTGCAAAACCGTCACGCGGTGAGTGTGGAAACCCGCCTGAATGCTGATCAGACCCGCCAACTGCTGCAGCAGGCGCCCGCCGCCTATCGCACGCAGATCAACGATGTGCTGCTGACGGCACTGGCGCGGGTGATTTGCCGCTGGACCGGTCAGGCTTCGACCCTGATTCAACTCGAAGGTCATGGTCGTGAAGAGCTGTTCGACGACATCGACCTGAGCCGCACCGTCGGCTGGTTCACCAGCCTGTTCCCGGTGCGCCTGACCCCAGCCATGGACCTGGCCGATTCGCTCAAGGCGGTCAAGGAACAACTGCGTGGCGTGCCGAACAAAGGCCTGGGTTTCGGAGCCTTGCGTTACCTGGGCAATGAACACGCGCAGCAGACCCTCGCCGCGCAGCCGGTACCGCGCATTACCTTCAACTACCTGGGGCAGTTCGACAGCCAGTTCGACGATGCCGCGCTGTTCGTGCCCGCCAGTGAAAGCACCGGCCGTGAACAGAGTTCGCTGGCACCGCTGGCCAACTGGCTGGACATCAACGGCAAGGTCTATGGCGGTGAGCTCAACCTCAGCTGGTCGTTCAGCCACGAAATGTTCAATCAGGCGACGATCCAGCGTCTGGCTGACGACTATGCGCAAGAACTCAATGCGCTGATCGCCCATTGCTGTGAGGCGCACAACCGCGGCGTGACGCCGTCGGACTTCCCGTTGGCTGACCTCAGCCAGGCGCAGCTCGATGCGTTGATCACGGATCCGCAAGCGGTGGACAACGTCTACCCGCTGTCGCCAATGCAGCAGGGCATGCTTTTCCACACCCTGTACGAACAAGGTTCGGGCGATTACATCAACCAGATGCGCGTGTCGGTGGAAGGGCTTGATGTCGAGCGTTTCCGTCAGGCCTGGCAAGCGGCGCTGGAGGCTCATGACATTCTGCGTACGCGGTTTGTCTGGGGCGGCGAGCAAGCACAGCCACTGCAAATCGTCGAACGCACGGCCACGCTGCCGTTCATCCTTCACGACTGGCGCGGCCAGCCGAGTGAGGCGCTGGATGCGCTGGCCGAGGCCGAGCGCAGCCGTCCGTTCGACCTGAACGAGGTGCCGCTGTTACGCCTGGTGGTCGTGCGCACCGCTGCAGACCGTCACGAACTGCTCTACACCAGTCATCACATTTTGATGGACGGCTGGAGCAACTCGCAGTTGCTCGGTGAGGTGTTGCAACGCTATGCCGGGCAAGTGCCAGCAGCAGCCATCGGCCGCTACAGCGATTACATCGCCTGGCTGCAGCGTCAGGACCGTCAGCTCAGCGAGCAGTTCTGGCTTGAGCGTCTGGCGCAATTTGATGAGCCGACCCGCTTGGCCCAAGGGCTGGCGGATCGTTCGGCGAGCGCAAATGGCGAGACCGAACAGTATCAGCAGTGGATCGACGCCACCGGCACGTTGCGCCTGAGTGAATTTGCCCGCCAGCAAAAAGTCACCCTTAACACCTTGGTGCAAGCGGCGTGGCTGCTGCTGTTGCAGCGTTACACCGGGCAGTCGACCGTGGCATTCGGCGCCACGGTGTCGGGGCGTCCGGCGAACCTGCCGGGGGTCGAGCAGCAGGTCGGCCTGTTCATCAACACCTTGCCGGTGATTGCCCGTCCGGAACCGCAATTGACGGTCAGCCAGTGGCTGCAAACCGTGCAGGAACTCAACATCGCCCTGCGTGATTTCGAACACACGCCACTGGCTGATATCCAGCGCTGGTCGGGGCAGGGCAGCGATGGCCTGTTCGACAACCTGTTGGTGTTCGAGAACTACCCGATCTCCGAAGCGCTGGAGCAAGGCTCAGCGCTGGGCCTGAATTTCGGCGCGGTGGACACCCGTGAACAAACCAATTTTCCGTTGACGGTCGGGGTCAATCTGGGCGACACCCTGTCGGTGCATTACAGCTTTGCTTCGGCGAATTTCAGCCAGGAGGCGATTGTGCGTCTGCACGCACAACTGGCCTCGCTGCTGGAGCAATTCGTGCAGTCGGCCAGTGCGCGTCTCGGCGCGTTGACCCTGCTCAGCCGTGAAGAACAGAACCGTTTGCAGGACAGCAACCGTGCGCAGCCGTGCACGGATCCGTTGCTGGTGCATCAGCGCATCGCGGTGATTGCGGCGCAGCAGGCGCAACAACAAGCCGTGCGGTGTGGCGATCAGGCGTTGACCTTCGCCGAGCTTGAAACCCAGGCCAATCGCCTCGCGCATGTGCTGATCAATGAAGGCGTCGGCCCGGAAGTGCGCGTCGGCGTAGCCCTGCCGCGCAGCCCATCGATGCTGGTGGCCTTGCTCGCTGTGCTCAAGGCCGGCGGCGCCTACGTGCCGCTGGACGCCAGTTATCCGCGCGAGCGCCTGGCCTATCTGATCGAAGACTCGGGCATCGCGCTGTTGCTCACCGATTCGCAGCTGCGTACCCGGTTGCCGCTGAGCGCCGGTCTGCGCGCACTGGATCTGGACACCCTGCCGACCGCCGAATGGCCAGACGCTGCGCCGCAGGTTGACGTGCACGCGGAAAACCTCGCCTACGTGATTTACACCTCAGGTTCCACCGGACAACCCAAGGGCGTATGCGTAGCGCACGGCCCGTTGGCGATGCATTGCCAGGCCATCGGCCAGCGCTATGAAATGACCCCGGACGATTGCGAACTGCACTTCATGTCGTTCGCGTTTGACGGCGCCCATGAGCGTTGGCTGACCCCGCTGACCCATGGCTCGCGGCTGTTGTTGCGTGACGACAGTCTGTGGAGCCCGGAGCAGACCTATAGCGCCATGCAACAGCACGGCGTGACCGTGGCGGCGTTCCCGCCGGTGTACCTGCAGCAATTGGCCGAGCACGCCGAACAGGTTGGCCAGCCGCCCGCAGTGCGCATCTACTGCTTCGGCGGCGACGCCGTGCCCAACGACAGTTTCGAGCGGGCGCGTGCCGCGCTGGCGCCGCAGTACATCATCAACGGTTACGGGCCGACCGAAACCGTGGTCACCCCGCTGATCTGGAAGGCCGGACGCAATGACGAGTGCGGCGCGGCCTATGCACCGATCGGTACGCGTATCGGCGACCGCAGCACCTGTGTGCTCAGCGCTGATCTCAACGCGTTGCCCCAGGGCGTGATGGGCGAGTTGTACCTGGGCGGCAGCGGGCTGGCCCGGGGTTATCTGGATCGTCCGGCGATGACCGCTGAACGCTTCGTACCCGATCCGTTCGGGGCGCCGGGCAGTCGTCTGTATCGCAGCGGGGACCTGGTGCGTGAGCGCGCCGATGGCGTGTTTGACTATCAGGGCCGCGTCGACAACCAGGTGAAAATCCGTGGTTTCCGCATCGAACTGGGCGAAATCGAAGCGCGTCTGCTGGAACTGAGCAGCGTGCGCGAAGCCGTGGTACTGGCGCATGCCGGGCCCAGCGGCAAGCAACTGGTGGCGTATCTGGTGCCGACGCAGCCGCTGGCAGATTCGGATCTGAGCGAATGGCGCGACAGCGTACGCAACGTCCTCAAGGAGAGTCTGCCAACGCACATGGTGCCGGCGCACTTGATGGTGCTGGCGCACCTGCCGGTGACCCCGAACGGCAAACTCGATCGCAAGGCGCTGCCGGCACCGGACGCCAGCCTGATGCAGAACAGCTACGTGGCGCCGCGCAACGACATGGAGCAACGCATCGCCATGATCTGGGCCGATGTGCTGCGCCTTGAACGTGTCAGCGCCACGGACAACTTCTTCGAGCTGGGTGGTGATTCGATCATCTCGATTCAAGTGGTCGGCCGTGCGCGGCAGGCCGGTATCCAGTTCACACCCAAGGATTTGTTCCAGCACCAGACCGTGCAGGCACTGGCGGCAGTCGCGCAACTGGGCGGCACGCTGCTGAGCATTGACCAGGGGCCGGTCAGCGGTGCGACGCCGTTGCTGCCGTTCCAGCAATGGTTCTTCGCCAGCGCGATTCCCGAGCGGCATCACTGGAACCAGTCGTTGCTGCTCAAACCGGCGATGACCCTGCACGCCGACAGCGTTGCGCAAGTGCTTCAGGCACTGGTTGCGCATCACGATGCCTTGCGTTTGTCGTTCAGTGAAACGGCTGACGGCTGGACAGCCACTCACCGCGCGATCGAGCCTGCGCAAACACTGCTCTGGCAGCGCACGCTGACCGATCCTGATGAAATCGAAGCCACCTGTCAGCAGGCCCAGGGCAGCCTCAATCTGCACGACGGTCCGCTGCTGCGAGGTGTGCTGCTCGACCTGCCGGACCACACTCAGCGTTTGCTGCTGGTGGTGCATCACCTGGTGGTCGACGGTGTCTCGTGGCGTGTTCTGCTGGAAGATCTGCACACCGCGTTCAGCCAGATTCAGGCCGGGCGCGAGGTCGCGTTGCCGGCCAAGACCAGCGCCTTCAAAGCCTGGGCCGAACGCCTGCAGGCGCACACCGCCAGCCTCGATGATGAACAGGCCTTCTGGCGTGAGCACTTGCAGGGGGCGAGCGCCACGTTGCCGTGCGAGCGCCCGGACGGCAGCCTGGAAAACCGCTACGCGCACAGTGTGCAGACGCGTCTTGCCCCTGAGCTGACCAAACAACTGTTGCAACAGGCCCCGGCGGCTTATCGCACGCAGGTCAACGACCTGCTGCTGACCGCACTGGCGCGCGTCATCAGCCGCTGGAGCGGGCATGCCTCGGCGCTGATTCAGCTGGAAGGTCATGGTCGTGAAGACCTGTTTGACGATATCGATCTGAGCCGCACCCTCGGCTGGTTCACCAGCGTGTTCCCGGTGCACCTGACCCCGGCCAGCGGGCTCGCTGATTCGATCAAGCAGATCAAGGAACAACTGCGCGCGATTCCCGACAAGGGCATCGGTTTTGGCGCCTTGCGTTATCTGGGCGATGTGTCGGCGCGTGAGGCGTTGGCAGACCTGCCAACGCCGAAAATCACCTTCAACTACCTTGGCCAGTTCGACAGTCAGTTCGACGAAGCTGCGCTGTTCCTGCCGGCCGGCGAAAGTGCCGGCAATGACCTCAGCGATCGCGCCCCCCTGGGTAACTGGCTGTCGGTCAACGGCCAGGTGTATGGCGGTGAGCTGAGCCTGTCGTGGAGCTTCAGCGAGCAGATGTTCGACACTGCGACCGTGCAGGCATTGGCCGATGATTACGGGCGTGAGCTGACAGCGCTGATCGACCACTGCGTGGTTCCGGGCAACCACGGCCTGACGCCGTCGGACTTCCCGCTGGCCGCGCTGAGTCAGGCGCGTCTGGACGGTTTGCCCGTGGCGTTCGCGGACATTGAAGACATCTATCCGTTGTCGCCGATGCAGCAGGGCATGTTGTTCCACACCTTGTCCGATGATGGCGACGATCTCTACGTCAATCAGCTCAACCTGTCGGTGGAAGGCCTCGATATCGAGCGCTTCCGTGCCGCGTGGGAATGCGTGGTGCAGCGTCACGAAATTCTGCGCACGTCGTTCCACTGGCAAGACAGTCAGGCGTCACCCGTGCAGATCGTCCACCGTCAGGGCGTGGTTGACCTGCAAGCGCTGGACACGCCGATGGATGATGCGCAACTCGCCGAGTTCGCCCGTCAGCAGCGCGTTCAGGGTTTTGCGCTGGACCGCATGCCGTTGCAGCGCACGCGCCTGATTCGTCTGGGTGCGGACAAGTACCAATTGATCTGGACCAGCCACCACATCCTGATGGACGGCTGGAGCAGTTCGCAGTTGTTCGGCGAGGTGCTGCAGCATTACGCAACCGGTCAGGTTGAAGGCGAGAGCGGTCGTTATCGCGACTTTATCGCGTGGTTGCAGCAGCAGGATTCGGCGCAACTCGAGCAGTTCTGGCGCGGCCACTTGCAGACGCTGGTCGAACCGACGGCGTTGAGCCAGGCGATGCACCCGCGTCACGAGTCCGCCGAGCACGGTCACCAGGCGTTGTACACCCGTTGGGATGCACAGCAGACCGCTTTGTTGCAGCAGCATTGCCGAGCGCAGGGCATCACCGCCAACACGCTGATTCAAGGCGCATGGTTGCTCTTGTTGCAGCGCTACACCGGGCAGCACAGCGTGGCGTTTGGTGCCACGGTGGCCGGACGCCCGGAGGGCTTGCCGAATGCCGGCAGCATGCTGGGTCTGTTCATCAATACCTTGCCGGTGATCCAGACCCTCGATCCGGCACAGCCGTTGAACGCCTGGTTGAGCAGTCTGCAGGCCTATAACCTCGACCTGCGTGAACATGCTCACGCACCGCTGGCGGACATACAACGCTGGTCGGGGCAGGGCGGGCAAGCCTTGTTCGACAGCATCATCGTGTTCGAGAACTACCCGATCGACCAGCGTCTGGAACAGGCTCCGGGCGGCTTGCGCTTCGGCACCTCGGCCAGCCATGACGTGACCAACTTCCCGATGGACCTGGCGGTGCATCTGGGCGAAGAGTTCTCCATCGAGTACCTGTTCCTGCGTGATCGTTTCACTGTCGAAGCGGTCGAGCGGATCCGCCAGACCATGGAAGTGTTGCTGCACAGCATGATGCAGCAGCCGACCGAGCGTCTGGGCAATCTGCAACGTCTGGCTGCGCCACAATGGCAGGCCTTGCAACAGTGGGGCGCAGAACCGGCGGCGGTGCACCGGCGCGAGCTGTTACCGGCGATGATTGCCGCGCAACGCCCTGAGGCGATTGCCGCCGAATGTGCCGACGAGCAGTTGAGCTATGCGCAACTTGAGCGCCGTGCCAACCAGTTGGCGCATCATTTGATCGCGGCGGGTGCCGGTCCGGAAGTGCTGATCGGTGTCGCACTTGAGCGCTCGCTCGACATGCTGGTGGCCTTGCTCGCGGTGTTCAAAAGTGGCGCTGCCTACGTGCCGCTGGACATCGATTATCCGAGCGATCGCCTGGCCTTCATGATCGAAGACTCCGGCATGCGTCAGATGATCAGCCGTGGCGCCGCCAGCCAGCGCTTGCCGCTGCCGGCGAACCTGCCATTGCTCGATCTCGATCATTTCGATGGCAATCAATATCCGCACACCGCGCCGCGGGTGCAGACCTGTGATGACAGCCTCGCTTACCTGATCTACACCTCGGGCTCTACCGGTTTGCCCAAAGGTGTTGCGGTGACCCACGGACCGCTGAGCATGCATTGCCAGGCGATCCGCGAACTGTACGAAATGGACGCGACCACCCGCGAATTGCACTTCATGTCGTTCGCCTTCGATGGCGCGCATGAACGCTGGCTGACCACCCTGGCCTGCGGCGGCACCCTGGTGCTGCGCGATCATGAACTGTGGACGCCGGAGCAGACCAGCCACGCCTTGCTCAGCCGTTCGATCGACATCGCCTGCTTCCCGCCGGCCTACCTCAAGCAGGTGGCCGAGTACGTCGAGGCCAGCGCTATGACCGTGCCGAAGGTGCGCATTTACTGCCTGGGCGGTGACGCTGTGCCTGAGCAGACCCTGGCTCAAGTGCGCCGCGTGTTGCAGCCGCAGTTCATCACCAACGGTTACGGCCCGACCGAAACCGTGGTCACGCCGATGCTCTGGAAAGCGCCGAACGATGAAGCCTGCGCTGCCGCCTATGCGCCGATCGGGCGAGTGGTCGGCCAACGCTCGTTGTGGGTGCTGGACGACGATCTCAATCCGCTGCCACAAGACTTGTCCGGCCAGTTGTATATCGGCGGCTACGGGGTTGCCCGAGGTTACCATGGCCGTGCAGCCATCACCGCCGAGCGCTTCGTGCCGGATCCGTTCGGCGCGCCGGGCAGTCGTTTGTACCGCAGCGGTGACCTGGTGCGCCTGCGCCAAGATGGCATCCTCGATTACGTCGGCCGCGCCGACCATCAAGTGAAGATTCGCGGCTTCCGCATCGAACTGGGTGAAATCGAAGCCTGCCTGCGCGCTCAGGACGGCGTCACCGATGCCGTGGTCATCGCCCGTGACGGCGTCTCGGGCAAACAGTTGATCGGTTACGTGGTCAGCGCTGACGACAACGCCGGCGACCGTCTGAAGACCCTGTTGCGCGCACAACTGCCGGAATACATGGTGCCGCTGCAGATCATTGGCCTGGCGCGCCTGCCGATCTCACCGAATGGCAAACTGGACCGCAAAGCGCTGCCGGAGCCAGCCTTTTGCGCCGATCAATATCAGGCGCCACGCAACGAGCAGGAACGTTGGCTGGCAGAGATCTGGGCCGACGTGCTGCAAGTGGAACAGGTGGGTATCAGCGACAACTTCTTCGAGTTGGGCGGTGATTCGATTCTCAGCCTGCAAGTGATTTCCCGGGCGCGCAACCATGCGCAACTGAAACTGGAGATCAAGCTGCGCGACCTGATGCGCTTCCAGACCATTGGCAACCTGTTCGACCAGCAAGCGGTCGCCCGCTCGAGCCAGACTGCCGATAGCAGTCATGTGGCGCAGGCGGGCGCGTTTGGTCTGTTGCCGATTCAGGAGTGGTTCTTCGCCGAGGGTATGAGTGAACCGCATCATTTCAACCAGGCGATGATGCTGCGTTCGCGCCAGGCACTGGATGCCCCGGCGCTGGAGCAGACGCTGCGGTTGATGCTCGAGCAGCATGATTCGTTGCGCCTGCGCTTCCATCAGGATCAGGGCCGCTGGTTGCAGCACTATCAAACGTTGCCGGACTGCCTGCGCATCGCTGAACGCAACCCGTTGTTGTGGCAACGGGAGATCAGCGACATCGAGCAACTCGACGCACTGGTCAACCAGGCCCAGCGCAGCCTCAACCTGCTCGAGGGGCCACTGCTGCGCGGCCTGCTGGTGAACCTGCCGGACGGCGAGGTGCGTCTGCTGTTGGTGGTGCATCACCTGGTGATCGATGCGGTGTCGTGGCGGGTATTCCTGCAAGACCTGCAACTGGCCTACGAGGCGTTCAGTCAGGGCCGCGAGCCGCAACTCGCGCAGCGCACCAGTAGCTATCGCGCCTGGGCCGATGGCCTCGCGGCGCAGGTGCCGGCACTGGTCGAGCAAGAGCTGGATTACTGGCTGGCACAGCTGGATCAGCCGGGCAAGGATCTGCCGTGTGACAACCCGCGTGGCAAGAACCTGGTGCGCTTCCGCGAAGAAACCTTCATGGGCCTCGACGCCACCCGCACCGGGCAATTGCTCAAACAGGCGCCAGCGGTGTACGGCACGCAGATCAACGATCTGCTGCTGACGGCGCTCGGTCGTGTGCTGTGTCGCTGGAGCGAGGCCGAGTCGGTGCTGGTGCAACTGGAAGGGCACGGCCGTGAAGACCTGGTCGAAGGGCTGGACCTGAGCCGCACGCTCGGCTGGTTCACCACCATGTTCCCGGTACGGCTGGCGCCCTTGACCGAGCAGGATTTCGGCGCGTCGATTCTGGCAGTACGCGAACAGTTGGCGGCGGTGCCGCAGAAGGGTGTCGGCTACGGCGCGTTGCGCTACATGGCCGATGCGTCGGTGCAACAGCGTCTGGCGGCGTTGCCACAGGCGCGACTGACCTTCAACTACCTGGGGCAGTTCGACCAGACCTTTGATGAGCAGGCGATGCTGATGCCGGCGGACGAGCACATCGGCGACGTCTACAGCCTGGACGCCAACCTTGGCAACTGGCTGGAAATCGTCGGTCAGGTGTTCGACGGCAAGCTGTCGATGCGTTGCATGTACAGCACCCGTCGCTTCCGCCCAAGCACCATCGAAACCTTGATGCAGCAGTATCAGGCCGAGCTGGAAGCGCTGGTCGAGCATTGCCTGCAACAGTCGGCGCGCTGAGCCGGTCTTTAACTTTTTGACAGGGCCGGTGCGCATTGCGCGCAGCGGCCCGGGATGTGATGCATGCCATTGAATTCTGAAGTAGCGGCGTTTCTTGATCTGGTCGAAGACAGTCAGAACGACGCGTTTCACCAAGGGACACCCGAGCAGGCGCGAGAGGCGTTCGAGCAATCCTCGCAACAGATGCGTTGGGCCGTGCCGGATGTCGACGTGAGCGAGGTGCAACACCGTGCCCGCGACGGCGCTGAACTGACCTTGCGGTTGTACCGTCCGTTGCAAAAGGGCGGTGTTTTACCAGTGCTGCTGTTTTTGCACGGCGGTGGTTTTGTCGTCGGCAGCCTCGACTCCCACGACGGTATCTGCCGCGAGTTCTGCGCGCGCACGCCGTGTGCAGTGTTGTCGGTGGGCTACCGCCGCGCGCCGGAACACAAGTTCCCGGTGGCATTGCACGATTGTGCCGATGCACTGGATTGGCTGCGCGAACAGGCTGGTGAATTTGCTCTCGATCTGTCGCGCCTGGTGTTTGGCGGCGACAGCGTCGGCGCCACGCTGGCGACCGTGCTGGCGCTTGAGGCGCGCGCCCCCGGCGCGCTGAAACCGTGCCTGCAATTGCTCTGCTACCCGGTGACCGACGCCTCGCAGCGCCGTGAATCGATGGACTTGCTCGGCGAAGGCTACCTGCTGGAAAGCGATTCCCTGGAATGGTTCTACCAGCACTACGCCCGCAGCATCGAGGACCGCAGCGACTGGCGTTTCTCGCCTCTGCTGAGCAACGACCTCGCCGGCGCCGCCCCGGCCTACATCGCCCTGGCAGGCTTCGACCCGCTGCTGGACGAAGGCCGTGCCTACGCCGAACGTTTGGCCAGCACCGGAGGACTGCTTGAATGCCGCGAATTCAGCGGCCACGTGCATGACTTCCTGCGCATGCGCATGGTCACTGAAGAAGTGGAGGCGATTTATCAAGAACTGGTGGGTGTGCTGCGCACCGTGATGTATCCGGAGACGGTCTGATCCGCCCTGGCCTGATGTGTGCGTCGACACCTCAGGCCATCAACATCCGCCCCTGTGGGAGCGAGCCTGCTCGCGAACAGGCCGGTCCTGACAGCTTGTTTCAGGAACTGACTATTGCGGTTTGAAACCTGGTTTTCCGTTGGCGGCTCGCCATTCTTTGATGGTGTTTAAAACGCCTTCTGGACTGTCCTCAACGCCTTCTTTTGGGTCATAAAGAACGCCGGTTCCATCAGGGTGTTGAGACGTGCGGAGGATGTTTTCAATGATGGCGTCATGCTCGCGCTCGGATGAATAATCTCCTTCGAACAGGCGACTAATCAGGGCTGAATATTCTGCCTCTGTGTATTCCTCAAACTTGGCCTTCAATATCATTTTCAAATTATCTCTACCAATACCGGACAATATTGAACCCTTGGCGAGGGAGCTGACTATTCTGGTTTGAAACCCGGTTTGCCGTTGGCGGCTCGCCATTCCTTCACTTTGCTAACGATCGCTTCCGGGGTCGCCTCCTCGTCGGAGTCGGCGTAATAAATCATGTCCGAGCCGTGGGGGTGTTCAGTCAGCTCTTCAAATAACAGCACTGCGCGGACCTGTTCTTTGTCCGAGTCAAATTGCGCATTGCAAATTCCGGATACGAACCGCAGAAAATCTGTTTCGGTGTAATCGGAAAGAATTGGTTTGTGCATTTCAATTTTTTTTCCTTGTGGATTTCAGAGTGTTGTTTTGGTGTGGTGACTCTGATGTTTTCAATGTCGTAGACCTTGCCGCTTTTGGATATGTATTTCGTGTGGTGTAGTTTGAGATTAATCTGGGTGACAGTTTTTTCAGGGGCTGACTATTCCGGTTTAAAAACTGGTTTATCGTTGGCGGCTCGCCATTCTTTGATGGCTTTTAGTACGCCGGCTGCGCTGTCCTCAACGCCTTCTTCGGGACAGTACAGAATGTCTATTTCATTCGGGTGTTCCGAAGTTTTTACGATGTTTTCTACAATGTCATCGTGTTCTTTCTCTGAACGGTAATTTCCTTGGAATAGCCGGTTTATAAGGCTGAGATATTCTGATTCTGTGTAGTGTTCAAACTTGGCCTTCAATACCATTTTCAAATTATCTCTACCAATACCGGACAATATTGAACCCGTGGCGAGGGAGCTTGCTCCCGCTGGTCTGCGCAGCAGACCTGAGTCGGTATACGCGGAGTGTCAGGCACACGTTGAACTCTGGTTTTACGACTGCTGCGCAGCCGAGCGGGAGAAGCTCCCTCGCCACAGGGTTATGCTGGAATTGACTATTCTGGTTTGAAACCTGGTTTACCGTTGGCGGCTCGCCATTCTTTGATGGCTTTTAAAACGCCTGCGGGACTGTCTTCAACGCCCTCTGCCGGGTAGTACAAAATCCCTGTTCCGTTTGGATGCTCTGAAGTCCGGACGATATTATTTACAATTGCATCGTGCTCCCGCTCTGAGGAATAGTCTCCCTCCACCAAACGATTTATTAAGGCTGCATATTCTGACTCTGTGTACTCTTCCAGTTTCTCTTTGAATTTCATCTTATGTTTTTCCATTTTTTGAATGGGCTTTGATGTGTTGTATTGGTGTGAGTAGTTGGAGGTTGTCAATATCGTAGACAGAACCTCCTTCGCTGATAGGTTTAATGTGATGTATTTCGTACTTCTGTCTTCCACCCACTTGCTCTTGAGGGGGAGCACTGGGCGAAAGAGCATTTCTGATGTCGATCTTGTTGAAAAGTGTGAATTCATCCAAAAACACGCGCTCATGCGCCACAGCCTTCCAAAACGCCCGCCTGAACGCTTTAAAACTGGAAAACTCCCGCCCCCTCAGCTTACTCGCAATCTGCGCGGGTATCGGTGCGCCCTCCGGGGTTGACGCCGCCCCCAGCCAATTCCCCGATATCACTTGTCCATTCCCCGTAGCGATTCCCGGATCTTGTCGCCGATCCCTGAACATCGTGAACACGGGTGAGATACCCGAGTCCGCCGGGAACACCGTGATGAACCCACCGAAACTATAGGCATCCAGTTCCGGGTGAGTATCGATTCGTCCTTCAAGTACCGCGACGGCTGTGCCGTCGTACACGACAATGTTTGGCCTACTGGCCGGTAAAGCGGTTGAGTTGTTAGCCGGTTTGACAATGGGCGTCCATGTCATGCCGATTGAGGGAGTGTCTGGACTGTCGACCCTGAAGACATTCAGACTGGAGTCGAACCTGGCGAGCCGGACCGGAGTCCTCGACGCGATACCGGTGTTGTGGGTCGACGCCACGAAGAACTCAGTGGCGTTATTGATTGTTCTGGAGCCCAGCGTCACTGGAAGGTCGATATCGCCATTGGTGAGCGCAATGGCGTTCAGTTCTTCAATGGGTACGGTCGCCAGATCTGCCAACGGAACACTCAAGGCACGGGTTTCGTCGGGTTTGAAGTCTGTGACTTCAACAATCCATGATTGGCGATCCTTGGGCACGAAGTCTGAAAGGGAGCCCTCGATAACTCGGGCATCGGAGTTGCCGAGTGGTGCAGGAAACAGTAACGCGGCAAACCCGACCAAAACGACGGATGAGGTTGTGACTGCGGCCGTTGTTGCTGTAACGATACCTGCTTGCAGAGCCGCTCTGATTGCTGCTGCAGTGGCAGCACGTGCTGCCACTTGGCCGGCGTTTACGGTGAACACTGGATTTGATGTTGCGAAGGAACTTGAGACCAGAAACGGGCGTAGTGCTCTAGCCGTGTCGAGCGATATCAGCCAATTGTTCAGATGTTCGAGTTGGGCATTTGAGTCTGCCATCTGCTTTGCGTGCGCATCCTCGCGCGCTTTGACCTCCTGTGCCTCGCGCGCTCGTTCGCGATCCCTGCGTTCTTGCTCTCGCTGTTGCTCCGCAGCAATCCTTGCGTGTTCAGCGGCCTGACGTGCCGCTTCGGCGGCAGCCGCTTGCGCCTGATCGTTGGCCTGCACGGTGGTCAGCCAGTTGTGCACATTGGCTTGTTGTTGATGCAGAACCGTGAGGGTCTGGGCCAGCAGTCTGGCTTCCAGCGCCGCTCGGTAGGACTGTTTCCACACGTTCATTCCCGGGCCGTTGGGGCTCAGGATCCGGTCGACGATCTGAGCGCGGGAGAGGAACTGGAAAACTGTTTTATCGGTAGGATCGCTGCCGTAGAAACCGTGGGACACCTGGATCTCGTGCTGCAGTTGCCGGGTCTTGCGCTCAATCACGGTGTTGCGCACACCCAGCTCGCGGATCAGCGATGCGGCGGGTGGTAGCGGCTGGGTAGAAATTTCCTGTCGTGCGGCAGCCAGGTCTGCTTCGATGGTCGCCGGAATCTGTGCAGTCTTGCCTCGATAATCCGCTTCCAGCGGGCCGGTAAAATTCTGCAGAACTTGTTGATATCGGCCGGTATTTCGCGGCGGTCCGAACATTCCGCTGTTGGGAATCGTGGTGCCGGTTGCGGGACTGATTGGAACGTTTTTGGGGGCTATTGCGGTTGTATGGACAGCCTCGTCCAACTCCCAGACTTGGGGCTTCTTCGGCATATTCATATCCTTTTGAATGTGCGCGGTTTATCGATAAGCAACTGGCAATGTTCCGTTGCTTTCTGCCATTCAAAATTACAATGAAACGGTTGCAGACGTTTCCGAGAAGCCCGTAGCTGATGACAGGAGATGAGGCAGGCGTTTTCGACGGGGCGTCGGTTTTAGCGCAGGCTTCGTTCAGGTAATCGGACGTTTCCTATGCAACGAAAGGAAATGCCTTTCAAACCGCACGCCGTGTAGTCCGTTAAACCTTTACCCATAAAAAAAGCGCCCCGGTTTGGCCGGGGCGCTTTTTGTGTTGCGGTGGTTAAATCAGAACGTGTACTTGAAGCCGGTCATGATGTTGCGCGGTGCGCCGTACATGCCGTGGTCGCCGGCGTAGCTGAGGTATTCGCGGTCGAATACGTTGTTCAGGTTGACCGAGGCGCTGAGGTTTTTGTTGATGTCGTATCGTGCCAGCAGGTTGGTGACGGCGTAGCTGCCTTGCTGGAAGGTATGCAGGTCGGCACCGGTCTTGCTCTGCCAGTTCACGCCACCGCCAACGGTGACTTTGTCCAGAATGCCCGGCAGGCGATAGCTGGTGAAGGTCTTGAGGCTGTGACGGGGCAGGGTGGTGACGATGCGCTCGTCATTGGAGTCGGTGCTGACCGCGTAGGCGTAACCGGCCGACGCTTGCCAGCCCTCGGCCAGTTCACCATCGAGGGTGAATTCCGCACCTTTGGTGGTGGTGCCCTGCTCGGATTTGTAGGTGTTGCCGCCTGGGGTGTCGATCCAGATCGCCAGGTTGTCCTGCTCGATCTTGAACAGCGCGAAGCTGGAGTTCAGCTTGCCATCGAAGTGGCTACCCTTGATACCGGCTTCGTAGCCGGTGCCTTCCATCGGATCCAGAGGTTTGTTGTTGATGTCGCGAACCCACGACGATTGCGGGTTGAAGATCTTGGTGTAGCTGGCATACAGCGACCAGGTGTCGTTGACGTCGTAGACCACGCCCGCGTAAGGGATGTAGACGCCGGTTTCCGATTCCTTGGTCTTGGTTTCTGCACCGCCGTACGGTTTGTCTTCGATATCGCGATGCCAGTCGACCACACGGCTGCCGAGCAGGATGCTCAGGTCATCAGTGGCGCGCAGGCGGGTGGCCAGGTAAGCGGCGTATTGCGTTTCATCGACGGTGGATTTGCCGGTGACGTTGAATTCGGGTTTGACCGAGTCGCCGTTCCAGTTCAGCAGGTTGTCGATGGCGCCGGCAGGGGAGCTGGAATAGTCGTATTTCCAGCTGCCGTAGCTCGGCACGTTTTCGTAGTATTGGGACAGGGTCACACCGGCGATCAGCTCATGCTCGCGACCCAACAGGCCGAACGGGCCGGTCAGGTAGGCGTCGATGTTGTTCTGGCGCGGGGTACCGGAGAAGCGCACCGGCAGTTGGGTCGTGCCGCTGCCGTCAGGGTTCAGGCCACCGTTGACGTAGTTGAAGACCTCGTCGAATTTGTTTTCGGAGTGAGTCAATTCAACCTTGCCGCTCCAGCCATTGCCGAATTGCTGTTCGATCGAGGTGAAGAAGCTGGTTTGTTCGTGGTCGTTGTAAGACCAGGTCTGCGCCGAGTTCAAGGAACGTTTGAGGTTGGTGCGCGAGCCGTCGGTGAAGCGGGTCGGCAGACCCGAACGCATTGGCGAGTCGACGTCGGTGCGCTGGTAGCTGAAGCCCATCGTCAGCAAGGTGTCTTCGGTCAGGTCGAACTCAGTGATGCCGTACATCAGTTGCGAATCTTGCTTGTAGCGGTCGACCCAGGACTGTTCAGTCTTGAAGTCGCCGACCAGACGGCCACGGATGTTGCCGGTTTCGGTCAACGGCCCGGAGACGTCGAAGCCGGTGCCGTAGCGATCCCAGTTGCCGGCTTCAGCGGTGACGCTGGCCTGAGCTTCGGCGGTCGGACGCTTGCGGATCAGGTTGATGGTCGCCGAAGGGCTGCCCAGGCCGCTGATCAGACCGGTGGCACCACGCACCACTTCAACACGGTCGTACATCGCCATGCTCTGGGTGTAGTTGTCCATGCGCTTGACGGTCGGCACGCCGTCGATTTCGAAGTTCTGGATCTCGAAACCACGGGAGAAGTAACCGTCGGACTCTGCGCCCTGGCCGTCACGCAGCACGATGATGCCTGGTGTGGCGTCGAGGGTATCGCTGAGGTTGGTCAGGCGCTGGTCGTCGAGGCGCTGACGGGTCATGACGGTCAGCGACTGCGGGGTTTCCTTGGGTGTCAGGTTCAGACGCGTCGAACTACTGGATGAATACGTGGTGTACAGCCCGGTGCCTTCAGTGGTCGACCCCGGCGCCTTGCCGGAAATCGATACCGCGCCCAGCTCCAGTGCGTTTCCCGCCGCTGCTCCGGTGGCCGGCACCAGCGAAACGGTGTTGCCGGTCAGTTGATAAGTCATGCCGCTCCCCAGCAGCAAGTTGTCCAGCGCCTGTTTCGGCTCCAGGTGACCGGAGACCGCACTCGACCTCAGGCCAGCCAGGGTTTCCGGACTGTAGAGAATCTGCAGGTTGGCTTGTTGCCCAAGCTGTTGCAGTGCGCTGGAGAGCGGTTGCGCAGGAACGTTGACGTCGACCGGCGTCGCTTGTGCCTGGGCGCTGCCCAATAACATCAGCGTCAGCAGGGCACCTGACAGCACGGCGCCACGCGGATTGCGGCGGGAAATGGCTACAGCCAGAGGGGTGCGGGACAACTTTAAGGCTTGCATTTGCTCGGGATGCTCCTGAAGTGCGAGTGCAGTTTTATTAGTTAATGATAATTAGACGCAACACTGCGTAAAAACCGGAAAAAAATCCCGCCAACCGCGAAAATCTCTGCTATCGCGTGAAGGCGGGATCAGCCCATCCCTGAGCGGTTGGCGGGTCAGGCCGGGTTGAGCGCGGTTTTGACTTTGCCGGCATCCATGCGCACCAACTGGTCGGCGACATCGAAGTAACGGTCATCGTGGGAGATCACGATGATGGTTTTGCCCAGGCGTTTGAGGTCGGGCAGCAACTCGGTGTAGAAGATGCGGCGGAAGGTTGGGTCCTGATCCGCGGCCCATTCGTCGAACACCAGCACCGGGCGTTCCTCCAGCCAGGCATTGACCAGCGCCAGCCGCTTGCGCTGGCCAGTGGACAGGTCGGTGGTGGTGAAGCTGCCGTCCTGCACGCTGACCTTGTGGGCGATTTCCAGGCGTTGCAGGTATTTGTTGGCGTCGTCGGGAATGTGCGTATCGCCTTGCACCACGTCATCGAACAGGTAGTAGTCGGCAAAGACCGTGGTGAACAACTGGCGGTAATCGTCGCGGGTGAGGGCGGTCACGCACTCGCCGTTGAGGCGGATTTCGCCTTGTTGTGGCGGATACAGGCCCAGCAGCAGTTTGATCAGGGTGGTCTTGCCGCAGCCGTTTTCGCCGACGATGAACACGATGTCGCCCTGTTCGATTTTCAGGTTCACCGGCCCCAGCGTGAACGGACTGGCGTCGCCCACGGCCGGGAAGGCGTAGCGCACGTCTTTGAGTTCCAGGCTCTGCACCGGCTCGGCTTTCTTGCCCTGATCGCTGAGCAACAGATGCGGCTCGGGCGAAGAGAACTGCGCCGACAGTTCGGCGATGCGGCGGAAGGCGATCTGTGCGCGGCTGACCACCGGCAAGGTGCCGACCAGATGCTCCAGCGGACCTTTCATGTACAGCAGCACCAGGACGAAACCGCTCATTACGGTTTTGTCAGCACTGGGCCAGAACGATTGCAGGGCCAGTGCCAGACCGATGACCACAAAGAACAGCATCGAGCCGAAACTCTTGGCGATCACGAAGGTGTTGATCGATTTGATCTGGGTCTTGCAGATGAAATCGGCAGTGCCCTTGATGCCGCTGTTGTACATGCGTTGGCGACGGGGGCGGTGAATGCGCAGTTCCTTGGCGCCTTCGGCAATCGCGTTGTAATGCTTTTGCAGTTCGTCTTCAGCATCACGGGCGGCGAAGAAACCTTTGATCCCGCGCCCTTGGGCGAAGTACTGAATGCCCGTGCCGATCAGGATCGCCACCACCATGATCAGGAACATTGGCCACGACAGCATCGCCAGATAACCCATGCATCCGAGGGTCACGGTCAACGAGATGGCCAGTGGCGCGAAGGCGAAGGCGAAGTCGCTGATGGTGTCGACATCGTGGGTCAGCACCGGAATCAGGCGATGGCTGCGATAGCGTTCGATCTGTTCGATCGGTGCCGACAGGACTTTCTCGCCCAGTTGTTTGCGCAGGGTGGCGATGATGTGCTGGCCGACATAATTGGTGCCGATGTCCGAGCAGATCGAGCTGAGCAGCGCCAGCACACACAGGCCACCGAACAGCGCGACCACGCCTTGGGTCAGACCGGATTCGGAGTGCAGCGCGTTGTTGATGGTGGCCAGCAGGACCGTGACACTCAGGCCACCGACCATACCCAGAATGACCGACAGTGCGACGACGAGCCGAAAAGGTTTGAGTAGGGTGAACAATTCATGAATTGCACCGCGCGTAGGCTGGGTCATGACAGGACAGTTCCTTGGGTCGTAAAGGCAGATACCCTGTAGAACGTCTGATCCGCTGCTTAATTTAGACGGTCGCCGACTGGCGGCGACCGGGGGGAGAGGAGAAGCGTTACTGCCGATTACAACTCACGCACGACGCGGAAACCGATCCAGTCGCCGCGGGTCTTCGGATCGATGTCGTTGCGGTTGCCCGAACGGGAGAATACCGGCGCTTCACCCCAGTCATTGCCGCGAATGCGCAGGGTCTCGCAGTTGGGTTCCAGCCACGCGCTGCCGTCGGTTGGCGCACCTTTGTAGTCTGGGTGGTAACAATCTTCGACCCACTCGTAGACATTGCCGTGCATGTCGTACAGGCCAAAGGCGTTGGGCGGATAGCTGCCTGCCGGCGAGCTGAAACTGTAGCCGTCCGCCGGGCCGTAGGTGTTGGCGTGCTTGGCGATGCTGTAACCCTTGCCTTCGTCGAACGGGAAGGGGAACGGTCCTTTGGAACCTGCACGGGCACCGTATTCACGCTGGGCTTCGCTGAGCATGCTGTAGGTCTGCCCGGTTTTTTTCGACAACCAGGCGACGTAGTTCTTGATGTCCTGGAAGTCCATGCACACCGCCGGCTGGCGCGGGGTTTGCGGGTAGCGCGGTTTGCTCGCGACGCACTCGCGACCGGGGCGCGTGTCACCGTCGGCGATCACCGCACCGCTCTCGCGAATGTAGCTGTCCCACTCACCTGCGGTGATTTGAAAGCGGCTCATGGCGAAGGGTTTGGCAACGGTCACTTCGTGCATCGGGCCTTCGTCGGGTTCGCGCCCGACTTCATCGTCCGGTGTGCCCATGGTGAAGGTGCCGGCCGGCAGCACGACCATTTCCGGGCAATCCTTGCAGTCCTTGAACACTTTGCCCGCAGCAGGGGCGGTTGCGGCCTGGGCGGCGCTCGGCAGCAGGCCGCTCATGAGGGCGGCGAGGGCCAGTGCCTTGAGCGCCTTGGCGCCGAGGGCAGGGGTCAACAGATCACGTTTCATGAGTCATCTCGTTTAAAGGAAAGCGGGGCGTCACAGCTGTTTGTTGAGCACGGCCATGAAACGCTCGATGTCGTTTTCGCTGTTCAGCAGGCCGGGTGCGATGCGGATTACCGGGCCGACGTCGCGCTCCACCGCGTCGCACACCACGCGGTTTTGCATGAGTTGAGCGGCGACCTGATCGCAATCGCGATCCTTGATCCGGAAGAAGGTGAAGCCGGCAGACAGATCGCTGCTGCGCGGTGTTACCAGTTCAATCGAACGGTGTTCCAGCAAGCGATTTTTGGCGTAGGTATTGAGTTCGTGAATACGCGTTTGCACCTCGCGCTTGCCCAGCGTCAGATGCAGTTTGAATGCTTCATCCAGCGCCCAGCGATGTTCGAAACTGTGATACCCGCCGGGGGTCATGATGGTCGAGAACGTGGTGGCTTCGGAGAAGGTCGGGATGGTCGGGGTGACGTCCTTCAGTTCGCTGGAACGTGCGCAGATGATCCCGGTGCCGCGCGGGCCGAACATCCACTTGTGGGTACCGGCGATAAAGAAATCGCAATGCATGTCGGGGAAGTCGAGGTCATCGACACCAAAGCCGTGCACGCCATCGACGACGTACAGGATGCGATCCTTTTCCTCGCGCTGGCGATTGTGCTGGTCCACCAGTTTGCCGATCTCGCCGATCGGCAGCTTAACGCCGCTGCCCGATTGCACCCAAGTCATGCCCAATACGCGGGTTTCAGGGCGAATGCCTTTGTCGATACGGGTCAGTATTTCGTCGACGGATAGCGTTGCGCTGCTGTTGAACAACTTCAGTTTGCGCACCTTGACGCCATCTTTCTGCTGGCGATAAGCCAAGGTGTAATTGGTCGCGTAGTGCTCGTGTTCGGTGGTGAGGATTTCCTGATCGGCGCGCACATGAATGCCGCCATAGATCAGCGCCAGACCTTCGGTGGTGCTGCCGGTGAGGGCGATCTGCTCAGGCTTGGCCTTGAGGTAGCGACCGGCCCATTCGCGTACGGCTTGCTCGCGTTTTTCGGTTTCACCCAGATCCCAATCCATCGCCCGGCCGGGGTTGCGATCCAGCGTGGTGCGATGCCGCTCTATGGCTTCGCGCACCGGCCTGGGGTGAGAGGTCACGAGGAAATTGGCGAAATGCAGGTAGTCCGGATCCTGATCGAACAGCTGGCGCAGTTGCGTCCATTTGTCCGCGGAGACCGGTTGCGGATTGGCGGCCCGCGCGGGGAGGCTGACAGCAGCGCCCAGGGGCAGGCCGGCGGCCAGAATCCCGGCCTGCTTGAGGAAAGAACGGCGGTTGGTCATAAGGTCGGTTTCGCTTGTTCAAAAGGGCATCAGTGGGTGGCGACGGGTTTTGACGATTGCTGCACCTGTTCCCAGACCCGCAGGAAGTTGCCGCCCCACAGTTTCGCGATGTCGGCTTCGCTGTAGCCACGGGAGATCAGTTCGGCGGTTACGTTGCGGGCCTCGCTGACGTCTTTCCAGCCATCGATGCCGCCGCCATCGTTGAAGTCGGAACTGATGCCGACATGGTCGATGCCGATTTTCTTCACGGCGTAATCAATCGCATCGCCGAAGTCCTTGAGGGTCGCTTTCGGTTCCTCGTCGACAATTCCATAGAGCTGGCTGGCGTACTCGCCGAAGCGTTGTTCAGACCACACGGTGATGATCGGGTCGCCAGGCATCAGCGCCATTTCCAGGCCCTGCAGTGGCTGCAGATCAAACTTCGCACGCAACGCGTTGAGCTTGTCCTGGGTTGTTTGGCTCAGGGGGCGCAAGTAGGTCGGGAAGCCGACGATTTGCACCACGCCGCCACTGTTCTTGATCAGTTGCATTTCCTGGTCGCTGATATTGCGCGGGATATCCACCAGTGCCCGGGGCGCCGAGTGGGAGGCCACGATCGGTGCGCGGCTCAGCTGCGCAACCTGTTCCAGTGCCTTGGTCGACATCTGCGAGACATCGATGATGACGCCCAGATCGTTGAGGCGATGCACAGCCTGTTTGCCAATGTCCGACAAGCCGCCAAGGGCATCGCGGGTGTCATTGAAAAATGGCAGGGGCCGCGAGGAGTCGGCCCAGGCGTTGTTGCCCACGTAGCTGAAACCGAACATGCGCATGCCGCGTGCAGCCCATTTGTCCAGGGCATTGAGGTCGTTGCCCAGTGGGTAGGCGTTGAGCATGCTCATGAAAATCGCAAACTTGCCTTCGCCGTGCAGACGGCGGAAGTCGTCCGGGGTGTAGGCGATGGCGACCTGATTGGGGAAGTCGCGCACCAAGGTGCTGATGATCTTGTAACGGGTTTCCTGTTCGAAGCGTGCTTCTTCGACGAACCCGGCGGTCGGGCGGTGGGGGGCGTTGGCGCCGTTCCAGATTTCCGGCCAGCCGAAGATCGTCAGGGCAGCACCGGAAAGGCGTCCGCGCGCGGTTTTCACCAGGTCGAACTGGCCACTGCCATCCTTGTCTGCTTCGTTGCCGGCGGTGCCGAAATCCAGTGGCACGGTGATGTGGCTGTCGAAAGAGAGGATGCGATCCTGCAACTCATCGGCTTGCTGCATGACTTTGACCGGGTAGCCGGGGTTGTCCTTGAACCAGTGCTCCCAAACCGCGAAGCCTGCAGCGGTACTGATCGCCAGGGCCAGCGGCAGGCCAATGTAAAGAGCCTTTTTCGAACGTGGTTTTGTCATTGCCATCTCAGTCATGTTCGCCGTCGAGGTGCAGGCACAAGGGCCTTTGCTATCTGGGAGGAACGACTGACCGGGCGCAAAATTTAGGGGTTCTCGCCACAGGAAATCATTGCGCGGACCATTAAATTTGCGTGGGCAACAAACGTTCTAGCTTGGATAAAGCCTGCTTCATGGCTGACACAGGTAGGGCAATGACGATTTCTCGACGATGGTTCATGGCGGGTCTGGCACTGACCGGCGCCGCTGTGCCTGCAGCGTATTTTGGGCATCGTGAATGGACGAAGCCGGATCCGACGATCACCCCGGGTGAAGCGTCGTTCGATGTCGCGGACGTCGCTGGGCAACGCCTGGCCGATGCCCTGCGCGGTGTCTGGCAGATTCGTTTCGAGGGTCGTGACGCCGGTATCGCGGGTTTGCCCGGAGAGGGCCTGGAAGTGTTTCTCGATGTTGCCCATAAAGGACGTGGCGTCATCGGTTTTCTCGACACGGCCGAGCGCTTGCGCTCGTCTCAGGCGCCGCGCTACCGAATCCTCGCTGACCTCGCCGATGTCAAAGCCTCGCAGTTGAGCTGGCGTCTGGTCAGCACGTCGGCGGCCGATGGCGCACCGGACTACGAATTCAGCATGGCGCTGGACGAAGTCTGGGGCGGCTTCGGCAACGCCGGCAGCGGCAGCCTTAGCGGGCGCGTCCTCAACCTTGATCGCCCCTTGATGCTGCCGGCGCAGGACAACCGTTTTATTGCCGTCAAACGCGTATTCCCCGAGGCACGCGAGCGTGCAGGGTTGAACCCGACGTTGCTGGCCTGGCTGATTTCTCCCGAGCACCGCTTGTTCCATCAGCTCTGGCACGCCAGCCGTGACAAGTGGCATACCTTGAGCGAGGAAAAACGTGGCGCCCTGCGCGGTATCGGTTGGCAACCCGGCCCGCGCGACAAGGAGCGCGACGCCCGTGGCCCGCGCAAGGACCGCAATGGTTCGGGTATCGATTTTTTCTTCATGCACCGGCACATGTTGGGCATGGCGCGTTCGATGCAGGATCTGCCGTCGTGGCAGCATTTTCCGCTGCCGCAGCCGGAATTGATCCGCGATCGCCGAGGCTTTGCGGATTATTTCGACAACCACGACGGCACTTCACTGCCGCCGACCTGGCTGGCCGAGGACGATGACGAGTACTCGCAATGGGTCAGCGACATCAAGACAGCCGAGACGTATCACAGTAATTTTCTGGTTTGGGAATCGCGTTACCGCGACCCGCGTTATCTGGCGAAACTGACGTTGGGGCAGTTCGGTTCGGAGGTCGAGCTGGGGCTGCATGACTGGTTGCACATGCGCTGGGCTTCCGTGCCGCGCGATCCCTCCAACGGGCATCCGGTGCCGTTTGCCCGTGATCCCGCTGATTTTTCCGCGCGTTGGTACGCCGCTGAAAACGATTTCCTCGGTGACCCGTTCTCTTCTCACGTGAGCCCGGTGTTCTGGGCGTTCCATGGCTGGATCGATGATCGTCTGGAAGACTGGTTCCGCGCGCACGAACGCTTTCATCCGGGTGAAGTCAGTCGCTTGCAGGTCAATGGTGTGGAATGGTTTGCGCCGGGCCGCTGGGTGGAAGTCGCCGACCCGTGGCTCGGGCCGAGCACCCACGGCTGCAGTACAGTGCCGGGCCTGCAACCTGGCAAGTCAGTTGAAATGGATCCGGAAACCATGAAGCTGGCGCTGCGCATCACCTTCAGCGATGACGAGAAATTGTTGTCGTCGTTGTTCCGTAAAGTGCCACAGCGTCCGTGGTATGCGCGCCATCTGAAACCGAAACAGGCTTCGGCATGAGACCGCGTCATCATGCTTGGCGAGCTGGCTCGCTTCCATAGGTTTTGTATTAGCCACAGATTGTGGCAACACCACCTGTTTTTGTGGGAGCTGGCTTGCCAGCGATGGCATCAGGTCAGTCAAATTTGCTGTCGGGCGTGCTGGCCCAATCACTGGCAAGCCAGCTCCCACAGGTTTTGTGGTGACTCGTAGCTTAGCGGCAGCACCCGGATTACAGCGCCTGCCACCCGCCCCCAAGCGCCTTGTACAAGGCAATGCTTGCCTGCATTCGCGACAATCTCAACTGCACATTCAAGTCCTGCGCGGCGTACAACGTGCGTTGGGTTTCCAGCACCGTCAGCAAGTCTTCGGCACCGGCCTGGTAGCGGCTCTGGGCGATGTCGAATGCGGTCTGGGCTTGCCGCAGTTCTTCGCTCTGCCACTGCCGCTGTTCGTCGAGGCCGCGAATGCTGTTCAAGGCTTTTTCAACATCGGCGAAGCCGTTGATGATCGCACCGCGATAGTTCTGCAGCAGTTCTTCCTGGCGTGCAGTGGCCTTGTCGCGCTCTGCGCCGAGGCGGCCGTTATTGAAGATTGGCCCGATCAATCCGGCGGTCAGGTTGTAGAAGGGGCTGCGCAGAACGTCGCGGAACTGGTCGGCCCCCGAGCCGATGTCGGCGCTGAGGGTGACGGTGGGGAGCATGGCGGCGCGGGCAACGTTGACGTCGGCTTCGGCGGCGGCCAGTTGCGCTTCGGCGCGAGCGATGTCGGGGCGTCGATTGAGCAGATCGCTTGGCACGCCAGCGGTGATTTGCGGCCATTGCAGTTGATCGAACGATTCTTCGTTCAACATCAGCTCCTGAACGGGGCGACCGAGCAGAGCGGCGAGGCTGACCGAGGCGTTTTGAGCCTGTTGCTGCACCAGCGGCAATTGCCGTTGCTGGGCCGCCACCAGACTCTTTTGCTGAGCCAGTTCGAGGGCGGTGGCCGAGCCAGAGTCAAAGCGCGTCTGCACCAGCTTCAGCACGCGCTGCGCATTGGCCAGATTGAGTTCGGCAATGCGGCTCTGCTCGCGCAGCGACAAGGTTTGCGCATAGGTGTCGGCAACACTGCCGAGCAGGGTCAGCTCAACCGTCGCACGATCAAACTCGCTGGCCTGCAAAGCAAATTGCGCGCTGTCGCGCGACGCCTGTTTGCCTCCCCAGAAATCGATTTCGTAACTGGCATTGAGATTGGCGTCGAAGTAATCCACGGCCTTGTTACTGCTGTTGGCGTCCAGTTGACTGTAGCCATTGCCGCGCAACAACTTCTGCCGGTTGGCATTGAGCGAGGCCTGCACTTCAGGCAATTGTGAGCCGCCGGCGATCACGCTGTCGGCCTGGGCCTGGCGTACCCGGGCCATGGCGGCGGCAAGGTCGAAACTGCCGGCGCGGGCCTGTTCGATCAGACGATCCAGCTCCTGGCTGCCGAACTGTGTCCACCATTGCGGGTTGCTGCGGGCGCTGCTGGCGACATGCGCTGCCTGCCACGCGGCAGGAGGCTGCAAGCCGCTGTCCGGGCGCTGAACGGGACTGCCGCAGGCGCTGAGGATCAGGCACACGGTCAACAAACTGAGGCGCGGTTTCATAGATCGATCATTCACTGGTAAGGGCCGTGACCGGGTCGAGTCGGGCAGCTTTGCGGGCCGGCATGAAGCCGAAGACAACACCGGTCACGAGCGCGCAGCCAAAAGCGCCCAGCACCGCGATCAACGAGAACGCCACGGCGACTTCGCTGAGGATCAATACGCCGCCGACGATCAGCGCCAGGGCGATGCCGGCGATACCCCCGACCACCGAAAGCATCACCGCTTCGGTGAGGAACTGACGGAGGATGTCGCGTTGGCGCGCGCCGGTGGCCATGCGGATACCGATCTCGCGGGTGCGTTCGCGCACGGTCATCAGCATGATGTTCATCACGCCGATGCCCCCGACCAGCAGCGAAATCGCCGCGATCGAACCGAGCATCAGCGACAGGGTGTTTTGCGTGCGCGCTTCGGCCTGAATCATCGCGGCGTTGTTGGTCAGTTCGAAATCCTTCTTGCCGTTGTGCAGGCGCAGCATCGTGCGCTCGATGGCCTGTTCGGTTTCCTTGACCCTGCGCGCGTCGACGGCGGCAATCGCCACATATTCAGGGTTGTAAGTGCCAAACAGGCGTGTGCTGGCGGCGGAGTAGGGCACAGCGATGCGGTCGTCGCTGTCGGAGTCGCCGGAGCTGGCGCCTTTTTCTGCGAGTACACCGACCACTTGAAACGGCACGTTCTCGATCAGGATGTACTGGCCGACAGGGTTGGCGACATCTTTGAGCAGTTTGGTCCGCACCTTGTGTCCGATCACCGCCACGGCGGCGCCGGCGGCCTCATCGGCGGCGGTGAAATAGCTGCCCTCGGACACTGGCCAATTGAAGATTTTCGGGAAATTGGTGTCGTTGCCACCGACATAACTGTTGTGGTCGAGGTTGCCAAAGCGCACCACGGCTTCGGCGCCATTGACGGGCATGATCTGCTTGATCATCGGTAAGGTGGCGAGCACCGCGAGATCGTTCAGGGTGACGATGCCTTGGGGCGCCCGTGGGTGCGGGGAGGCGCCGCCCAGATAAATGATGTTCGAACCGAACGCGCCCATTTGCGCCATGACCTGACGCTTGCTGCCTTCGCCCACGGCGAGCATGACCACCACCGACGCCACGCCGATGATGATGCCGAGCAGGGTCAGCGCGGTGCGAAAACGGTTGATCCACATCACCCGCCAGGCGGCGTGCAAGGCGTCGACCAGTTCACCTTTCCAGGCGCCGGTGGCTTCGGCGCCTTCGCTCAGGCGTTTGCGCAGATCGACCGCCTGCAAGGCGCCGGGGTTGGCACTGGTCTGGGCGTCGGGGTTGTCTTTGGCGCTGTCGCTGATGATCAGGCCGTCGCTGATTTCGATGATGCGTTTGGCCCGCGCCGCCACTTCGCGGTCGTGGGTGATGAGGATCACCACATGGCCCTGGCTCGCCAGTTCGTCGAGCAGCGCCATGACTTCCTTGCCGCTGTGGCTGTCGAGGGCGCCGGTCGGTTCGTCAGCGAGGATGATGTGGCCGCCGTTCATCAACGCGCGGGCAATCGACACCCGTTGTTGCTGTCCGCCGGAGAGCTGATGCGGTCGGTTGCCGGTGCGTGAGGCCAGGCCGAGGCGGTCGAGCAGGGCGGCAGCACGGGCGTGGCGCTCGGCGGCCGGAGTGCCGGCATAGATCGCCGGCATCTCGACGTTTTCCTGGGCGGAGCCGGACGGAATCAGGTGATAACCCTGGAACACGAAACCAAAGGCTTCGCGGCGCAGCCAGGCCAGCTCATCGCTGTCCAGGCCGGCGACGTTTTCCCCGGCGAACCGGTATTCGCCGGACGTCGGTCGGTCGAGGCAGCCGAGGATGTTCATCAGCGTCGATTTGCCGGAGCCGGACGCGCCGACAATCGCTACGAATTCGCCGGCGTGGATCGACAGGTCGATGCCGCGCAGCACATGAACTTCAGGCGCGTCGCCGCCACCGTAGGATTTGCGGATGTCCTGCAGGTCGATCAGGGGCGTCTGCATTCAACCACCACTGCCGTCGGCCGGACCGATCAGCAGGTGATCGCCTTCACTCAGGCCATCGAGAATCTGGACCTTGAGTCGATCGCTGATGCCGGTGCGCACCTCGCGAGATTCGATGTTGCCGTTGGCGGCGACTACCTGCGCGGTCTGCAGATCCGCCTTGGCGCTGCCTTGCAGAGCGGCGACCGGGGCGGTGAGGACATCCTTGGCCTGATTGGCGACGAAGAATACCTGGGTGGTCATCTCCGCCATGAGTGCGTTGTCAGCGTTATCGACGTCGAGCAATACGGTGTACAGCACGACACGAGCACTGCCACTTTTACTGCTGCTCGCGGGGCTGCCGCCACCCTGGCTGGTTTGATCGAGCGGTTTGGGCGGCACCGGCAGAATCTGCCGCACGGTGCTGCTCCAGCGCCGATTGCCGCCGCTGAGGGTGGTGAAGTAAGCGGTCATGCCCGGTTTGACGTGGCCAATGTCGGCCTCGGAAACTTCCGCCCAAACGGTCATCGGCGACAGCTTGGCGATGCGCAGAATCAGTGGTGTCTGCTGTTGCGCGTTGAGGGTCTGGCCTTCGCGAGCATCGAGGGCGACCACGGTGCCGGCCATCGGCGCGTAAATCCGTGTGTAGCCGAGCTCGGCCTGATCGCTGCGCAGGCTGGCTTCGGCCTGGCGAATCTGTGCCTGGAACATATCGATGCGCGCCTGCGTGGCTTTCAGTTCGGCGCGGGCGGTCTGCACATCTTCTTCGCGGGTTGCGCCGCCGGCGGCCAGATTTTGCTGGCGCTGGTATTTCTGCTGCGCCAGTTCATGTTGCGCGCGTTGTTCCTGCAATTGCGCTCGCAGGTTTTCGATCGAAAAGCGGCCCGCGTCGAGTTTGGCTTTTTGCGTCGACGGATCGATCTCCACCAGCAACTGGCCTTCCTTGACGACGTCACCGACTTCCACATGAATCTTCTGAATCTGCCCCGATGCCTGGGCGCCAACGTCGACATAACGACGCGGTTGCAGCGTACCGAGCGCAGTCACGCTGCTTTCTATATCGCCACGCGACACTTGCACGGTGGCGAATTTATCCCGGCCCGGTGGCAGCATTTGCCACGCGGCATAGCCGACAACCGGGATCAGACTGAAGACTACGAGCAAGGCGCGTCGGGCGGGGCGGGGACGTTTCATGCAGGGTTCCGGCCAGTGGAAATCGGCCCGTCGTTCGGCTGGCACACAGGTTCGGGCAGCGCTGAACGCTGTCGCAGGGCGCGACAGACACGGGGAGCTGTCCTGTAAACGTTGCAAGGGCGGGGGAATTTAAGCGCGGAAACACGAAGTAACAGCTATAGAGCAGGACTATTTGTCGGTCAACGGTAAACACCACTTTAAATCTATATGAGAATTACTATAAATTACGCACCTCAAGTTGCCACTATCTTGCTACTGCGTTTCGCGACGCGGTAACTCAGTGAGCTCAAGGACAGAACCCGCAGGTTTGCGGCCGGGAGTCATGTTGGAAAACTACTATCGGGAGCTGGTGTGTTTCCTGAACGCCAAGCTCGGCAACCGTCAGGTTGCCGAAGATGTGGTGCATGACGCCTATCTGCGAGTGCTGGAACGTTCCAGTGACACACCGATCGAGCAACCCCGGGCCTTTCTCTACCGAACCGCGCTCAATCTGGTCATCGACGACCATCGGCGCAATGCTTTGCGCCAGGTCGAATCACTCGACGTGCTCGATAATGAAGAGCGCTATTTCACCCCGTCGCCCCACGGCACCCTCGATCATGGCCAGCGCCTGGAGATGCTTCAGCGCGCCCTGGCGGAATTGTCACCGCTGTGTCGCGAAAGTTTTCTACTGCGCAAGATCGAAGGTCTGTCGCACCCGGAAATCGCTGAGCAACTCGGTATTTCCAAGGCTCTGGTGGAAAAGCACATCGTCAACGCCATGAAACATTGCCGCCTGCGCATCAAGCAATGGGATGCCCATTGAGCCGTCCGCGTTAAATTTTATTTCACTGTCCTCGTTCCTACTCAACAGACGACCTGCTGTCCTGCTCAAGGCCGGTCAGGTCACTTAGGCTCTCCTTGCCCCTTGTTGAGGGGTTCATCCAGAGGACACTGGAAATGACACAGGCAATTGCATCGCCCATCGTTCACGACCTGATCGGCGTCGGTTTCGGCCCTTCGAACCTGGCGCTGGCCATCGCTCTGCAGGAACGCGGGCCGACCCAGGGTGAACTGGATGTGCTGTTCCTCGACAAGCAGACCAACTACAGCTGGCACGGCAACACCCTGTCGACCCAGAGCGAGTTGCAGATTTCCTTCCTCAAGGATCTGGTGACCCTGCGCAACCCGACCAGCCCTTACTCGTTCGTCAATTACCTCAAGTACCACGGTCGTCTGGTCGACTTTATCAACCTCGGCACCTTCTATCCGTGCCGCATGGAATACAACGATTACCTGCGCTGGGTCGCCGGGCAATTCGCCGAGCAGAGCCGTTATGGTGAAGAAGTACTGACCATCGAGCCGGTGCTGCACAATCATCAGGTTGAAGCGTTGCGCGTCATTTCCCGTGGCAGCGATGGCCAGCAACACGTGCGTACCACCCGTTCGGTGGTGGTCAGCGCCGGCGGCACGCCACGTATTCCCGAGGCGTTCAAAGCACTGAAGGGCGACACCCGCGTGTTCCACCACTCGCAGTACCTGTCGCAAATGGCCAAGCAGCCGTGCGTGAACAATCAGCCGATGAGCATTGCGATCATCGGTGGTGGGCAGAGCGCGGCGGAAGCCTTCATCGACCTGAACGATTCGTTCCCGTCGGTGCAGGTCGACATGATTCTGCGCGGTTCGGCCTTGAAGCCTGCGGACGACAGTCCGTTCGTCAACGAAGTGTTTTCGCCGGAGTTCACCGACCTGGTGTTCCAGCAGAACAGTGCCGAGCGCGAACGTCTGGTCAACGAGTACCACAACACCAACTATTCGGTGGTCGACATCGACCTGATCGAACGCATCTACGGCATCTTCTATCGCCAGAAGGTTTCCGGGATTGCCCGTCATGCGTTCCGTACGCTGACCACTGTCGAGAGCGCTACCGCCACCGAAAACGGTATCGAATTGGCCGTGCGCAACAACGCTACCGGCGAAGTCACTGTGCGTCACTACGACGCCGTTGTGCTGGCCACCGGATACGAGCGGCAGATGCACCGCAAACTGCTGGCGCCGCTGGAAGAGTATCTGGGTGAATTCGAGGTTGATCGCAACTACAAAGTGATCACCGACGAGCGCTGCAAGGCCGGCATCTACATGCAGGGCTTCTGCCAGGCCAGCCATGGTCTGAGCGATACGTTGCTGTCGGTGCTGCCGATCCGTGCGGACGAGATTGCGGGCTCGTTGTATGAGCATGGCAAGAACCGTGGGCATCGTTCGATGGCGGATCTGTTGTTGGCGACTGCCAGCTGAATCTGCTGCGCCTGAACCAGATCGTTCCCACGCTCTCCGTGGGAATGCCTCTTCGGACGCTCCGCGTTCGGTCTTCGAAAGGGACGCGGAGCGTCCCGGGCTGCATTCCCACGCAGAGCGTGGGAACGATCATCCTGAACCCTTCCTGAACATCCCCAACATTCCCCGACACACTTCCTTTTGCGGGTTTACTCTCCAATCATCGGGGCGTAAGCTTCGCGCGTTTTCATCAATAGCGGAGACCCACAGTGGGTACTTGTTCGAGTGACAGTTGTCGGCCGGTCTCGGTAACCGGCAGATTCTCGGCAAGATAACGCGCAGACTTTCTCTGTCGTTGTCTCGCCGTAAAAGCGAGCAGCGGCATCCCGTGCATGACCCGTCCTGGGCCATGGCTAGACGTCCTTCTCATCGACGCTGAACAGAGCGTGGTTCCGACTTTCGTGTCGTGATCGCAGCCCTATCGACACGCCTGTCTTTTCTGACCGGCGCGCCAAGCCTTGCCGTGCCGGTTTTTCCGGCGGACGAGGCGCGGCCGTACCTGCTTGACGGTTTCCCGGCTGACCACAGGGGCAACAGCCATGAAACTTACGCTCAAGGAATTTTTCGCAGGCTTTCTGCGGACCCGCCACATCGCCCGGCACTTCCGTCGCCTGGCGCTGCTGGAATCGATCAACGACACCACGGTCAGCCGTGAAGTCCCGGCCACGCTGGCCAACACCCTGGTCGATGCCGCGCAGTGCGACAGCGGTGTATTGCTGTCGTCACTCGGTACGCATTCCGATGGCCTCACCGATTTCGAAGTCGATGCGCTGCGTGCGCAATACGGTCTCAACGAAGTCGAACACGAGCAGCCACTGCCTTGGTGGACTCACCTGTGGCACTGCTACAAAAACCCGTTCAACTTGCTGCTGACGCTGTTGGCGGTGATCTCGTGGCTGACCGAAGACCTCAAGGCCGCCGTGGTGATTTTCTCCATGGTGGTGCTGTCGACGCTGCTGCGCTTCTGGCAGGAAAGCAAATCCAACCAGGCCGCCGACGCGCTCAAGGCAATGGTCAGCAACACCGCCACGGTGATGCGCCGTGACGCGCCGCGCAGCGAGTTGCCGATCAAGCAACTGGTGCCGGGCGATCTGATCGTGCTCTCGGCCGGTGACATGATCCCGGCCGATTGCCGCGTGCTCATCGCCAAGGATCTGTTCGTCAGCCAAGCGGCGATGACCGGCGAATCGATGCCGGTAGAGAAGTTTCCGCGTCAGGCCGATCGCGATACACGTAATCCGCTGGAGCTGGACAACATTCTGTTCATGGGCACCAACGTCGTGTCCGGCACAGCGGTGGCGGTGATCCTGACCACCGGCAACAGCACCTATTTCGGTGCGCTGGCCCAGCGTGTCGGCGCAACCGATCGCGCAGTCACGTCGTTCCAGCAAGGCGTCAACAAAGTCAGCTGGCTGTTGATCCGTTTCATGTTCGTGATGGCGCCACTGGTGCTGTTCATCAACGGTTTCACCAAGGGCGACTGGACTGAGGCGCTGCTGTTCGCGCTGTCGATTGCCGTCGGCCTGACCCCGGAAATGCTGCCGATGATCGTCACCTCGACGCTGGCCAAAGGCGCGGTGTTTCTGTCGCGTAAAAAGGTCATCGTCAAACGTCTTGATGCAATCCAGAACTTCGGCGCGATGGACGTGCTCTGCACCGACAAGACTGGCACGCTGACCCAGGACAAGATCTTCCTCGCGCGTAATGTCGACGTCTGGGGCGCCGATTCCGATGACGTACTGGAAATGGCTTACCTCAACAGCTACTACCAGACCGGCCTGAAAAACCTGCTCGACGTCGCGGTGCTGGAACACGTGGAAATCCACCGCGAACTGAAAGTCGGCACAGCGTTTCGCAAGGTCGATGAGATCCCGTTCGACTTCAACCGTCGGCGCATGTCGGTGGTGGTCGAAGGGCGTGGTCAGCCACATCAGTTGATCTGCAAAGGCGCCGTGGAAGAAGTGTTGGCGGTGTGCAGCCGCGTTCGTCACGGCGACGTCGATGAAGCCTTGAGCGATGAATTGCTGACCCGGATTCGTCAGGTCACTGCAGCATTCAACGCTGAAGGCTTGCGCGTGGTGGCGGTGGCCGCCCGCTCGATGGCCGAAGGTCGTGAGATTTACAGCCTGGCGGATGAACAGGAACTGACGCTGATCGGTTACGTGGCGTTCCTCGATCCACCGAAAGAAAGCACCGCGCCCGCGCTCAAGGCCCTGGCCGAACACGGTGTGGCAGTGAAGGTGCTGACCGGTGACAACGAACTGGTGACGGCGAAAATCTGCCGCGAAGTCGGCCTCGCGCAACAAGGTCTGCTGCTGGGCAACGACGTTGAACGCATGAGCGATGCCGAGCTGGCCGTGGCCGTTGAAACGACTAACGTCTTCGCCAAACTGACGCCGTCGCACAAGGAGCGCATCGTGCGCATCCTCAAAGGCAACGGCCATGTTGTCGGGTTCATGGGCGATGGCATCAATGACGCGCCAGCCTTGCGTACCGCCGACATCGGTATTTCCGTGGACAGCGCGGTGGACATCGCCAAGGAAGCGGCCGACATCATCCTTCTGGAAAAGAGCCTGATGGTGCTGGAGGAGGGCGTGCTCGAAGGGCGCCGCACCTTCGCCAACATGCTCAAGTACATCAAGATGACCGCCAGTTCCAACTTCGGCAACGTGTTCTCGGTGCTGGTCGCCAGTGCATTCATTCCATTCCTGCCGATGCTGCCGATGCATCTGCTGGTGCAGAACCTGCTCTACGACATTTCGCAGATTGCGATTCCGTTCGATAACGTCGACGAGGAGATGCTGAAAAAACCGCAACGCTGGCAGCCGGGCGATGTCGGGCGCTTCATGCTGTTCTTCGGCCCGATCAGTTCGATCTTTGACATCACCACGTTCGCCTTGATGTGGTACGTCTTCGATGCCAACACCCCGGATCACCAGACCCTGTTCCAGTCCGGGTGGTTCGTGGTCGGGTTGCTGACCCAGACGCTGATCGTGCACATGATCCGCACGCCGAAGATTCCATTCCTGCAAAGCCGCGCAGCGATGCCGCTGCTGGTGATGACCGGAGTCATCATGGCGGTCGGCATCTTCCTGCCGATGGGGCCGCTGGCGCACTACTTCAAATTGCAGGCGCTGCCGTCGCTGTACTTCATGTTCCTGCCGGTGATCCTGCTGGCGTACATGGCGCTGACTCAAGCAGTGAAAGGCTTCTACATCCGCCGGTTCGGCTGGCAATAACAGCAACACAACACTGCTCCTCACTGTGGGAGCGAGCCTGCTCGCGAAGGCGTCGTGTCAGTTTCAGGAATGTTGGCTGACACACCGCTTTCGCGAGCAAGCTCGCTCCCACAGGGGGGATTTGTGTGTATTCAGGGAGATGACGATGCAAGCCATCAACAACCTCAACCTCGATTCACTGCTCGACACCCTTGTCAGCCTCAGCGCCGCCTTCATCCTCGGCGGTCTGATCGGTTTCGAGCGCCAATACCGGCAACGCACGGCGGGTCTGCGCACCAACGTGCTGGTCGCCATCGGTGCGGCAATTTTCGTCGACATGGCCAACCGACTCGCCGGCGCTGAAGGCGCGGTGCGGGTGGTCGCTTACGTGGTTTCCGGGATCGGTTTTCTCGGCGCCGGCGTGATCATGCGCGAAGAGGGCAATGTGCGCGGGCTCAACACCGCCGCCACACTGTGGACGTCCGCCGCAGTCGGCGCCTGTGCCGGGGCTGATCTGCTCGCCGAAGCGGTACTCGGCACGTTGTTCATCCTTGCTGCCAATACGCTGCTGCGGCCGATCGTCAACAACATCAACCGCCAGCCGCTGGACGTGGTCTCGGCAGAAGTCACCAACATCGTCTACGTCATCGCCCGACGCTCACAGCAGAAAGCCGTGTTCGCCTTGCTCGAGGCTGAACTGGAACGCAGCAACTACCCGGCCAGCGATATCGATATGCACGCGTTCGGTGCCGATGAAATAGAAATCGAAGCGACGCTGGCGACGACGTCGGTCGATGGCGATGAGCTTGATGAACTGGTTGCACGGATCTCGACGTCGGCACTGGTGGTGCAGGCGTTCTGGAGTCCCAGTACGACGGAGTGAAGTTATTCAGGTCGCGAGGAATTGTCCTACACACCGGCAAGAAAATACGTACATTTTCAGGGTTGGGTATCGATCATTATTTTTCCCGGAGCAGAGATGCCCGGCGTCCTGAATATTTGCAACAGCATGATCCTGCTGTCACTGATACCTGGAAAGTTCGGCAAGGAATCGCCGAAAACATGGGCGGGACCATCAGTGACAGTTGCGTTCATCCGTTTATCATTCAATTCGATAAACCCTGTTTACAAGTGTTTTGGGAAGCCAGGCCGCTGGGCCGAATAATTAACTTTCCCAAGAGAAGTACATAATGAAAAAAATCGTCGCTGTGACCGCTGCCACCGTTGTAATGGGGCTCGCCTCTTTCGCTAACGCCGCAACGCCAGCTTCCGGCAACCCAGGCACCGTACGTTTTATCGGTGAAATCGTTTCCGGCGCCTGCGGTATCGACGCCAGCTCTCTGGACCAGACTGTTTCCCTGGGGCAAGTGCCATCGAACCAATTCAACGCCGTTGGTGATCGTTCGACACCAACCAAGTTCGATATCATTCTGACTGATTGCGATACCACCACTCAGAAGAATGCCCGCTTCACCTTCAGTGGCGTACAGGATCCAGCAGTGCCTGGCCTGTTCGCTACCACCGGTCTGGCGCGGAACGTTGGTATCCGTCTGCAGGCCAGTGCCGGCGAAATGCTCGACAACGGCACAGAGCAGGTTGCTCCGGTCGTGCTGCAGGACGGCAATAACACCGTAACGTTCGCCGCCATGTACGAAGCCACTGCGGCCACCGTGACCACCGGTGAAGCAGACAGCGTGGCCAACTTCACCGTGGCCTACAACTGATACGCCCGTATCGCTGGTTGTAAGAAAAAGGGGTGAAAACCCCTTTTTTCTTTTCCGTCAAAGTTCTCAGAAAGGCTATTTCCCGTGTACGGCCGAAAAATTTTCGTGTCTTGCGTGTTGATCTCCTGTGCCCGCTATTCATGCGCGGTGGAGTTCAATTCGGAGTTCCTGAATATCGATAAGGACGGCGATATCAGCCTCGGACAGTTTGCCCATGCGCAATACACGGTGCCTGGCCGTTACTTGCTCGATATCACGGTGAACCAGCGTTATTTCGGTTCGCGCTCCATCGAGTTCAAGGCCGGCGATCACGCGGATGAAAGTTACGCCTGTCTGCCGGAAGAACTGGTGGCCACTTTCGGTCTTAAACCTGACTTGCTGGGAAGCCTTCCGCGTTTGGCGGACGGGCAATGTGTGGATCTACGCGGCATTGAAAATGCTTCGATCAAGTATGTGAAAAACCTTGGCCGTCTCTCGATCAGCCTGCCTCAGGCGACGTTCGAATACGACGACCCCAACTACATTCCGCCCGCCGCCTGGAGCGACGGGCTCAACGGTGCGTTGCTCGATTACCGAGTGATTGCCAACAGTCGCCAAACCAATGGACCATCGGGTGATTCGCGCTCGTTGCAGAGCTACGGCACTGCGGGCATCAACCTCGACGCCTGGCGCATTCGTGCCGATTATCAGGCGCGCGAGGAATCCGGAGGCCAAGGCAGCGCCTCGCACGGCGAAGCGTTTCAGCTGAACCGCTTGTACGCCTATCGCGCCTTGCCAGCCATCCGCTCAAAGCTGTCGGTGGGTGAGGATTACCTGAACTCCGACGTGTTCGACACGTTCGCCTTGCGTGGCGTGACCCTGAGCAGCGATGACCGCATGTTGCCGCCGAACGTGCGCGGTTATGCGCCGCTGATCAGCGGTCTGGCGCGCACCAACGCCACCGTCACCGTAGCGCAACAGGGCCGGGTGTTGTACTCGACCACGGTGACGCCGGGCGCGTTCGCCATTCAGGATCTCAACAGCAGCGTGCAAGGCACGCTGGACGTGACCGTGCGTGAAGAAGACGGCACCGAGCAGACATTTACCGTCGCGACCGCTGCGGTACCGTTTTTGTCTCGGGAAGGGGAGTTGCGCTACAAGGTTTCGGCCGGACAACCACGCCTGACCGGCAACGGCGGCACTGAGCCGGAGTTCGTCGCATCGGAAGCGGCCTATGGTCTGCCCGGTGAGTGGACGGTCTACGGTGGCTTGCTTGCCGCTTCGGGTTATCAGTCGAATGCCATCGGTATCGGTAAAGACCTTGGCGTCTTCGGCGCGGTGTCCGGTGACGTCACCACGTCCCGCGCGAAGCTGCGCTGGAGCGGTGAAAGCGTGATCGGCAATTCCTACCGGATCAACTATTCCAAGCGTTTCGATGCGATTGGCACCGACCTGCGCTTTTTGGGCTATCGCTTTTCCGACAAGACGTTCACCAACTTCTCGCAGTTTGTCGGTGACGCGGATTCCTATTCGTTGAACTCAGGAAAGCAACGTTACTCGGTGACCGTGGCCAAACATTTTTCCTGGCTGTCGACGAGCTTCTCCTACGACCACTCGACCTATTGGGACGCGCCGGCCGCCGATCGCTTCGGCATGACCGTGGCGCGCAGTTTTTCCCTCGGTAACGTCAAGAACATCACCGTCAACCTGTCGGCTTATCAGACGCAAAACAGTCGGCAGAATGACTCGCAGATTTACCTCGGTGTGACGGTGCCACTGGGCAGCCATTCGATGCTCTCAAGCAACTTGCAGCGCTCGGGTTCCGGCGACTCTGCCGCCAGTGTCGGCTACAGCCACGATGATGGCGAGGGCCTGAATTATCAGGTGTATGGCGGGGTGGGCGACAACCGTTACGTCAACGCCTACGTCGGCAAGCGGGCGTCGAGCTATCGCGCCAACGCCTCGGCAAGCACTGACGGCAGCACCTATCGCTCACTGACCGGCGAACTGGACAGCTCGCTGGTGGCGACCCGTTACGGCGTCTCGGCCCATGGCAACGGCACCAATGGCGATACGCGTTTGCTGGTGTCCACCGACGGAGTGCCGGACGTGGCTTTCACCGGCCAGACCCGTACCAACGGCGCAGGCTACGCGGTGATGGACGGCTTGCCGTCGTTTCAGGCCTACGAAGCGCGGGTCAATGTGGAAAAGCTGCCGCTTAACACCGAGGTCTCCAACCCGATCCAGCGTCTGGCGCTGACCGAGGGTGCCATCGGCTACGTCAATTTCGCCACCGGCAAGGGCCACAACGCGTTCGTCCTGTTGACCCGGGTCGATGGCAAACCGGTGCCGTTCGGCGCGTCGGTGCAGGACAAGAACACCAACAAGGAAGTGGGCATCGTCGGCGAGGCGGGCATCACTTATCTGTTGGGCATCAAGGCCGGAGCTGAACTGGTAGCGCGTTGGGATGACGCCGGCCAATGCAGTCTGGCCCAACTTCCTGAGGAGGACGTGGTGACCAATGTCGCCAAGCCTGCCCAGTGTCTGTAAATCGCGTTTTCCACGAATACGGAGTCACCATGTCTCGTTTTGCTTCATTGATCGTTCATCGCCTGTCACTGGCCGTTGCGCTCTGCATGCCGCTGTTGGCCAGCGCCGCCGTGGTGCCGGACCGCACGCGCCTTGTTTTCGAAGAAAGCGCGCCGTCGGTCAGCGTCACGGTGAGCAACAAGAACCCGCAATTGCCCTTCATTGTGCAGTCGTGGATCGAGAACGAAAGCGGTCAGAAGGTCACTTCACCGTTCATGGTCCTGCCGCCGTTGCAGCGTATCGAACCGAACGAAAGCAGCGTGTTGCGCATCGTGAAATTGCCCGAGCTGGCGTTGCCGGCGGATCGTGAATCGGTGTTTTACCTGAACATTCGCGAGATCCCGCCGAAGAGCCAAGCGGTCAATTCGATGCAGATTGCCCTGCAGTCGAAGATCAAACTGTTCTATCGCCCAGCGGCGGTGAAGCGGGAGCGTGGCGAAGACCTCGCGCTGGGCCTGAACCTGAAAATCGACCCGGCCACCAGGCAACTGCTCGTCGACAACCCGACTCCGTTTCACATCACCGTGGTCGGCCTGCTCGCCGGCCCGGAAAAAACCCCAATGCCGATCGATACGGTGATGATTGCCCCTCGTGGCAATGCCCGGGTTGCGTTGAGCAACACCGCGTTCACCACGTTGCGGGTTTCAAACATGAATGACTTCGGCGGGCAGTCCGACACGTTGTTCAACTGCGTGGCGAACGTGTGCAAGGGCGTGAAACCATGAATTCGCGCACGGCGCTGATCTGGCTTGTGGTCTTTTCAGGGTTGTTGATGGTATCTGCGCCGGCCTCGGCACTGGTCTGCAAGTCGCTGGATGCCGGCAGTTATCTGAGCGAATACATCGGCCCCGTGTCGGTGCCCGATACGGTGCCTGACGGCACGATCATCTGGCGCTCGAAAACCCACGTGGTGCCGGCCAACTGCTGGAAACTCTTCGATATCCACTACAAAGAAGACGATCCGATCTATTTCTATGGCAACCCGGCCGGCCTCAACGCCACGCCGTGGGGCATCGAGTTCGGCCTGGTGTATCGGGGCGTGACAGCCTGGGATGGTGACTGGAGTTCCAACCCTACCCAAGGCGTGAACAGCGGTTTCGTTTCCCGTGGTTGCCCGGGCGCGACCAGTTCGGCCGACATGCTCGCCTGCTCGCAGGTGACGCCAAGCGTCGCGTTTCAGGTGGTGATCCGCAAGCGTGGACTGCAGCCCCTGCAGCGCCCGTCGCAAGACACCTATGACGTGTTCCAGTTCGACGGGCTCTATGGCCTCAACGGTGGGCCGAGCAACCCGGCCGGCAATTTTCGTTTTCAGCTCAGCGGGTTGCAGAATATTGTCGGTACGGCGTGCACGGTCGATGTCACGGTGACGCCGGAGCCGGGCATTGTCGATTTCGGCGCGATCCAGAAAACCACCACAGGCTTCTCCCCGCCCAATCCAAGCAGGCCGTTCAGCCTTGCGCTGGAGAAGAAGTGCAGCAGCGCGATCAATGTCGGTGCGACGTTTGTCACGGCCAATCAACAAGGTTTGTACAACATCCTGCCGTCTGCGGGGAGCCAGTTCGGCATCCAGGTACGTGACGCCCGTAACAACCTGGTGCAGGTCAACGAACCTTTTCCCCTGGCGAATTTTCCGGCAGACATGAGCCATATCGATGTGCCGTTCAGCGCGTCGGTGGTGGCATTGGGTGATCCCGAGGTGGGGCCATTCGAAGCCATCATGGTGGTGCAGATCATTTATTACTGAGTTCACTGCATCTTGGGAAATTTCCTACATGGATGAAGGATAAGTCCTTCGTCCATCCTCGCCGTTGCCGGCCACTATCCCGCTCCCGGGTCTATTGAGTGATGAAAGGACGATGACCTCCCCACGAATTCTGGTGCTGGAAAATCACGCGTTTACCCGCAACGTGCTGGTCAGGATGCTGCACCGTCTGAGTGTGCGTGACGTGCTGCAAGCCCGGGACGCCGAACAGGCCATGGTGCAGATGCATTTGCACGGCGGGGTCGATATTGTCATGTGTGACCTGACGGATCGTGGCCTGGACTGTATTGAGTTCCTGCGACTGGCCAGCCACAGCGGCATGGTGCGCGCGGTGGTGCTGTGCAGTGAACTGCCGCCGGAGCTGAGTCGCGCTCTGGGGCACATGGCGTCTCTGGCAGGTTTGCAATTGCTCGGTGTCTTGAACCGGCCTATCCAGTTGCGCCCCTTGAATCGACTGTTGCAACGCTACAGCTGGCTTCGGTCGGTGCCGACGCTGGTGCCGTTGAGCAAAGAGTTGCCCACTGAGGATGACGTACGTCGAGGGCTGGCGCTGGGCGAGTTCAAAGCGTGGTTTCAGCCGCAGTTTCAACTGCAAAGTGGCACGGTCAGCGGGATCGAGGCTCTGGCGCGCTGGGAACATCCGACCCGGGGTTTATTGCTGCCTTCAGACTTTCTCGCTGCCGTATTGGCGTACGACCTGACCGACCAGATGTTCAAGCAACTGCTCGAGCAAGGCCTGAACCTGCTGGGGATTTTGCGTCATCGCGCGGTCTCGCTGGAACTGTCATTCAACCTGCATGCCTCGCAGCTCAATAACAATGCGCTGGTGGAGCACATCAAACAGACACTGGAGCGTCATGGATTCAAAGGTTCGGCGCTGACCTTCGAGCTGGCGGAAAACGGTTTGCTCGATTGCCCGGCGGGCACTCAGGAGAATCTGCTGCGTTTGCGCCTGCTCGGTTGCGGATTGTCGGTGGATGATTTCGGTGTCGGTTTTTCGTCGTTGAAATTGATGTGCCAGTTGCCGTTCACCCAGATCAAGCTTGAGGGGCGTTTCGTCCAGCACCTGGATCGTCAGCGCAATCGCGCGATGGTCGCCAGCACGCGGGGGCTGGCCCGGTCACTGGGCATGGAGTTGGTGATCGAAGGCGTCAGCAGTCCTCAGGTGCTCGAGCATTTGCTGGAACTGGAATGCGAGATCGGTCAGGGGTATTACCTGGCGCGCCCCATGAGTGGTCACGATCTGTTGCAATGGCTGGAAAAACCGGAAGATTTGCACTGACCCTCACAGCTTTTCGCTCAGACATTTTCAAGAAATTTCCTACACTCCAGTGATCCTCGTGTATTTTCGACACGCGGATTATCTGGACTGCTGTCCCATCGTTGTTCGTGGCGTTGCCGATGTCGTACATCGACGTGTCCTACAGGGGTTTTTATGCTTAAAGCGATCATCGTGGACGATCATCCGTTCATTCGCTCTGCGGTCAAAATGCTGTTGAAACAGGAGCACTTCGACGTTGTCGCCGAAGCGGACAATGGGGCCGATGCGGTGCAACAGGCACGTGAGCACACGCCTGACCTGATCATTCTCGATATCGCCATGCCCAAGCTCGACGGGTTGGAGGTGATCGCGCGCATCAGCGCCCTCAATCTGTCGTGCAAGATTCTTGTGCTGACGTCGCAGTCGGCGCAGTTCTATTCCATGCGTTGCATGAAAGCGGGCGCGGCCGGGTATATCTCCAAGACCAACGACCTGGACGAGTTGGTCAAGGCGATCAGAGTGGTGATGGACGGCTATACCTTTTTCCCCAACCTCGCCAACAGTTCGGTGCGGCGCAGCGATGGCCAGGCGACGGATCTGGAGCTGATCCAAAGCCTGTCCGACCGCGAGCTGACCATCCTGCAGCAGTTGGCCAAAGGCCTCAGCAACAAGGAAATCGGTGACGCCATGCTGTTGAGCAATAAAACCATCAGCACCTATAAAACGCGGCTGATCGAAAAACTCAACGTCAAGTCAGTGGTGTATCTCGCTGATTTTGCCAAGCGCAACAACCTCCTCTAGATGATGAACTCCGTCAGAAAATGCCTTGCTGGCCTGCTGCTGTTCGGCGCTTTGGGAGGGTTGCACGTTGTGGCCGCGCCCGTACCGGACACGCTGCAGCTGCTCGGTCGTTCGGACGTCAGCGATTATGCGGTGTCGCTGGATGAGCCGGACTGGCGCTGGCTGCGCCGCAAAGGCACGCTGTTGCTCGGCGACAGCAGCCCCGATTACGCGCCGTTCGCGATCACCGGCAATGGCAACGATTACGAAGGCCTGACAGCCGATTACGCCCAGTTGATCGAGCAACTGCTGCACGTCAGAGTCGAGGTGCGCCGTTACGCCTCGCGCGGCGATCTGCTGGCGGCGCTGAAAAATGGCGAGATTGATATGGTCGGCACCGCCAACGGCTTCGAGGCGGCGGACAGCGAGCTGGCGATTTCCCAAGCGTACGCCGACGATAACCCGACCCTGGTGACCCGCATCGACGAAGGTCACACGATGCCGGAGGACCTGGCGGGCAAACGGGTGGCGATGCTCTATCACTATCTGCCGCCGGAGTTGGTCAAGGCGTTTTACCCTGACGCCAATGTGCAACTGTACCCCTCGACTCTGACGGCCATCGGCGCAGTGGCGTTCGGTCAGGCCGATGTCTATTTGGGCGACTTGCTCAGTTCCAATTACCTTATCAAGAAGAACTACCTCAACAACGTCCAGCTCAGCGATTTTTCGCGGATGGAAACCCAGCCTTTCAGCTTCGCCGTCCTGCGCACAAACGCTCAGCTGTTGCGCATCCTCGATGCCGCGCTGCAAGTCATTCCCGGCGAAGAACGCATGAGCATCCGTCGGCGCTGGAGCGTCGGCGGCGTGGCCATTCCGGGCCAGCACATGCTCCATTTCAGCATCAAGGAGCAGCGTTGGCTGGATAAGCATCCGCGGATCAAAGTCGCGATCAACGAAAACTTTTTGCCGCTGACCTTCGTCGACGATGCGGGCAATTTCCGTGGCATCAGTGCCGACGTGCTGGCCAAGATCAGCCTGCGCACCGGTTTGCAATTCGATATGCAACGCGTCGACTCGGTGGGCGATCTGGTCAGTGAGGTCACCAGCGGCCGGGCCGACATGCTCGCAGCGTTTACGCCGAGCAGCGAACGCGAAGGCGAGCTGCGGTTCACCCGGCCGTATCTGATCAACCCGTTCGTGCTGGTCACCCGCCGCGACAGTGAGCCGAAAACCCTCGACCAAATGTCCGGCAAGCGCCTGGCGTTGATCAGTGGCAACGTCTTGCGTGAGTACCTCATCGAGCAATATCCCTCCGTGCAATTGATTCCTGCGCGCAACGCCGCCGATGCCATGGACATGCTGGCGCTGGGCAAGGTGGATGGCGCGATCAATTCGCTGGTCAGCGCGCGCTACATGATCTCGCGCCAGTACCGCGACAAACTGCAGGTGACCAGCACCGTCGGCACCCAGCCAGCGCGGATAGCGCTGGCGACCAACCGCGGGGCGCTGGAGCTGTACTCGATTCTCGACAAGGCCTTGTTGAGCATCAGCCCGGAAGAAATGGATGAGCTGACCAACCGCTGGCGCAGCGCCGTGGTGGTCGATGACAGTTATTGGTTGCGCAATCGCGGCATGATCATTCAAGGCTTCGTGATCGCCGGCGTGTTGTTGTTGGTGGCGCTGAGCTGGATTGCTTACCTGCGCATGTTGATGCGCAAGCGGCGGCAGGCGGAGATCGCCCTCAACGATCAGATGGAATTCATGCGCGTGCTCATCGACGGCACGCCACATCCGATTTACGTGCGCGACCGTGAAGGCCGGCTGGTGATTTGCAACAGCGGTTACCTGCAAGTGTTCGGCGCCGAACGTGAAGCGGTGATTGGCAAAACCGTCACCCAAGGCGTGCTGAGCGACCCGTTGCAGGCGCAGGGTTTTCACGATGATTACCTGCAAGTGATGGAAAGAGGGCAGCCGAGTATTCAGGATCGCAGCCTGACGCTGGCGGACGGTCGCAACCTGACCATCTACCACTGGATGCTGCCTTACCGTGGCAGTGATGGTGCCGTCACGGGGATGATCGCCGGATGGATCGATGTCAGTGAACGCCAGCACTTGTTGCAGGAACTGCAAATTGCCAAGGACGTGGCCGATGATGCCAACCGCGCCAAGACCACATTCCTCGCGTCGATGAGCCACGAAATTCGCACGCCGATGAACGCCATCATCGGCATGCTGGAGCTGGCCCTGAAAAAAGCCGATCAAGGCATCACCGATCGTTTCGCGGTCGAGGTCGCTTCGGGCGCGGCGCGCGGTTTGCTGGATCTGATCGGTGACATCCTCGACATCGCCCGTATCGAGTCCGGGCGTTTGTCCCTGGCGCCGCAGCGCGCCAATCTGCGTGAACTGGTCGAGTCGGTGGCGCGGATCTTCGAAGGGCTGGCACGGCAGAAACAGCTGCGCCTGCAACTGGATCTGGATGCCTTGAGTCACGTCGATGTACTGATTGATCCGCTGCGATTCAAGCAAGTGCTGTCGAATCTGTTGAGCAATGCCATCAAGTTCACCGACGCGGGGCAGGTGGTGCTGAGCGTGCAGGTGGCGCCTGACGGTGATGAGCGATTGAACCTGTGCCTGCGGGTCAAGGACAGCGGTCGCGGGATTTCCCGTGAGGATCAGGCGCAGTTGTTCAGCCCGTTCTCGCAAGCGGCCAACCATGGTCAGTCGGCACGCAGTGGTTCCGGACTGGGTCTGGTGATCAGTCGCACGCTTTGCGAAATGATGGGCGGCAGTCTGACATTGTCCAGCGAGTTGGGGCAGGGCACGCAGATTGAAGTGCGCCTGAGTCTGCCGACGCTCGAGCCGCTGGTGGCTGCGCCGGTCGAGGACGTAGCGCTAGTGCGTAGCCAGCACAGCCTGAATATTCTGGTGATCGACGATTACCCGGCCAACCGCTTGTTGTTGTCGCAACAGCTGAGCTACCTGGGCCATCGCGTGACTGACGCCGAAGACGGTGCCCATGGACTGCGCGCCTGGCGCCAGCAAGCATTCGATGTAGTCATCACCGATTGCAACATGCCGATCATGAATGGCTACCAACTGGCTCGCGCGATCCGCGATGAAGAAGCGGCGCGAGGGCTGCCGCGCAGCCTGGTGCTGGGTTTCACCGCCAACGCCCTGGCCGAAGAGAAGGAGCGTTGCGCCGAGGCCGGAATGGACGATTGCCTGTTCAAGCCGATCAGCCTCAAGGATCTGAATCTGCGTCTGGCCAGCGTTGTTGCGCAGCCGCGTCCAGCGATCGAGGAACTGCCGCTGGCAGCGGGTGACATCGATCTGGGCAGTCTTGAACAACTGACCCGTGGCGACCGCGACTCGATCAAAAGTCTGCTGACCGATCTCGCCACCAGCAATGCCCAGGACATGGCCAAACTGATGCGTCTGTTTAGCCAGCATGACGTCCCGGGGCTCGCCGATCTCGCCCACCGGGTCAAGGGCGGTGCGCGGATCATCAAGGCGCAAACGTTGATCCAGGCCTGTGAAGCGCTGGAGCTCGCCAGTGAAGGGTTGGACACCCAAGTGCTGACCGAAGCGGTGGACCAGCTCCAGCAATCGATGGAGCAACTGGCCGCGCAACTGGATGAGCATCTGGCGTAACTTTTTATTTCCGATTTCCAGTCCTTTCTTGCGAATTTTCCTACATTCGCTACTCGACCTCTATCGCTAACGTGCAGTGGTCTCGGCGTGACGCCGAGCTCACTTCACTAGTTAACGTTTGGAGCTGTTGATGACCCTTCCACGTATGTCTTCCCGTGTGCGCCTGGCCGTCAGTGGACTGGCCGTCGCGGCGGCCTTGAGTGCCTGCGCCAGTGCACCGATCCCCGAGCAGCAGATCAGTCTGTCGCGCGATGCGGTCAACCGTGCGGTCTCGGCGGAAGCGACGCAATACGCACCGCTGGAAATGAAAGCGGCGCAGGACAAGATGTTCCAGATGGAACGCGCCCTCGGCGAGAAAAACTACCCGCAGGCCAAAGTGCTTGCCGAGCAGATCGAAGCCGATGCCAACCTCGCTGAACGCACGGCACGAGCAGTGAAATGGCAGAAACAATTGACCGATGCCCGCAGCGGCATCCAAGTGCTCAAGCAGGAAATGCTGCAAGACCCGGTCACCGGTTTCAACCCGCCAGCCAACGCTCAATAAGGAAACGTCGATGACCCACTTCAAATTGTTGCCTGTCGCTTCGCTGTGCGCGTTGATGCTCGCCGGTTGCGCGACCCCGCCGGAAAACCCGCAACTGCTGCAGGCGCGCGGACAGTTTGCTGCGTTGCAACAAAAGCCCGAATCGAACACCCTGGCTGCCCTCGAAACCAAGGATGCATTCACTGCGCTGAACAAGGCGGATCAGGCATCGCTCAAGGATCGCCAGGCTGCGGACATCGATCAATTAGCGTATCTGGCCCAGCAGAAAATCGCCCTCGCCGAGCAGACCATCCTCGGTCGCGAGGCCGAAGCCGGGCTGAAGAAAATCGATGCCGAGCGCACTCAGGTGCAACTCGACGTGCGCACCCAGCAACTGAAAGCGCTGCAAGCGCTGAAGGCGCAGAAAACCCAGCGCGGCGAAGTCGTGACCTTCGGTGACGTGCTGTTCGATACGGGTAAGGCCGATCTGAAGTACGGCAGCCAGCGCAACTTCGAGCAACTGGCGCAATACCTGACGGCCAACCCGGAACGCAAGGTGCGTATCGAGGGTTTCACCGATGATGTGGGCGGCGATGATTTCAATCAGCGTCTATCGGAGCGGCGTGCCGATGCGGTGGCGTTCGCGCTGAAGCAGATGGGCATCAGCGCTGATCGGCTGATCACCCAAGGCTACGGCAAGCAATTTCCGATTGCCGATAACGCGAATGCGCGCTCCCGTCAGCTCAACCGGCGGGTCGAGGTGATTATCTCCTACGGCTCGTCCGTAGTGGGTTCGCGTCACTGATGATGAAGACGGCGGGCCTGCAACGGGCCCGCTGTTCTGCTTTAAAGAGTCGGTCAAGACCGAACAGTGCTCTTCGGAAATTTCCTACGCAGGTAAAGGAAAAATCCTACTCAGAAAGTCTCGCTGCTTCTCTAAATTGCCGGTTCTTCGAGTGCGAACCGGTTGTGTCACGGGTTCGAACTCAGCCGATTTACGTCGTTGCCCGAAAGGGCTCCCGTGAGGATCCGTTGATGAAAACCTGTTCCCCCTTGTTCAAACTCAGCCCTGTTGCCGTGGCCGTGGCCCTGCTGATGCCATTGCAGGCGAACGCCTACACACCGTCGGTCAATGGGGGGGCCGTGGTCTATGACGAAAGTGTCACCACCGGCCTTCAATCGATTGGTACCGATGGCACGGCGCATCGCACGACGGTTAGCGGCAGCGGCGCACAGAGCGTGTTCCAGTACGGTGTGAGCTACGACACTCTGGTCGAGGGCGCAACGCAGAATGTCTCCAGCGGGGTCAGCTACGGCACCGTGCTCAATGACGGCGGCCTGCAAGCTGTCAACAGCACCGGCGTCGCCAATGACACCGTGCTCAATGCCAGTCAGCAGACCGTCAACAATTCCACGGTCAACCGCACCGTGATCAACGCCGGCAGTGTGCAGACGCTGGATGTCCTGGCTATCGCCAATGACACCCGGGTCGGCAGTGGTGGCGTGCAGAACCTCAGCAACAGGGCCACGGCTAACGGCAGTGTGATCGCCACCGGCGGTGAGCAGACGATTCGTCGCGGCATGATCGGCGGGGCAGTGGCCAACGACACTCGGGTCGAAGGCGGCATCCAAAGTATCTACGACAGCGGCACGGCCAACCGCAGCACAGTCAGCGCTGGCGGACAGGTCAATCTGTACAGCGGCGCTCAGGCCAACGGGCTGGTGGCGGAGGCGGATGGCACGGTGAATGTCATGGAGAGCGGCGTGAACACCGTGGATTCGCTGACCCTCAACGGCGGTCGTCTGGCCTTTGCGCCAAGCACCGACGGCAGCTTCAAGACCTTCACCGTGAACGCCCTGTCCGGTAACGGCAGTGTGTTGATGAATACCGATATTGCCAGCGAACAGCACGATTTGCTGGTAGTGCAAGGCGCCGGGTTGGCCAGCGGTGACCATACGCTGATTGTCGGCGATTCCGGTCATGAACCGACCACGTCAGAGGGTCGCTTGCTGCTGGTCGATACCAATGGCGGCAGCGCGAAATTCGGCCTGTACGGCGGCCATGTCGACGCCGGCGCGTTCCGCTACACCTTGCAGCAGCAAGGCGATGACTGGGTGTTGAGCAGCGCGGGGGCCACACCGGTTGATCCCGTCGATCCCGTGAAGCCGATCGATCCCGTTGACCCGGTAACGCCCGTTGACCCTGTAACGCCGCCGCGTCCGGTTGACCCAGCGCCAGAGCATCTGTCCAAAGGCGCCAACGCCGCGATTGCGGCGCACACGGCCGGCGCGACGCTTTGGGGCGCGCAGATGAACGCGCTGGTCAAGCGCCTTGGCGAGTTGCGCATGGGCAAGGATGACGGGGGCATCTGGACCCGCGCCATTGGCAAGCGTTTCGATGTCAGCGAACGCTCCAGCCGCGCCTACAGCCAGGACATCACTGGCCTGGAAGTCGGCGCCGATAAAGCCATTGCTCTCGACAGCGGCAAGGTATACGTCGGTGGCGTGCTCGGTTCGGCACGTTCCGACCTGGATTTCGGTGAAGGGGCGACCGGTGATATCGACAGCCGCATGTTCGGTATTTACGCCACCTACCTCAACGACAGTGGCGTGTACGTCGACAGCGTTTTGAAGTACAGCCGTTTCGACACGGACATCAAGACACCAACCAATCTGGGGCAAGCGGTAAAAGGTTCCTACAGCACCAACGGCATCGGCGCCGACATCGAGGTCGGCAAGCGTATCCAGCTTAAGGCCGGCTGGTTTGTCGAGCCACAACTGGAAATTACCGCCACCCGCACCCAAGGCGCGAGCTACACCGCCAGCAACGGCCTGCGGGTCAAGTCCGATGATCTGGACTCGCTGCAAAGTCGGGTCGGTTCGCTGTTCGGTCGCAGCCTGGAACTGAGCAACGGCATGAAGGCGCAGCCCTACGTCAAAGCCTCCTACATCACCGAGCATGCCGGTAATAGCAAGGTGCGGGTCAATGGCAATCGCTTCGACGCAGAGTTGCCGGGCAACCGCGTGGAGCTAGGTTTCGGTGGCGTCCTGCAGGTCAGCGAAAAAAGCAAAATCTCGCTGGATGCCGAGTACGCCAAGGGCAATGACATTGAACAACTGTTTGGCGTGAGCCTGGGTTATCGCTACCTCTGGTAAGGAAAGGCCGCGACGGAGCGATTCGTCGTGGGCTTCTTCTGAGATTTTGAGAGTTTTACTTTCGTCTTTTAAGAATAGTCCTACATAGGTGGGCGGCGGTTTTGGTTAGCGTGTTCTCCATCGCACGTTTGCTTTGACCTTTTCCTCTACTGTCGAGAACCAATGTCCTACAAATGCTGGCGAATTGTCGTCGCCGAAGTGCAACACAGCCGCTATCACCAAATCGAAAAATCCCTCAAGGAACTGGGCTATCGCGCATCGACGCGGGTGCATTCCTTACGTGAATTGCTGGGCGTGACCCATTACGCCCACGATCCGTTCGAGCACTTCGATCTGATGATCATCAACGGTGAGCTTCTGGCGACGGCCGGGCTCGACCCCGTGCGTTTCTTCCAGCGCAATCCGCAGATCCGCCACGGCGTGATCCATGATGTCCGGCGCGGCCAGCCGCAGGCCGAGACGATCTACGCCACCCAACGACGCCAGTTGTGCCTGATCCACTCAGCGGATCGGCTCAGCCTCGGCCCTTTGCTGGAGCAACTCGATGTTTAGGCGATTTCCTTCCGTTTTTCGGACATTTCCCAAGGACTCAAGCATGGGATCGGCTCAGACTGGCGGCGGATTGTCGATCAGCGAGCCATCTTCCATGCCCGATTTGCCGCTTCGTGTATTAGTGCTGGAAGACCATGCGTTCCAGCGTTCGGTGGCGGTGAATATGCTGCGTACCCTCGGCTGCCGCGAAGTCTTTGAGGCCAGTGACGGCGCTCAGGCGTTGGCGCTGCTGCAAACCGTTGGCACCGTCGACGTCGCGCTGTGCGATTTGCAGATGGACGGGATGGACGGCCTGGAGTTTCTGCAGCGGGTTGGAGCCACGGGGCAAGTGAAGTCAGTGATCATCAGCAGTTCGCTGTCGGCGGACCTGCGCCGGGCCGTGCATCAAATGGTCGCGTTGCTGGGCCTTGAATTGCTCGGTGATGTCGGCAAGCCGCTGCATGTTCAGGTGCTGGCCGATTTGCTCGATAAAGCCGTCAACCGCCCGGCCATGTCTCAACCACCTGCCGCCGCCATCACGCTGGCCGACGAAGCCGCTGTGCGTCAGGCGCTCGCTGAGCAGCAATTGCAGGCTTGGTATCAACCCAAGTTCAATCTGCACACCGGTGAAGCGTGTGGCGTCGAAGTGTTGTGCCGCTGGTTGCACCCGACGCAAGGGGTGATCTCGCCGGCGTTGTTCATGCCAGTGCTGGAACGCTGTGGTTTGCTCGATGAACTGCTGTTTGTCCAGCTTGAGCAGGCCTTGTCGGTGCAGCGTCGAGCCCGCGAGCAGGGCTTTGCCTTGAACGTCGCGTTCAACCTGCAAGCGGTGCAGTTGGCCAGCGGTGAACTGACCTCGACATTGCGCAACCTGCTGGCGCGCCATGCCACTTCAGGCGCGAGCCTGACCTTTGAACTGACCGAAAGCGGACTGCTCGAAGCCCCGGCCACCAGCCTTGAAACACTGGTTCGCCTGCGCATGATGGGCTGTCGTCTGTCGATTGATGACTTCGGTGCAGGCTTCTCCTCATTGCAGCGGCTCTGCCAATTACCGTTCAACGAAATCAAGCTCGATGCCGATTTCATTCGCAACCTGCAACACGAACCACGCTGCCGGGCCGCGATCAGCAGCACGCTGGCGCTGGGCGAAACCCTGGGTATGAGCGTGGTGATCGAAGGGATCGAGACCGACGCGCAACGCCGCGAACTGCTCGCGTTGGGCTGCACGCTGGGACAAGGCTATTGGTACGCGCGACCGATGCCCGGCGAGGATCTGCTGAGTTGGCTGCAGCAACGCAGCGATCAACACACCTCGGATGAATGACCGGTTTTTTCGGAATCGTCCTACAGAACCATCTGGTGGGCTTGCGTACTCTTGCGCCCTCCAAACACCTGACCACCGGGAGATTGAGCATGATCAATAAAGCCCTGCGCATTCTGATCGCCGACCCAGAGCATTTTCACCGGATGAAAATCGAGCGTCTGTTCAACAGTCTGGATTATTACCGTGTTGCCCCGGTGCAGGACCTCGCCGAGCTGTTGACCCTGGTTGACTATGGCTGCGAACCGTTCGACGCGGTGGTGATCAATGCCGCACTGGCGGGGGACTCGCTGGATCTGCTGGGGTTTTTCCTCGATAACCCGCAGGTTCGCCAGGTCTTGATCTACAACGAACCCTCGGCGCCCATGAATACGGCGCTCGGCTTCGCTCAGGACAACGTGCAGATCAGTCACGCCGCGTTGCCAAGTGCCCAGCTTGTCCGGCACCTGATGGCTGTGGTCGATGCTCCCCGGTGGAAGCAGGACTCGTCCTTGCCGCAACGTGCGTATGCATAGAATTTCGTACGGCGCAACTGTCAGGTCTGACAGGTGAATCAAAGCCCGTTCCGTGCAACAGTCTTTGCGCAGCCACTGCGTCAGAAACCATCGACAGCCGTGGCGTCATCGTCAGGTCTTGCACTGGGAGTGCTCATGAAGTCAGCGCTGATCGTCGACGATCATCCGGTGGTGCGCGCCGCCGTGAGGATCGTGCTGCAAACCGAAGGCTTCAAGGATATTCACGAAGTCTCCAATGGCAGCGAGGTGGTGTCGCTGATTCGCGAGTTCAAACCCCAACTGGTCGTTCTCGATCTGCGTTTGCCAGCGCTCGACGGGCTGGATGTACTGGCCCGAATCAAAGCCAATGACCTGGATTGCCGCGTTCTGATCTTCAGCTCGCACGACCCCTTGTACTATCAGGAGCGCTGTCTGCGAGCCGGAGCGATGGCGTATGTGACCAAGAGCAATCAACTGCAGCAATTGCACAAAGCTATTCAGGCGGTCATGTCGGGGTACACCTATTTCACCTCGCTGCCTGACAGCGTCAATACGCTGAACACCGTGCAGCTCACCGAAAAACAAATGATCGATCAGCTGTCAGATCGCGAGTTGAGCATTTTCCAGCAATTGGCCCAGGGCAAGCCCAACAAAACCATTGCCGAAGACATGCTCCTGAGCCACAAAACGATCAGCACCTATAAAACCCGGCTGATGAAAAAACTCGGGTTGAATTCGGTCGTGCACTTGCGCGGTTTCGCCAAACGCAACCAGTTGATCTGAGCCGTTCTGCATGAGCGCGGTGTACCGGATCTGCCTGCTCTATCTGAGCTATATCGCGATCTGCGGGGCGAGTGAAACGCCGCAGGTCCTCGACGTGCTGACGCGTTCGGTTCTGGAAAACGTGCAGCTACGACTGGATGAGCAGGACCGCCAATGGCTGCGCGAACATCCCGTACTGCGCATGGGTGTTTCCGGGCCGGACTATCCGCCGTTCGAAATCACCCGTAATCAGCATGAGCTGGAGGGTCTGACGGCCGATTACGCCGATCTGCTGGGGCAATTGCTCGGCGTCAGGATCGAAGTCCGACGCTTCAGCAACCGGCAAGTCTTGATCACGGCACTCAAGGATGGCGAGTTGGATCTCTTGGGGACGTCCAACCAATTTGAAACTGCCGACCCGGAGATCGTTCTGTCCAGGGCCTACGCGGAAGATCAGCCGATGCTGGTGACCCGGGTCGATGATCCGCAGCCGGCGGAACTCGTTGGCAAACGCATCGCCGTGGTCGAGGACTACTTGCCATTGTCGAGCGTGCAGCGGGTTTATCCCGGGGCAGACGTGCAACGCTATCCTTCAGCGATGGATGCGCTCGGTGCCGTGGCATTCGGTGCGGATGACGTTTATCTGGGCGATTTCATCAGCGCCAATTACCTGATCAACACCAATTATCGCAATGACCTGCAACTGGCCGGGCCAGCGGGGCTGGATGCCAACCCCTTCGGTTTTGCCTTGCTGCGCCGTGATGCGCGTCTCAAGCCTATCGTCGACAAGGCGCTGGCGGCGATTCCCATGGAGCGCCGTCAACGTATCGAGCAGCGCTGGAGCGCCGGTCACGCGGAAATGGCCGAGCAGTCGCAGGTGCAACTCAGTGCCAGCGAGCAGGCGTGGCTTGATGAACATCCGCGTGTGCGGGTCGGGGTTATCGAAGATTTTGCGCCGCTGACGTTTTTCGACGCTGATGGCCGTTTCAGCGGGCTGTCGGCGCAACTGCTCAGCCTGATCAGCCAGCGCAGCGGGCTGACTGTCGAGATCGTGCGCGGGACTTCACTGGATCGCCAGATCGAGCAACTCAAGGCCGGCGAGATTGATGTATTGCCGGTGGTGACCCCCAGCAGCGAGCGAGAAGCGGAGCTGCATTTCACCCGCGCCTACCTGAATAACCCGTTTGTGCTGGTCGGGGCGGCCACGGCGCAAAGACCGCTCACGCTCGGCGATCTGCAAGGCAAACGCCTGGCGATTTATCGCGGGCATCCATTGCGCGCCTATTTGTCGGCAAACGCACCGGGAATCCGTCTGGTTGAGGTCACCAGCCCGGCGGCCGGTATGGCGCTGATCGCCAAAGGGCAGGTCGATGCGACGGTGAGTTCATTGCTGGTGGCGCGTTATCTGATCGCTCGCCATTACCGCGATCGTTTACGTATCTACGGCACGGTGGGCGATCAACCGGCGCGTATTGCCTTGGCCACATCGCCACAGGCCACCGCTCTGCACTCGATACTGAACAAGGCACTGCTGAGCATTGCGCCACAGCAAATGGACGAGTTGGTCGAGCGCTGGAGCCATGATGTCGTCGTCGAAGACAGCTATTGGCTGCGTCATCGCCGCGAAATTCTGCTGGGTTTTGCCGGTGCCGCCAGTCTGTTGGTGTTGGCGCTGGTGTGGATTGGTTTTCAGCGCCGGCAGATTCGCCAGCGTCAGCAATGGTTGCACCAGTTGCAGCAAGCCAAGGATGTCGCCGATGACGCCAATCGGGCCAAGAGCACATTTTTGGCAACCATGAGCCATGAAATCCGCACACCCATGAATGCGCTGATCGGCATGCTGGAACTGGCCTTGAAACGCGCCGAAGAGGGCGTGACTGATCGTTTGGCCATTCAGGTGGCCTCCAATGCCGGGCAGCAATTGCTGGCGTTGATCGGCGACATTCTCGACATCTCGCGGATCGAGTCGGGGCATCTTTCGCTCGCTCCGGAGCGTGCCAATCTGCGCGAGTTGGTGCTATCGGTATGCCGGGTCTTCGAAGGTTTGGCGCGGCAGAAGCGCTTGATCTGGTCAATCGACCTGGACGCGCAGAGTGACGTCGACGTGCTGATCGATCCGACGCGCTTCAAGCAAGTGTTGTCGAATCTGCTGAGCAATGCGATCAAGTTCACCGAGGAAGGCGAGGTGAGATTGCAACTTGTTGTGGCCACCGGCGGCGCCGAGCGCTTGGCGATCAGCGTGATCATTGAGGACACCGGCATCGGCATCAGCGATGAGGATCAGCATCGGCTGTTCAGCCCCTTCGTCCAGGCCGGTCACCATCCTCAAGCCGCTCGCAGTGGTTCCGGACTGGGGCTGGTAATCAGCCGCAGCCTCTGTGAAATGATGGGTGGAACCGTACGGCTCGACAGCGAGCCAGCGGAGGGAACGCGGGTTGAAGTCAGGCTCGATGTGTCGTTGCTGGATGCCCGGGAGCCAAACCCGGTCGTGCCTGAAACCGCCGTCGTACCGGCGCGCTCACTGAGCATCCTGGTGGTCGACGACCATCCGGTGAATCGCTTGCTGCTGTGCTGGCAATTGAGTGAACTCGGGCACCGAACCGTCGACACCGAGGATGGCGCACAAGCGCTGGCACGCTGGAGAGCGCAACCGTTCGACGGGGTGATCACCGACTGCAACATGCCCCGCTGCAATGGTTACGAATTGACGCGGGCCATTCGTGATGAAGAGGCCGCGAGCGACCGCACGCCGTGTTTGATTCTCGGCTTCACCGCCAATGCGCAGGCTGAGGAGCGTTTACGCTGTTTCGAAGCCGGCATGGACGATTGCCTGTTCAAGCCGATTCGCTTGAGTGATTTACAGCAGGCGCTGGAAGGATTCGGTCATCGTGAAGGTGAAATCGAGGTGATCGCTGAGCCTGATTTGACGGAAATCGACCTCAGTACCCTGGAGCAGATGGCCGGGGATAATCACGCGCTGATGGATCGCTTGCGCAGCGAAGTGTTGAACAGCCTGCACCACGATCTGCAGCGTCTCGACGATCTGAGCCAGGAACCTGATTGCGGTGGCTTGCGTGACCTTGCCCATCACATCAAGGGCGGGGCGCAAATGGTCGGCGCGGCGCGGGTGGTGGCGGCGTGCGTCGACCTCGAGCGAGCGTGCCGCGCCATCGACACCGTGGCGGTTGACCCGGCCATCAACACATTGCGCGAAGCCCTGCAGGGACTCGCGCAACGTCTTCAGGCTTGAGCGATCAATCCCAGGCTGGCGCGATGCCTTTGGGGCTGGTCAGGCGATGGCCGCGATCCAGCGTGGCAATCAGATTCATATCCGCATCGCTCAACGTCAGGCGGCAAGCGCCGAGATTGCTTTGCAGGTTAGCGCGCTTGGTCGACGACGGAATCACCGCGTATCCCGATTGCATGGCCCAGGCCAATGTCACCTGCGCCGGGGTGGCTTGCAGGCGCTCGGCGATTTGCTGTATCAGCGGATCTTTCAACACCTCGCCGTAAGCCAGGGTCATGTACGACGTGATATGGATGCCCTGGCTCTGGGCGAACTCGACCACTTTACGGTTTTGCAGATACGGGTGCAGTTCGATCTGGTTGGTCGCGATGTTCTCTGCGCCGACCACGGCGATCGCCTGTTGCATCAGGTCGATGGTGAAGTTGGACACACCAATCTGCCGGGTCAGGCCCAAACGCTTGGCCTCCAGCAAAGCGCCCATGAATTCTTCGACCGGCACTTGATCTTCTGGCGACGGCCAGTGGATCAGCGTCAGGTCGAGGTAGTCGGTTTGCAGCTTTTCAAGGCTTTCCTTAAGGCTGGCGATCAGGTGATCCTGGGCGAAGTTGGCAACCCAGATCTTGCTGGTGATAAACAGTTCTTCTCGCGGGATGCCGCTGGCGGCGATGGCCTGGCCGACGTCGGCTTCGTTGTCGTAGATTTGCGCGGTATCGATTACCCGGTAGCCGAGTTCAAGGGCGGTGCTGACCGAATCGATGACCACTTGGCCTTGCAGGCGAAAGGTACCGAGGCCGAAAGCAGGAACAGACATGAAGACTCCAGGGTTGTAGTGGGAATGGGCCTGAGTATCCGCGTCTGGTTCCTCGGGAAAAACCGCTGGTGGGGCAAAGCAGTGTTGATCAGAAGTCATGAATCTATGTGGGTTCCGGGTTGTCTGGGCTGGCCTCTTCGCGAGCAGGCTCGCTCCCACAGGTTTTGAGGACACTGGGGATCCACTGTGGGAGCGAGCCTGCTCGCGAATGCGCGAAGCGCCATCGTTCTGCAGATAGAACGCTGAGACTGGTTTTTGCCGTCTAGTGCATTAATGCCTACAGATTTATGATGAATCCATTGCGTCACTCACCCCATTGGAGACCACCATGAAAAACATCATCGGTATCTACACCAGCCCGCGCGGCCATTGGGTCGGCGATGGGTTCCCGGTTCGCACGCTGTTTTCCTACGACAACCTGGGCAAACACATCAGCCCGTTCCTGCTGCTCGATCACGCCGGCCCTGCCGATTTCACCCCGACCACCGAACGGCGTGGCGTGGGTCAGCATCCGCACCGTGGTTTCGAAACCGTGACGATTGTGTATGACGGGGAAGTGCAGCACCGCGATTCGACCGGCAGTGGCGGCGTCATCGGCCCGGGCGACGTGCAGTGGATGACCGCCGCTTCCGGCATTCTCCATGAAGAGTTTCACTCGGAAAACTTCGCCAAAACCGGCGGCAAACTGGAGATGGTGCAGTTGTGGGTCAACCTGCCGGCCAAGGACAAAATGGCCGCGCCGGGCTATCAGACCATTGTCGACAGCGACATCCCGAGCATCGCGCTCAAGGACAATGCCGGCAGCCTGCGTTTGATCGCCGGTGAGTTCGGAGGCCAAACCGGTCCGTCGCGCACCTTCACGCCGATCGACGTGTGGGATCTGCGCCTGAACGCTGGCAAGCTGCTGACGCTGGATCTGCACGAAGGGCGCAACACCGCGCTGGTGGTGTTGAAAGGTTCGGTTCGGATCAACGGCGTGGAATCGGCGAGCGTAGGCCAGTTGGTGCTGTTCGAACGTGACGGCGATCAACTGACCCTCGAAGCCAGCCAGGACGCGGTGGTGCTACTGCTCAGCGGCGAGCCGATCGACGAACCGATCGTCGGCCACGGCCCGTTCGTGATGAACACCGAGCAGGAAATCCACCAGGCGTTCGCCGACTTCCAGTCCGGCCGCTTCGGCCAGATGCACGGCTAACCCGGCCACAGCACAAACCCCTGTGGGAGCAAGCTCGCTTCCGCAGGGGTTTTCGTGTTTTTGCGCGGGCGTTCTACCGCTGAAATCAATTGCTCCTACACTTGCCCAATCTGTGCGATCTTCTCGCGATTGGCCTTCGTCGGAGTTGTTTGATGCTGTCTCTGCTGACCGAACACCCGTTGTTTTGCGCGTTGATCCTGATCCTGCTCGATCTCGGTCTGTGGCGTTTGATCAGTTCCCATGGCAGCGAGTGGAAGCTGTTGGTGCGCGTGCTGATCTTCACCCTGTTCAGCGTGTTGTTGTTCAACGAAGGCCTCAACCCGATGGAGCCCGCACCGTGGGCCGATAACGTGCCGCTGCATTTGGCGGCGACCGGGTTGCAGATCGGCTGGTGGCTGTTCGGCGCGCGGACCCTGACGGTGCTGATCGGCGCGGTGATGATGCAACGGGTCGGCCACACCGGGCGGCTATTGCAGGACCTGCTCGGCGCGGTGATTTTTCTTATCGCGATCATTGCGGCGCTGGCTTATGTGCTGGATCTGCCGGTCAAAGGTGTATTGGCGACCTCCGGAGCGCTGGCGATCATCGTCGGCCTGGCCTTGCAGAGCACGCTCAGCGATGTGTTTTCCGGGATCGTCCTCAACACCACCAAGCCCTATCAACTCGATGACTGGATTTCCATCGACGGCACCGAAGGCCGGGTCACCGACATCGATTGGCGCGCCACGCGGCTGCAAACCAGTCAGGGCAGCATGGCGGTGATTCCCAACTCGCTGGCGGCCAAGGCCAAGATCATCAACTTCAGTCGGCCGAGCAATATGTTCGGCGTCGCGGTCAGTGTGCAGGTCAGCCCCCATGCGCGGCCCAGTTCAGTCGTCGAGGCATTGGAGCGGGCGATGCAGGGCTGTCGGCAATTGCTCGACTCGCCAGCGCCGAGCGTTGCGCTGAAAAGCTCCGGCAATAGCGGGGCGGAGTACGAGATCAGCGGTTTCGTCGCCTCGATGGGTGAGAAGCGCGTAGTGCGCAATCAGTTGTTCGACCTGGCGTTTCGGCATTTGCAGGCGTCCGGGGTCAATCTGCTGTCGAGCAATGAGACCAGCGTGCCAAGCAACCTGTCGCGGCCACGGGCGTTGCTCGACAGTTCGCCGATATTCTCGACATTGCGTCAGGAAGAGAAAGACACCTTCAGCCAGAACATGACCCTGAAAACCTTTCGTGCCGGGGACATCATTCTGGCGGGCGGCGAGGTCAGCGATCACCTGTTCATCATTGAATCCGGCGTGGTCTCGGTGACCCTCATGCGCCACGGCACGCCGTTCGAATCCGGGCGCATGGGGCCGGGCGAAGTGATCGGCGAGGCGGGGATTCTGTCCGACTCCTCATTGCCGGCGGACTTTTCGGCGAAGACCTTCTGTGTGCTTTATCGCATCGAAAAGTCCTACCTCAAGCCCTGCCTCGACGCCCGCCACGACATCAATGACGCGATGCAAGCGTTGCTCGATTATCGTCTGCACAAGGCGCAATCCCTGACCGAGGAAGCGCCGGTGGTGGTGCCGAAAAAAGGTTTCCTGCAGTGGCTGCGCAGCCGCGCCTGAGTGTTACCGGTAGCCGGCGAGTTTCTGTTCCAGATGCAGACGCACTTGCGGCCACTCGTCGTCGATGATGCTGAACCGCACCGAGTTGCGCTTGCGTCCGTCCGGCATGATCCGCTCATGCCGGACGATGCCTTCTTGCTGCGCACCCAGGCGCAGGATCGCGTGGCGTGATTTCTGATTGTTCTCGTGAGTCGTGAACTGCACCCGCACGCAATCGAGTACTTCGAAGGCGTGACGCAGCATCAGGTACTTGGCTTCGGTGTTGACGAAGGATTTCTGCCAGCTCGCTGAGATCCAGCTGCTGCCGATTTCCAGCTTGCGATTGAGCGGGTCGATCTTCCAGAAACGCGTTGAGCCGATCACCTCGCCGGTGTCTTTTAAAACGATGACAAACGGCATCACCGTGCCAGCGTCACGGCCATCCAGGGCTTTTTTTAAATAGCTGTCGACGGTGTCGACCGAAGGCACGACGGTGACCGTGAGGTTCCACAACTCGCCGTCGGCGGCAGCGTGGAGCAGGGCGGCAGCATCTGAATACTGAAGCGGGCGCAGGAGGATGCGCTGACCTTGCAGCGTGGTTTGCATGGCAATCAGGTCTCGGCAGTGCGGACAAAGGACGAGCGCCTATTACGCCGCAGCCGGGCGATCCGATGCAACCGGCGCAACGCTCATGAGGTCACAATTTTCACAGCCTCTGGGCAGGAGCCTCAGCCAATGAAAAACCTGCGGATCGCCACTTATAACGTCAACGGTTTACGCGCGCGGTTGCCGAACCTGCTGGATTGGCTCAAGCGCGAGCAACCGGATATCGCCTGCCTGCAGGAACTCAAATCGGTCGACAGTGCTTTTCCCGCTGCCGAACTGGAGGCCGCCGGGTACGGCGCGATCTGGCAAGGCCAGACGGCGTGGAACGGCGTGGCGATTCTCGCCCGCGATGCGCAACCGTTGGAGAGCCGCCGCGGTCTGCCGGGCGATCCTGACGACAAGCACAGTCGTTACCTGGAGGCTGCGGTGCATGGCGTGTTGGTCGGTTGTCTCTACCTGCCTAACGGCAACCCGCAACCGGGGCCGAAGTTCGATTACAAACTGGCCTGGTTCGAGCGGCTGATCAGCTATGCGAAAGACCTGCAAAGCAGCGATTACCCGGTAGTGCTGGCCGGCGATTACAACGTCGTGCCCACTGACATGGACATTTACAACACCCGCTCCTGGCTCAAGGACGCTCTGCTGCAACCCGAGAGCCGTGAGTGTTACCAGCGTTTGCTCGATCAAGGCTGGACCGATTCGCTGCGCCATCTGTATCCCGACGATCGTCTCTACACGTTTTGGGATTACTTCCGCCAACACTGGCAAACCAACTCCGGCCTGCGCATCGATCATCTGCTGCTCAATCCGGCGCTCAGCCCTTATTTACATGAAGCCGGGGTCGACGCCTGGGTACGCAATGAGCCACACGCCAGTGACCATGCGCCGACCTGGATTCGGATCGGCTCGCGCAAGAAACGCTAGCAGGCGATTGGCGAAATCAATTGTCGAAAGCAGTGCCTGATCCCGTATACATGGCGACCATCAACGCAGTGAACTGCGGCCCCATGCATAAGGATCGAGCAATGAGTGAGCCACGCCTGACGAATTTGAAGGTGTACCTGCAACGCCTGGGTTTTGATGCACCGCCAGCGCCGACGCTGGCGACTTTGCGCCAGTTGCAGCTGCGCCACACCGGCGCCTTTGCGTTCGAGAATCTGGCGACCGTGACCGGGGCGCCGGTGCTGATTGATCTGCCGTCCATTGAAGCCAAAGTCCTGCTCGGTGGGCGCGGTGGTTACTGCTATGAGTTGAATCATCTGTTCTTTGCCCTGTTGCGGGAGCTGGGCTTCGACGCTCGGGGCATCAGCGGTCGTGTGGTGATGAATCAACCTGAAGGCGCGTGGACCGCCCGCACGCACCGCTTGAGCCTGGTCACCCTCGACGGCGTGCGTTACATCACCGACGTCGGCTTCGGTGGCATGGTGCCGACCGCGCCGCTGCTGCTCGACAGCGAAGCCGAGCAAGCCACCCCGCACGAACCTTACCGCCTCGAACAGCAGGCGGATGGCTACATGCTGCGCGCCTGTGTCGCGGGGGAGTGGCGGCCAATGTACCTGTTCGACCTGCAGCGCCAGGAGGACATCGATTACACCATCGGCAACTGGTACGTCTCGACCCATCCGCGGTCACCGTTCACCCAGCGGCTAATGGCCGCGCGTACCGGCGATGGCTGGCGCAAGACGCTGAACAACGGCAGCTTCGCGATGCATCGCATGGGCGCGGACAGCGAACGGCGCGAAATCACCGACGTCTCGGCACTGATCGAGTTGTTGGCGCAGGAGTTCGAGATTCACCTGCCAGACGAGCCGCCTGTACGGCATTCCCTTGAGCGGGTGATTGCTCCGCGCTGAGCCTAAGGTTTGGCGTCGGGCTCCAGTACCCGACGGATTTCCCCAGCCGCCGCCGACAATCGCTTCTCAAGACTCTTGAGGTCGGCGGCGGTGATGCCTTTCTTCAACTGCGCCGAGTGCTCGATGTGTTCTTGCGGGTCTGAATCCAGCAGGGCATGGCGCAACGTGTTGTTGATCACCGTCTGGTAGCCGAAACCTTCGTTTTCCGCCACGGCGCGCGCGGCGTCGATCACTGCATCGTCAAGCATGATGGTGATTCGGGTCTTGCCCTTGTTTGACGCCACGGCGCCGCGTTTGCCTTGGGAAAAGTCATATTCGTCTTTCATTGGTCATGCCTCCAGAAAATACGCGCAACGTTCGCTCGGTGTGGCGACACGTGCAGAAATGATTCGAACGACATTCGCTTCGCGGTAACTGTACGCAACGACCAGGAAACGTCCCTTGCTATCGAGGCCGAGGGTGACCCAGCGCTGTTCATCGTGATCGTTGTCCTCAATCGTCAGGGCTCGTTCGTCGTGAAAAACCGCTTCGGTCTCGGCGAGGCTGACGCCTTTGTGCTTGAGTTTGTTGGCTGCGTTCTTGCTTTTGTCGTACTGAATTTCAATTGACTTCATTATGCATACTTTATATGTATAAAAAAGGGCGCGACTGCACCGTCGGTCGCCGTGAACACTTCAGCGTAGTGGGGGCAGGCGCCGGCACCGGAGGGGATGTGTTGCCGGATTTGTGGGGGATGGAACGCGCAGGCTAGAAGGTTGGATGGCTACCTAACCATTTTGTGACTGATAAGTTGTATACAACTCTATGGACATTTGTCACGACTATTGAATACAGTGTGCGCATAACAAAAACCAGGGAACCCCCCACCATGAAAACGCCCCATGTTTCACACCAACGGCCCGAGGACGAGAATCTCGGGGTCGGCGCGAATATGGCTTACGGCCTGCAACATGTTCTGACCATGTATGGCGGTATTGTCGCGGTGCCACTGATCATCGGTCAGGCTGCCGGGCTGTCGCCGGCGGACATTGGTTTGCTGATTGCTGCTTCATTGTTTGCGGGGGGGCTGGCGACACTGCTGCAAACCCTGGGTCTGCCGTTTTTTGGCTGTCAGTTGCCGCTGGTTCAGGGCGTGTCGTTCTCCGGCGTGGCGACGATGGTCGCGATCGTCAGCAGCGGCGGGGAGGGCGGCTTCCAGTCGGTGCTCGGCGCCGTCATTGCGGCATCGCTGATCGGCCTGCTGATCACGCCGGTGTTCTCGCGTATCACCAAGTTCTTCCCTCCATTGGTTACCGGTATTGTGATCACTACCATCGGCCTGACGCTGATGCCGGTGGCCGCTCGCTGGGCCATGGGCGGCAACAGCCACGCGCCGGACTTCGGCAGCATGCAGAACATCGGTCTGGCGGCGGTCACGCTGGTGTTGGTGTTGTTGCTGAGCAAGGTCGGCAGCTCCACCATCTCGCGTCTGTCGATCCTGTTGGCCATGGTGATCGGTACGGTGCTGGCAGTGTTCCTCGGCATGGCCGACTTCTCCAACGTGACCACTGGCCCGATGTTCGGCTTCCCGACGCCGTTCCACTTCGGCATGCCGACCTTCCACTTCGCCGCGATCCTGTCAATGTGCATCGTGGTCATGGTGACGCTGGTGGAAACCTCGGCGGACATCCTCGCCGTCGGTGAAATCATCGGCACCAAGGTCGACTCCAAGCGTCTGGGCAACGGCCTGCGCGCCGACATGCTGTCAAGTATGTTTGCGCCGATCTTCGGTTCGTTCACCCAGAGCGCTTTCGCCCAGAACGTCGGGCTGGTGGCGGTGACCGGGATCAAGAGCCGTTACGTGGTGGCCACTGGTGGCGTGTTCCTGGTGATTCTCGGCCTGCTGCCGTTCATGGGCCGGGTCATCGCGGCAGTGCCGACCTCGGTACTCGGCGGCGCTGGTATTGTGCTGTTCGGTACCGTAGCGGCCAGCGGTATCCGCACGCTGTCGAAGGTTGATTACCGCAACAACGTCAACCTGATCATCGTCGCGACCTCGATCGGTTTCGGCATGATCCCGATTGCTGCACCGAACTTCTACGATCACTTCCCGAGCTGGTTCGCGACGATTTTCCACTCGGGCATCAGCTCTTCGGCGATCATGGCGATCCTGCTGAACCTGGCGTTCAACCACTTCACGGCGGGCAACTCGGATCAGCAGTCGGTGTTTGCCGCGGCGGAAGAGCGCACCCTGCGTTATCGCGATCTGGCGGCGCTGCGTGAAGGCGATTACTTCAGCGACGGCAAGTTGCATGACTGTGATGGCAAGGAAGTGCCGGTGATTGAGCCGGATGACCACGATCACGGCCATGGCGCGCCGAAAGCGCATGCCAAGAGCAGCGAGCATGTCTGATCGTTGCAATGAATAGAAAAGGGCCGATCAGTCGCGAGACTGATCGGCCCTTTTCTATTGCGTCTAGCGTTGATCAGAAAGCGTGGTCGGTGGACGGTGAACCCACTGCGCTCCATACGCTGACGAGATCAGCATCGTCTGCCAGGTCCAGCGTTCGTGAGCCATAAACGCGCTTCAACCAGCGTCGCCCCGTCACTGCGTCTCGCCCATGGACGCAACGATAGTTATTGAAAATCAGCATTTCACCCGGATTCAAAACGAGGTTGAACGCAGTCTCTTCGGCTTTCTGTTTCCACGCGTGCACCGCCGCCTCAGCCTGGGAATTCAAGGCATTGGTAAAAATCGCGCAGCGCGACTCTTCAAACCCATCGATGGTTTTCAGAAACGGCGAGGGCGGGGAGACCAGCGTGTAGCCGTTGACGGCAAATGACTGGTCGTGCCGATAGGTGAACAGCGGTTGGCACAAGGTTTCGATCACCTCTGGCGCCAGCGCATGGTTGATTTGCTCGACAATGGCAATTCGGGTGGCCGATTGTGCGTCGTTGTTGATGGCAATCAGCGCGGCGGCTTCGGGCCTTGCCGCTCGGGGCAGAAACGGGCTCTCGACGTGCAGGTTGAAAAGGATTCTGCCGGCATTCGACAGCGTGTCTTCCCAGCCTTCAATCGGGTGCACATCCTGCAAAATGGCTCCGTCTTTTTCTTCTGGATAACCGAAATGATTGAGCCCAATGGCATGCGTGATGCCGACCAGAATGGCTGAGGTCAAATCGTGGGCAGTGGGTTTGCCATTGGTGCCGAAGGTGTCGACGGGAAGATTGCGCACGATGCAAAAAGGCAGGCGCGAATTGAACAGGCAGTCGTGGATGGTTTGAACAGGTAACGCGGACTTGAGGACGGCGTCAGCGTAAGTCTTGGAGGTGCGATCAAAGGGAGTTTCCAGCAGCAAACCGATGGAGTCGCTCAATGCGACTCGGTCTTCATCGGTGAGGGTGATATCAAGAATGTCGTTATAGAGCATTATCTGATCTCGATTTTATTATTGTCAGGTCATGTGATTCAGCGCGAGTTGTACGGCTATGTAAATCAATGAGCCGAGCAGAGTGGTGGTAATCAAACTTGCTCTTGTCGCGAATACCAGCAGCAGCGTAAATAAAATGGCCGCAGTCGCCGGAATCACGTTCTTGAGTATTTCGGTGGCGCAGATATAAACGGCAAATGTGATAAAAACAGCGCAGGGTAAGGCGCGTTCCAGAACGGCTTTGGAAGTGTCAGTTATATTGATTTTTATAAAGACCGGAATAATGCGTACCAAAACACTGGTTAACGCTAGCGCAGCAATTGCAAGAAGATGAAAGTTGTTATTCATAATCCAATCCTCACGAATCGCCAGGTCATTAATAATATACTCGGCAACCAAAACCATAGCGGGCCTAACAACCAAAAGAATGCCAGCGCGATGCTGACGCACAGCGTGACTTCGCGGAACAACTCTTTGCTGCGATCGCTTTTGAATAGCCGCTGGTTTATTTGTTGGGTGGACAGAATCAACAGTACCAGGCTGGCAGGAATGCCAATGTTGATGTTTTCAATCAGCGATAGATCAGGCAACAAGTTGGCCAAAAATACTCCGCCGACTGACGAAACAACCCATGTGCCAAAGATGGAGAAGCGTATGGCCGCCACTGTGGCAAGCCGGTCAGTTGATTGCTCCAGTGCAAACGCCTCGTCACCCAACAAGTGCGCCATTAATGCACGAGGCGCCGCACTTTTCGGCAGTCTTGATGCGGTCGAAAACGCGATCGGTATATAACGGCTGTTAATCGCAATCGCCAAGAACAACATGGTCGAGAAGCCAATGGCGCTGTCGGCCAGTGGCAGTAACGCGAACTGGCCGCTTCCGGAGAAACCCAGCGCACTGAAGATCAGGACTTCGGATGCGGTCCACTTTGCCTGCACGGCGAGCACGCCAAACAAAAGGCCTATGGGTAATATCGCCAGACACGTCGGGATGACGCGTTTTGAGGTGTGAAGACGCAGTGGCTGCACATCCGAAGCTGATGTCATGTCGGGATTTCCTGAAAAGCAATTATTGACTGGCGCGCGCTTCGTGGGCCGGGCCATACGCCCGGTTTTGCCATTTGTTGATTTCTACGACCCAGATATCGCGGTAACCGGTTTCTCCAGATGCCGGTGCGATATCGGTGGCGTAATGGATATAGCGTTCATCATCAATCAGGACCGCCATGTTCTCGCCGAGGGTTTCCCGGTGCACGATTTCCTGGGTTTGAGGGTCGATGATCTGGGTCTCGCCACCCGTCACGTTGCTGCGTCTGGCAACCACGATAACGCTGTACTGGTGGCCGTCGCGATGGGGGCCTTCCGGTACGGTGACACCACGGAACTCGTGGTTGGCGATGACGCGAATCTGGTTCACGTTGACGTGAAAGAACTCGGAGCGACTGACCGGCAGTTGATCCAGGATGGACGCGATGAGCGGGCCCGGGTCGCATTCCAGCTGCTCGCGGTGACGAAAAACGCCGCCAGCCTCGGGCAGATTGATGTGGGCTGCCGACTGAATGTACTTGCGCCGCGGGAGCAATGCGCAAAACCACTGGCCTTCTTCGTTGTAGGTCAGGTACTGCGAGAGTCGGATTTCCCGCAGCCTTTTCAGGCTGTGCCCGTCTCGGGGCATGTTGTCGAACGACGCCATGACGGCGTCGGACATTGGCGGTGTGTGGATGGTCTCGAAACCTGCGGTCGCGAACTGTGGCATTTCGTTTTCGACGACCCGGGAAAGTGCATCTTGCATGTTCTTGTCCTTGTTAAGCGGGAGTCAGGTTGAAGGTTGGAACTTCGAACGGCTTGAGCGCCTTGATGTGCTTCTGGGTAATCCCGCGATAAAAATCACACGCCGAAATTTCTACAACATCGATCGCGGCATATTTCTTTTCCAACGGGCCGAGACACAGTCCACCGCAGAAGCCTTCGATCGAGCAGCCACGGCAGTATTCGGGGTTTTCTCGGCGCAATTGAGCGTGCGCCAGATAGGCGGGCTCGTTGAGGATCTCGGCTTTTTGTTCGATGGAGCCAATGAGCGTAGAGCCGGCCTTGCAGGAAAATACCGAGCCATTGGGTTCGATACTGAATTGCGCGCCTTTGGCTGAGCAGTTCTTGAAGCCTCGCTCGGAGACGGCGTCGTAGCCGAGCAAGACCTGAAAGATCTGATGCCAGTAGCCGGTCAGGACGACGCCTCTTTGTCTGCCGTATTCCACGACACGCCACAGTCGATCAACGATGTTGGCAGCGCCGTAGCGGGAATAGAAACTCGGGTCGAAATCCACGACCACGCCGATCTCACCCGCGCCGACTTCCACAGCAAGGTCGACGATGGACTCATCAAACTCCTCCCAGGTGGAAGAGGTCAGGGCCGAATTGATCGCGACACGGTTGTTCTCTGCCTGCAGCATCCGCAGCCCTTGCATGACCACCGGGGTGCTGTCGTCGCCGTTTTTCAACGGACGGCTTGGACTGGTGGGCGAGTCAAAGCTGACGCAAACCGCGACCTGGTATTTGGCAAAGGTTTTGGCAACTTCTTCAGTGATCAGCGAGCCATTGGTGACGGTGGAGTAGGCGATATGCATGCCGTCGGCCTGGCCGTTGCCAAATCGCTCCAGCACAGCTGCAATCGCCTTCCAATTGAGCAGGGGCTCGCCGCCGAAGAACTGAATCATCACGCTGTTCACGCCGGTGGAACGGCAGGCTTCCAGCGCATTTTCAACATAGCGAATGGCATCCGCGGGTTTCATCCGGCGATTTTTTGAGTCGTACTGATGTTCAAAGCGTTCTTTCGATGCGTACATCGAATCATTGAGGTCGACTTTGACTTCGTCCAGCGACACCAATCTTATCTGGTCGAGCTTGGCGATTTCGGCTTCGGCGGACATTTCTTTGCCCTGAATGCCCTCAAAACAATAAGTGCAGCCGAAGTTGCAGGCGTTGGCCAGAATGAGTTGGATAATGTTGACTTTGCGGCTGATCTCACTGGTCGCTGGAATGATGGGAGTCTTTTCTGTGATCAGAAAGTCCCGTGCAACCAGTTGCTGGATCAGTTCGATTTCTCTGGAAGTTGCTTCTTCGTCGAGCCACTTCTGAGGAATGGGGCGGCCAGTCGAGAAGCTATTGAGCACGTCATGAGCAGCCTCATCCAATAAGCACAAGGCACCTAATTCACGGTGGTATACAGCAGTATGCTTTTCGACTTCAACTTTCATCAAGTCGGCCGAAATATTATAGTTGTGGTGCATAAACTCTCCTGTCCGTAGGAGCGCGCTGCATTAAATGCAGCGCGCAAAAAATCACTTGGTCAAATGATTTTTGAGTTTGTTGTGCTTGTTGAATGCACCGCTGAAAGTACCACCAACAGTACCGCCGACAGTTCCACCTACTGTGCCACCAACGGTACCGCCAACTGTTCCACCGACGGTGCCGCCCACCGTGCCACCGACAGTACCGCCAACAGTTCCAGCAAATGGGGAAATAATCTGTTCCATAGTAACTTCCTCTTGCGTCAAAGGGTCGAAGATGACCCACATATTGCATCCGATATTGAATGCATATTCTTGATCACGCAGACGGGTAGCGAGGGAAGCTACGGATAGTGGCATTCGCTAATGCTAGGCTTATGATCTAGCATCCGAAGTAAGAGCTACCGACGACATGCAACTTTATGGGTTGTAGGGGTCGCGTCGGTGAAAATCCATTTATCGCGTTACAGTATGTTTGCGGAAACTGAATGTCAATCTCCGACCGGGAGATTTTCATAAAGTGGGCACGAGGTTTCACCACCCGTGTTTGATTCCTTGTGAATGTTTTTAAGAATCATTCTTGTGTGAGGTCGAGTTGGTGATAGTGCGATGGGGAAAAGTCCAGACGAAAAAAAACCGCCCGTAGGCGGTTTTTTACGATTCAAAGAAGCTTGAAGCATTTTCTGAATCTTTATTTGGCTCCACAACCTGGACTCGAACCAGGGACCCAATGATTAACAGTCATTTGCTCTACCAACTGAGCTATTGCGGAATTGGTGCGTATGTTACTGATTCAAAAAGAGAAGTCAAGCGTGGGGTGTAAAAAACCGCAATTCATCTGGACGGACGGTGATTTGTCAGCGATTGGCGATTACCAGAACTGCCAGAGAGGTCTACCATGGCCGCCCGGAAGTGGTCACACGCGCTGCCGGCCATTCGCCGATAAGGTACGCGCCATGAAAGATTCCGCCCGTCACTCTGCCCGTAACAACGAGGTATTCGCATGAGCACCACGCAAATCAGCCTGCCTAAAGGGGTAGGGCCGCATGCCGAAAAACTCTTTGAGGCAATCACCCAGGCCAGCACTGCCGAAGAATTGAACCGCGCAGGCGGCAAGGCCGAAGGTTTCGTCCTGGGCCTGGAGAGCGCCAAGGCGATCAAAAGCCAGGTCGCCGAATCGCTGTACGTCGTTTATGACGATGCGGCCGCTCAGCGTGCGACCGAACTGGCTTAACTGCCGAAGGTAATCGTGCCGAGCATCAGCTTGGCGTAGGCCGCGGTGGCCGCCAATTGCACCAGCCATAGGGCCAGGCCGCCGAGAAACACCCCGGCCGCTACTTGCAGCACCAGGCTTTTTTCGCGTTTGGCCGATGCGCGGGGGATGAAATCATCCAGATCGTCACGGTCGGCGCGCAGGTTGTCGTTCTTCATATCTGTTCTCACAAGATTCGCTGATGTATACAAAACCCTGTAGGTTTTGATTTGTGTGCAGTCTAGAGGGTGTGGAGAGTCTTTCGGGACAAATAAAAAACGGGAAGCCCCAAGGCTTCCCGTTTTTTCATTACGCGGCGAAATCAGATGACCTGAACGATCGCATCCGTCACAGCCTTGATGTTGCTCTGGTTCAGCGCTGCGACGCAGATGCGGCCGGTATCCAGTGCGTAGATGCCGAACTCGTTACGCAAGCGATGCACTTGTTCAGTGGTCAGGCCCGAGTAAGAGAACATGCCGCGCTGACGACCGACGAAGCTGAAGTCGCGGCCCGGTGCTTTCTCGGCCAGCAGGGCAACCATCTGCTCACGCATGCCGCGAATGCGCAGACGCATTTCGGCCAGCTCGGCTTCCCACTGCGCACGCAGTTCCGGGCTGTTCAACACAGCGGCGACGATGCTCGCACCGTGGGTCGGCGGGTTGGAGTAGTTGGTGCGGATCACGCGTTTGACTTGCGACAGTACGCGCGCGCTTTCTTCTTTCGATTCGCTGATGATCGACAGCGCACCAACGCGTTCGCCATACAGCGAGAACGACTTGGAGAAAGAACTCGATACGAAGAAGGTCAGACCAGATTCAGCGAACAGACGCACGGCTGCGGCGTCTTCGTCGATACCGTCGCCGAAACCCTGGTAAGCCATGTCGAGGAACGGCACGTGACCTTTGGCTTTAACCACTTCCAGCACGTTGTTCCAGTCCGCCGGGGTCAGGTCGACGCCGGTCGGGTTGTGGCAGCAAGCGTGGAGGATAACGATCGAGCCGTTCGGCAAGGCGTTGAGGTCTTCGAGCATGCCGGCACGATTCACATCGTGGGTGGCGGCGTCGTAGTAGCGGTAGTTCTGTACCGGGAAACCGGCGGTTTCGAACAGCGCGCGATGGTTTTCCCAGCTCGGGTCGCTGATCGCCACGACGGCGTTCGGCAGCAGTTGCTTGAGGAAGTCGGCACCGATTTTCAGTGCGCCGGTCCCGCCGACGGCCTGAGTGGTGATGACGCGACCGGCGCTGATCAGCGGCGAGTCGTTGCCGAACAGCAGCTTTTGCACGGCCTGGTCGTAGGCAGCGATGCCATCGATCGGCAGATAACCGCGAGAAGCGTGTTGAGCGACGCGAATCGTCTCGGCTTCAATAACGGCGCGCAGAAGTGGAATTCGCCCCTCTTCGTTGCAGTACACGCCAACGCCCAAGTTGACCTTGGTGGTCCGGGTATCGGCGTTGAATGCTTCGTTGAGGCCCAGGATTGGATCGCGGGGTGCCATTTCGACAGCGGAGAACAGGCTCATTATTACGGCGGCTCTGAATGGAGTGTGGAGGGACGTGTCGCGCTCCAGCCGAATGCACTAGAGCGGTGCACAAACGGGGAGCTAGTATAGAGGCCATCTGCGAGCAATGGCGACAGGCGATTCGGCTTTTCAGGTAAGTTTTTGCGTTTATTTCTTGACCGTTAGTCGATTGGTCGTGTCAGAGACTTTACCGGATGTAGGACGTTTGCCTTGAAAGCAGAGGCAATCGCCACCACATTGAGCACAATCCAGGTTTTTTCTTGCGCGACACCGGTCGTTTGCGGTCGTCCCCGTGGTGTTCCGCTTTGCTCGGAACGCCGCGATCCCAGAGGTGTATATGTCCGAATTCCAGCTCGTCACCCGCTTCGAGCCCGCCGGCGACCAGCCGGAAGCCATTCGCCAATTGGTGGAGGGCATCGAAGCCGGGCTGGCGCACCAGACGCTGCTCGGTGTGACCGGCTCGGGCAAGACGTTCAGCATCGCCAATGTCATCTCGCAGATTCAGCGTCCGACGCTGGTGCTGGCGCCGAACAAAACTCTCGCCGCGCAGTTGTACGGTGAGTTCAAGGCGTTTTTCCCGAACAACGCCGTCGAATATTTCGTTTCCTACTACGACTACTATCAGCCGGAAGCGTATGTGCCGTCGTCTGACACCTTCATCGAGAAGGATGCGTCGATCAACGACCACATCGAGCAAATGCGCCTGTCCGCGACCAAAGCGTTGCTGGAGCGAAAAGACGCGATCATCGTCACCACGGTGTCTTGCATCTACGGTCTCGGCAGTCCGGAAACCTATTTGAAGATGGTCTTGCACGTCGATCGCGGCGATAAGCTCGACCAGCGTGCATTGCTGCGGCGCCTGGCCGATCTGCAATACACCCGCAACGACATGGATTTTGCCCGTGCGACTTTCCGCGTCCGTGGCGATGTGATCGACATTTACCCGGCGGAATCCGATCTGGAAGCGATCCGCATCGAGCTGTTCGATGACGAAGTCGAGAGCATTTCCGCGTTCGACCCGCTGACCGGCGAAGTCATTCGCAAGATGCCGCGCTTTACGTTTTACCCGAAGAGCCACTATGTGACGCCACGGGAAACCCTGCTCGACGCTATCGAACACATCAAAGTCGAATTGCAGGAACGCCTTGAATACCTGCGCAGCAACAACAAACTGGTCGAGGCCCAGCGCCTCGAACAGCGCACGCGTTTCGACCTGGAAATGATCCTCGAACTAGGTTATTGCAACGGCATCGAAAACTACTCGCGCTACCTGTCCGGGCGTCCGGCCGGTGCGGCGCCGCCAACGCTCTACGATTACCTGCCGGCGGATGCCTTGCTGGTGATCGACGAATCCCACGTCAGCGTGCCGCAGGTCGGCGCAATGTATAAGGGCGACCGTTCGCGGAAGGAAACCCTCGTCGAGTATGGCTTCCGTCTGCCGTCAGCGCTGGATAACCGGCCAATGCGTTTTGATGAGTGGGAAGGGGTGAGCCCGCAGACCATTTTCGTTTCGGCGACGCCGGGCAACTACGAAGCCGAGCACGCTGGGCGTGTGGTCGAGCAACTGGTGCGTCCGACCGGGCTGGTCGATCCGCAGATTGAAGTGCGACCAGCGCTGACCCAGGTCGACGATCTGCTGTCGGAAATCTCCAAGCGCGTGGCCATCGAGGAGCGCGTGCTGGTCACCACGCTGACCAAGCGTATGGCTGAAGATTTGACCGATTACCTCGCTGACCACGGCGTGCGCGTACGTTACCTGCACTCGGACATCGACACGGTCGAGCGCGTCGAAATCATCCGCGATCTGCGTCTCGGCACTTTTGATGTGCTGGTCGGCATCAACCTTCTGCGCGAAGGCCTGGACATGCCGGAAGTGTCGCTGGTGGCGATTCTTGATGCGGATAAAGAGGGCTTCCTGCGCTCCGAACGGTCGTTGATCCAGACCATCGGCCGTGCGGCGCGTAACCTTAATGGCCGGGCGATTCTGTATGCGGACCGTATGACCGGTTCGATGGAGCGGGCGATTGGCGAGACCGAGCGTCGTCGCGACAAGCAAATCGCCTTCAACCTGGAAAACGGCATTACCCCGAAAGGCGTGTTCAAGGACGTCGCCGACATCATGGAAGGCGCCACCGTGCCGGGCTCGCGCAGCAAGAAGCGCAAAGGCATGGCCAAGGCTGCCGAAGAGAGCGCCAAGTACGAAGCCGAATTGCGCTCGCCGAGCGAGATCACCAAACGCATTCGCGCGCTGGAAGAGAAGATGTATCAGCTGGCGCGGGATCTGGAGTTTGAAGCGGCGGCGCAGATGCGCGATGAGATTGCCAAGTTGCGTGAGCGGCTATTGGCTGTGTAAGGATGATCGTTCCCACGCTCTGCGTGGGAATGCAGCCTCGGACGCTCCGCGTCCGCTGTGACGCAGAGCGTCACCGGAGTCGTTCCCACGCGGAGCATGGGAACGATCAGTCGCAGCTAGTGAGACTCCCCAGCCTTCAGCCCTTGCGGCAATTTCTTGGTCAGCAATATCGCCAGCATGCTCACCCCCAACGCAATCCCGACAAAGTGAAACGCATCGTTGTAAGCCATGATCGCCGCTTGCTGATGGACGATCTCACTCAACTTGCCCAGCGCCGCCGTGTCACTGCCAAACCGGTCCGTCATCGATGCCAGGCGCTCGGCCACCTGTGGATTGGTCGGCACCACCGACTCACGCAAATAATCGAAGTAAGTTTTGGTGCGCGCATCCAACAGCGTCGCCAGCAGTGCAATCCCGATCGCACCGCCAAGGTTGCGCAGAATGTTGAACAGGCTCGACGCCGACCCCGCGTCCTGCGGCAGGATGTACGCCGTGGCAATCAGCGAAATGGTGACCATGATCAGCGGCTGGCCGAGTGCGCGGATGATCTGAATCTGATTGAACTGCGGCCCGGCAAAATCCGGGTTGAGCACCCCCGATGAAAAACTCGCCAAACCGAACAAGCCAAACCCAAGCGTACAGAGCCATTTCGGCGAAATGATCTTCATCAGCTTCGGCACCAGCGGAATCAGAAACAGCTGCGGCACGCCCATCCACATGATGACTTCGCCAATCTGCAGGGCGTTGTAGTTCTGAATCTGCGCCAGATACAAAGGCAATAGATAGATCGAGCCGTACAGCCCGACGCCCATGCCCAGACTGGAAATACTCGACAGACCGAAGTTGCGATTGCGCAGGATGCCAAGGTTGATCAGCGGATTCGGTTTGGATATCTGCACGATCACAAAGGTGATCAAACTCACCAGCGCAATGCTGCCCAGCGTCACGATCAGGCTCGATTCCAGCCAGTCCTTGCGATGCCCTTCTTCCAGAAAAACCTGCAAGCACCCGAGGCCGATCCCCAGCGTGAGGATGCCGGTGTAGTCGGTGCTTTTCAGCAATTCCCAGTGCGCTTCTTTCTTTTCCAGCCCATACATCAACCCGGCGATCATGATCAGCCCCGGCGGAATGTTGATGTAGAAAATGTATTCCCAACCCCAGTTCTCCGTGAGCCAGCCGCCCAGCGTCGGGCCAATTGACGGCGCGAATGTAGCGGTCATGGCGAACATCGCCATGCCTTTGGCGCGGTGGTGTTCGGGGAGTTTGATCAGGGTCAGGGTGAACGCCAGCGGGATCAGCGCGCCGCCCGTGAAACCCTGCATGGCGCGAAAGACGATCATGCTCTCCAGGCTCCAGGCCATCGAGCACAGCAACGACGAAACCAGAAAGCCCAGCGACACCCACACCGCCAAACGCCGCGCGGAAAGAAGTTGCACCAGCCACGCGGTCAGCGGAATCATGATGATTTCCGCGACCAGATACGACGTGGAAATCCACGAGCCTTCTTCCAGCGTTGCCGACAACGCACCCTGAATATCTTTCAGCGACGAGTTGGTGATCTGGATATCCAGCACCGCCATAAAGGCCCCGAGCATCACGCTCATTACCGCAATCCAGTCCCTCCGGGTCGGTTCGCCGACTGGGCGGATCAGCGAATCACCGGCCATCTGCTGGGGCGTCTTTGATGTTCACAGTCGCGGTGACCGACATGCCCGGACGGATTTTGCCGTGCAGCGGGTTGTCGGCCTTGAAGGTGAGTTTCACCGGAATTCGTTGCACGACTTTGGTGAAGTTGCCGGTAGCGTTATCTGGCGGCAGCAGGCTGAACTGGGCGCCGGACGCGGCAAACAGGCTATCGACCCGCGCTTCAATCGGCGTGTCGCCATAAGCATCGAAGGTCAGCTCGGCTTTCTGGCCGGGTTGCATGTGGCCGATCTGGGTTTCCTTGAAGTTGGCCTGCACCCAGATGTCTTCGTCCGGAACGATCGACAGCAGATAGGCGCCAGCCTGCACCACCTGGCCGTTGCGGGCGGCGCGCTGGCCGACGAGGCCGCTGATCGGCGCGTGGATTTCGCTGCGGGTCAGGTTGAGTTCGGCTTGCGCGAGATCGGCGCGAGCGTTGGCAATCTGCGCGTCGAGGCGTTTGATTTCGGCGTTCAGGGCGTTGACTTGCTGACGCTGGCCTTGCGCGTCGGCTTGCGCTTTGGCCACTTGCGAACGGGCAATGTGGGTGTCGGCGGAGAGGGTGGTCACGCGTTCTTCGGACACGTAACCGGGTTTGCGCAGGGTTTCTGCGCGGGACAAATCCATCTGTGAACGACCGAGTGTCGCTTGGGTGGTCGCCACTTGCGCATCGCTGGCGGCGATCAGGCTCGATTGCTGGGTCAGTTTGCTCTGTGCTTGCAGGCGTTCGGCTTCGCGGGTGGCGAGGGCGGCATTGGCGCGGTCAATGGCCAGGCGGAAATCATTCGGCTCGAGGCGCACCAGCAATTGGCCTTTTTCCACGTGCTGATTGTCTTGCACCAGCACTTCATCGATGCGCGCGCTCAATTGGCTCGACACACGGGTGATTTCGCCCTGGACATAGGCGTTGTCGGTGCTTTCATAAAAGCGTCCCTTGAAAAACCAGTGAGCAAAAAAGCCCCCGGCAATCAGCAGGACGAGCAGCAGAAATATAAACAGGCGACGCTTGAGTTGGGCAGGCATGGGCAAACTGTAGTCGAGGAATTGTAAGGAAAGTTATCAGCCGGTGAATCTCGCATACAGCCGATAAACGGTAAATGCCAAGCGTTGATATTTGCCCATTCACCACGGCGTACGGGCGTTACAGACGCAAACTTGGCTTAAATGCCCTGCCTGCTGGAGCGGGGCGGGTGTCGCCTGTTACCATTCGCCGCTTGATTGTTTTGCTTTTCATTCTTTTCGAGACATGCCATGACCACCGTCCGCACTCGCATCGCGCCATCGCCTACCGGGGATCCCCACGTAGGTACCGCTTACATCGCATTGTTCAACTACTGCTTTGCCAAGCAGCATGGCGGTGAGTTCATCCTGCGGATTGAAGACACCGACCAGTTGCGTTCGACCCGCGAGTCCGAACAGCAGATCTTCGACGCGCTGCGCTGGTTGGGCATCGACTGGAGCGAAGGCCCGGACGTGGGCGGCCCGCACGGCCCGTATCGCCAGAGCGAGCGCGGCGACATCTACCAGAAGTATTGTCAGCAACTGGTCGACATGGGCCACGCGTTCCCGTGCTTCTGCACCGCTGAAGAGCTGGATCAGATGCGCGCCGAGCAAATGGCTCGCGGCGAAACGCCACGCTACGACGGCCGCGCGCTGCTGCTGTCGAAAGAAGAAGTCGCGGCCCGTCTGGCGGCTGGCGAACCCCACGTAATCCGCATGAAAGTGCCAAGCGAAGGCGTTTGCGTAGTGCCGGACATGCTCCGTGGCGACGTCGAGATCCCGTGGGATCGCATGGACATGCAAGTGCTGATGAAGACCGACGGCCTGCCGACGTACTTCCTCGCCAACGTGGTCGACGACCACTTGATGGGCATCACCCACGTGCTGCGTGGCGAAGAGTGGCTGCCATCGGCGCCGAAACTGATTCTGCTGTACGAATACTTCGGTTGGGAGCAGCCGGAGCTGTGCTACATGCCGCTGCTGCGTAACCCGGACAAGAGCAAGCTGTCCAAGCGCAAGAATCCGACCTCGGTGACGTTCTACGAGCGCATGGGCTTCATGCCGGAAGCGATGCTCAACTACCTCGGCCGCATGGGCTGGTCGATGCCGGACGAGCGCGAGAAGTTCTCGCTGCAGGAAATGGTCGACAACTTCGACCTCAAGCGTGTGTCGCTCGGCGGGCCGATCTTCGACATCGAGAAGCTGTCGTGGCTCAACGGCCAGTGGCTGCGTGATCTGCCGGTGGAAGAGTTCGCCAGCCGTCTGCAGACCTGGGCGCTGAACCCGGAATACATGATGAAGATCGCGCCGCTGGTTCAGGGCCGCGTTGAAACCTTCAGCCAGGTTGCCCCGCTGGGTGGGTTTTTCTTTGCTGGCGGGGTTAACCCGGATGCCAAGCTGTTCGAATCGAAAAAGCTCTCCGGTGATCAGGTGCGTCAGTTGATGCAGTTGATCCTGTGGAAGCTGGAGAGCCTGCGTCAGTGGGAAAAGGACAACATCACCGCGACGATTCAGGCGGTGGTTGAATCGCTGGAGCTGAAACTGCGTGACGCGATGCCGCTGATGTTTGCTGCGATCACTGGTCAGGCGAGTTCGGTGTCGGTGCTCGATGCGATGGAAATCATTGGCCCGGACCTGACCCGTTTCCGTCTGCGCCAGGCGATTGACCTGCTGGGCGGCGTGTCGAAGAAAGAAAACAAAGAGTGGGAAAAGCTGCTGGGCGCTATCGCTTAAGCACCCCTGACTCTGCAGGAACCACCGAAGGCCGGGATCTTTTGATTCCGGCCTTCGGCGCTTTCCCCCCGAATTTACGGGGGAGGGCGGTAAGTGATTGTTATGCCGACGAAAAACTTTGAAATTTTTCAAAAATAAGTTTGACAGGCTTTCGATACGCCCTTAAGATTCGCCCCGTCCTCAGCGATGACATCAACGATGAGGGGCTATAGCTCAGCTGGGAGAGCGCCTGCATGGCATGCAGGAGGTCAACGGTTCGATCCCGTTTAGCTCCACCAATTTTACACTTCGAGGTCTGGCCACACCGGCCTTGAAGCGATCAACACTCAGCGTTGATCAGTTGTATAGAAGGGTTTGCGTCCCCTTCGTCTAGTGGCCTAGGACACCGCCCTTTCACGGCGGTAACAGGGGTTCGAGTCCCCTAGGGGACGCCAGTTTTACAGAAGTGATGTTGCGAAATGTCACTCCGCCGCGAGGCGAAAAATCCGGGGCTTTAGCTCAGCTGGGAGAGCGCCTGCATGGCATGCAGGAGGTCAGCGGTTCGATCCCGCTAAGCTCCACCAATTTTACAAGTTCAAGGTCTGGCCACACCGGCCTTGAATCGATCAGATCTCAGCACTGATCAGTTGTATAGAAGGTTTGTGTCCCCTTCGTCTAGTGGCCTAGGACACCGCCCTTTCACGGCGGTAACAGGGGTTCGAGTCCCCTAGGGGACGCCACGATTACCCGCTCTGCGGGATTTTATAAGGGTCATTCAATTATTGAATGGCCCTTTTGTTTGTCTGCCGTTTGGCCAACTCTCCTTTTTCCTTACACTGTGCTTCAGACCAGCGGTCATATTCTTGACTTGCAGATTATTATTATGCGAATAATATTCTAATCGTAATATTCGGAGGCAACGATGAACGATAAAAAAGCTCAAACCCGCGAACGCATCCTCAAGGCTGCCAGCGCCGCGCTGATCCAGCGTGGCCCGGCCGATCCGAGCGTGGGCGAAGTGATGGGCGCAGCCGGCCTCACCGTCGGTGGCTTCTATGCGCACTTCGAAAGCAAGGACGCGATGATGCTCGAGGCGTTCAAGCAATTGCTCGGTCGCCGTCGCGATCTGATTGCCGACATGGATGCCGAACTGACCGGCGAAGAGCGCCGCGCCTTGGTGGCTGCGTTCTATCTGTCGCGCAAGCATCGGGATTCCAGTGATGCGGCCTGCCCGATTCCGGCGTCGATCGGTGAACTGGGGCGTTTGCCGGAATCGTTCCGCATCGCGCTGAACGAACACCTGGAATTGATGATTGCGCAGTTGGCGTCCAGCCCTGAGGACACCGACAAAGCCCTGGCCGATGTGGCCTTGATGGTCGGTGGTCTGGCCCTCGCAAGAGCACTGGGTCCGGGAGACTTATCTGATCGATTGCTGCGCGCTGCCAAGTCGGCGGTGCGTTGACCTGAAGGCAACAGGCCTGAGGAGAGAGCGATGAACACGTTGAAGTGGGTTCGTGGCGTTAATGGCACCTTGGGCTGGATTGCACCGAAGCGAGTGGCGAGCAAGATGCGTCTGGCATTCATGACGCCACGCTCGCTGCCGCTGCGGGATTGGGAGCTGCCGATGCTGGCCAGCGCCGAGCGCATCACTTTGCGTTTCGGCCTCTCGGCATTGCGTTGGGGTCAAGGCCCTGCGGTGCTGATGATGCACGGTTGGGAAGGGCGGCCCACCCAGTTCGCCGCGCTGATTACCGCACTGGTTGACGCCGGCTACACCGTTATCGCCCTCGACGGCCCGGCCCACGGTCGTTCGCCGGGACGCGAAGCCAACGTCGTTCTATTCGCCCGGGCCATGCTTGAGGCCGCTGCCGAGTTGCCACCCCTGGAAGCCGTCATCGGTCACTCCATGGGCGGCGCCAGCGCGATGCTCGCCGTGCAACTGGGCTTGCGCACCGAAACCCTCGTCAGCATCGCAGCTCCTGCACGCATTCTCGGCGTACTGCGCGGCTTCGCCCGTTACGTCGGCATGCCGCCCAGAGCGCGTTCAGCGTTTATCCGCCAAGTCGAGCAAGACGTTGGCATGCGCGCCGCCACCCTCGATGTCGCCCACTATCAACTGGATATGCCCGGCCTGATCGTGCACGCCGAGGACGACAACTTTGTCTCGGTCAAAGAATCGCAATTGATCCACGAATCCTGGTTCGACAGCCGCTTGCTGCGGCTTGAGGGTGGCGGTCATCAGCGCGTGCTCGCTGACCCGCGCGTGATTGATGGCGTGTTATCACTGTTGGCCGGTCGCAGCCTGCAGGCGCGCCAATCGGCGTAAGCATCCGTTACACTGCCCCGGTTGAATAATTGATCGGGAGTGGGGCATGGGCTGGGATCGGGCAACGCCGTTTACCATTGATCTGCAAGTAGGCGCCGAGGACATCGACGGGCTGGGCCACGCGAACAACGCTGTCTACGTGACTTGGCTCGAACGCTGCGCCTGGCGCCACTCGCAGCGTCTGGGTCTGGATCTGGTCGAATATCGCCGACTGGATCGGGCGATGGCCGTGGTCCGTCACGAAATCGATTATCTGGCCGCCGGGTATGAAGGCGACGAGTTGCAATTGGCGACGTGGATCGTCGATTGGGATCAGCGCCTGAAAATGACCCGGCATTTCCAGCTCAAACGCCCGAGCGACAACACCACGCTGTTGCGCGCGCAGACCACGTTTGTGTGCATTGAACTGACCACGGGCAAGCCCAAGCGCATGCCGGCGGAGTTCATCGAAGGCTACGGCCCGGCGATCCAAATCCCCGACACCGCTCAAATCTAAAATGTGGGAGCGAGCCTGCTCGCGAAAGCCGTCTGTCAGTTGATATATGCATACCTGACACACCGCTTTCGCGAGCAGGCTCGCTCCCACAAGGTTTCTGCGAACTCCTGCGATATCCAGTAAACTGCCGCACGTTTTTCCTTCAAGTAGTGTTTTCCCATGCAAATTGCTCTGGCGCCCATGGAGGGGTTGGTCGACGACATCCTCCGCGACGTGCTGACCCGCGTTGGCGGCATCGACTGGTGCGTGACCGAATTCATTCGGGTCAACGATCAGTTGCTCACGCCGGCCTATTTCCACAAGTTCGGCCCGGAGCTGCTCAACGGCGCCCGCACCGCGTCCGGCGTGCCATTGCGCGTGCAATTGCTCGGTTCCGATCCGGTCTGCCTGGCGGAAAACGCTGCACTGGCCTGCGAACTGGGCTCCGAGGTGATCGACCTCAACTTCGGTTGCCCGGCCAAGACTGTGAACAAATCCCGTGGCGGCGCGGTGTTGCTGAAAGAGCCTGAGCTGCTCAACCAGATCGTCGAGCACGTGCGCCGTGCCGTCCCTGCGCACATTCCCGTCACCGCAAAAATGCGGCTGGGCTTCGACAGTCCGGACGGTTCGCTGGTCTGCGCCACGGCGTTGGCCGAGGGCGGCGCCGAACACATCGTGGTTCACGCGCGGACCAAAATGGACGGTTACAAGCCGCCCGCGCATTGGGAGTGGATTCCACGCGTGCAAGACGTGGTCAAGGTGCCGGTGTTCGCCAATGGCGATATCTGGAGCGTCGAAGACTGGCGCCGTTGCCGCGAAATCAGTGGTGTCGAAGACATCATGCTCGGTCGCGGTCTGGTGTCGCGTCCGGATCTGGCCAAGCAGATCGCTGCTGCACGCGCCGGCGAGGAAGTGGTCGAGATGACCTGGGCCGAATTGATGCCGCTGATCCAGGACTTCTGGCTGCAAGCCAAAGCACAGATGACCGCACGCCAATCACCGGGCCGTTTGAAGCAATGGCTGGCCATGCTCACGCGCAATTATCCCGAGGCCAGCGAGTTGTTCACCGTGCTGCGCCGTGAGACTGAACCGGATCACGTCTCGCGTTTGCTCGGCCTGCCGGTCGCCGAAGCGGCCTGAAAAAAATCTGCAAATAATCTCTTGAAATCAAATCAGTGGTCCCTATCTAAGGGTTACGCGATGCCGAATTCGGGTCGCGGAGATAAAAAACCTTGCTGATTGTTTTCAGGAGATTTGAACCATGAGTACCGCATTTTCCCTCGCGCCACTGTTCCGTTCTTCGGTAGGTTTCGACCGCTTCAACGACCTGTTCGAAACCGCTTTGCGCAACGAGCCAGGCAGCAGCTACCCACCTTACAACGTGGAAAAACACGGTGATGACCAATACCGCATCGTCGTAGCGGCCGCCGGTTTCCAGGAAGAAGATCTGGAGCTGCAAGTCGAGAAAGGCGTGCTGACCATCAGTGGCGGCAAACGTGATGCCAACGAAGGCGTGACCTTCCTGCATCAGGGCATCGCCCAGCGTGCTTTCAAGCTGTCCTTCCGTCTCGCCGATCACATCGAGATCAAGTCTGCTGATCTGAAAAACGGTCTGCTGAGCATTGATCTGTTACGAGTGATCCCGGAAGAAGCGAAAGCCAAGCGCATCCCGATCAATGGGATGGAGAAGCCGGTTCTGCAATAAGGCCGAGCAATGAGAAGGGCGCCAACGGCGCCCTTTTTTGTGCCCGCTATTCCAGCAGCACCTTCAGATCTTCCAGCGCCACCGGGCGACTGTGGAGATAACCTTGATACAAATGGCAGCCCAGCCCTTGTAGAAATGCCAACTGCTCAGGCGTTTCCACGCCCTCGGCAATCACCTCCAGCTCCAGGCTGCGCGCCATGGCGACGATCGCGCGGATGATCTCGGCATCGTTGGGATCGGTCGTCGCATCGCGCACAAACGACTGATCGATTTTCAGCGTGTCCACCGGCAGCCGCTTGAGGTAAGTCAGCGATGAATAACCGGTACCGAAATCGTCCATGGCGAAGCTCACGCCGAGCTTCTTCAGGCGGCGCATTTTGCTGATGGTGTCTTCCAGATTCTGGATGACGATGCCTTCGGTGATTTCCAGTTTCAGCAGCGAGCAGGGCAGGCCGTGGCTGATCATGCTGTGTTCGATGCGTTCGACGAAGTCGTTCTGGCGGAATTGCCGGGGGCTGATGTTCACGCACAAGCTGAAATTGAGCGGGTCGACCAGTTTCAGCGTGATCAGTTGTTTGAAGGCATCGCAGGCCTCGTCGAGGATCCAGGTCCCGACTTCGAGAATCAGGCCACTGTCCTCCAGCACTTTGATGAACTCGGTGGGCGATTGTGCGCCAAGTTCCGGGTGATTCCAGCGCACCAGCGCTTCGGCGCCAATGATCTGATTGTTGCGGGCATCGATCTGCGGCTGGAAGTGCACGTTGAATTCGCCGCGTGATAACGCCAGGCGCAAATCGGTCTCCATGCGCAGCCGTTCGCTGGCCGCTTTCTGCATGGTGTTGTGGTACATCTGCGTGGTGTTACGCCCGGAATCCTTGGCCCGGTATAGCGCGATGTCGGCGCGTTTAAGCAGATCGGTCGGCGTCGAGCCGTGATCGGGAATCAGCGCCACGCCGATACTTGGCGTCACTTGCAAACGCTGGCCGTCGAGGAACATCGGCTCCGAGAGCAATTCGCGCAGGGTGTCGGCCAGATTGCGCACCTGAGCGCTGACTTCGTTGCGCGAGCCTTCGAGGCCGCTGAGCAACACCACGAACTCATCGCCACCGAGGCGCGCGACTGTATCTTCCATGCGCACGCTGGCTTCCAGTCGCGCGGTGATGATCTTCAGCACCGTGTCGCCGACCGGGTGACCGAGCGAATCATTGATGTGTTTGAAGTGGTCGAGATCGAGGAACAGCAACGCGCCGCGCAGATTGTGGCGCTTGAGCAGGGCGATCTGCTGGCTCAGGCGATCCATCAGCAGCGCGCGGTTGGGCAGGTTGGTCAGCGGGTCGTGGTAAGCCAGGTGGCGAATCTGCGCTTCGGCGTTTTTCAGAAGACTGACGTCGCGGGCGGTCAGCAGCAGGCACGCGGTTTCATTGAGGGTGATCGGTTCGACCGAGACCTCCACTGTCAGCATTTCCCCGCGTTTATTGCGCCCGAGCATTTCCTGATGGTGCACGCGGCCTTTGATCTGCAACTCGGCCAGCAGCGCCGAGCGTTGCTTCTCTTCGGCCCAGATGCCGACCTGATACACGGTTTTGCCCACCACTTCGTCGGCGCGATAGCCGGTGAGGCGGCAGAAACCGTCGTTGACCTCCAGATAGCGTCCGGTATCGCGCTCGGTGATGGTGATTGCGTCGGGGCTGGAGTGAAACGCCTTGGCGAACTTCTCTTCGCTGGCCTTGAGCGCTGCTTCCGAGCGCTGTTGCTGAGTAATGTCGCGCAGGGTGGTGACGATGCACGGCTGGTCGCCGACGCTGATCTGCCGACTCGAAATCACGCAGGTCAGCGACTGACCGTCCTTGTGCTGGACGATGATCGCGACGTTGCTCAGGCCCTGCTCGCGGATCACCCGCTCGATGCGTTGCAGGCTTTTCGCCGAGGCGTCCCACAGACCGATCTCTTCGGCGGTGTGACCGATGACGTCGACGGCGCTCCAGCCGAAGGTCTGGGTGAAGCTGTTGTTGATTTCGATGAACTCGCCACTGTCCTGGCGCGTGACGCAGATCGGGTCGGGGCTGACCTGGAACAGCGTGGCGAATTTTTCTTCCGAGGCCACCAGCCGCTGCTCGCGTTCGACCTGATCGGTAATGTCCAGCAGCGTGCCAGCCATGCGCAGCGGCGCGCCGTTGTCGTCGCGATAGAGGCGGGCGCGGCTTTCCAGATAGCGCGAACTGCCGTCCGGCAATTGCACACGGTAGGTCAGTTGATAATTGCCCGCCGGGCCTTCGCGCAGGCTGCGGTAGGCGTCGCGCATAGTGTCGCGCTCTTCGCCGGGCACGCCTTCGAAAAACTCTTCGAACGACTCATGAAACGGCTTCGGTTCAAGCCCGTGCAATTGCGCGGCCCGCGCCGAGCCGTAAAGCATGCCGCTGGGAATGTGCCAGTCCCAGGTGCCGAGCTGCGCCGAATCCAGCGCCAGATCGAGGCGCTCCTGGCTGTCCTTCAAGGCATGTTCGGCGGCTTTGCGCTCAGTGGTGTCGAGGAAGGTGCTGAGCAGATAGGGCTGGCCTTCAAGCTCGACTTTCTGTGCGCTGAGAATGCCGTCATGAACCTGGCCGTTGCTGGCGCGGAACTGCACTTCCATGGCGATCAACTCGCCTTTGGTGTTGGTTTTTTTGACCAGTTCTGCGCGTTGTTCGGGATGCACCCACAGCCCGAGTTCCAGCGTGGTGCGGCCAATGGCGCTCTGCACCGGCCAGCCGAACAGGCTTTCGAAATACTGGTTGGCTTCGCTGATCAGGCCGTCTTCCTGGCGGGTCAGCAAGACCATGTTCGGGCATAAATGAAACAGTGTGGCGAAACGTTTCTCCGAGCTGCTCAGCGCCTGTTCGCGTTGGCGCTGGTGGGTGATTTCGCGGATCACCCCGATCATTCGGGGGCGACCGTTTTTATCCGGGAGCAGACTGCCGCTGATTTCCAGCCAGTGCAGGCTGCCGTCGGGCCAGCGGATGCGGTGGTGCATCGCCTGTTCCAGCGGCGCTCCAGCGATCACGGCGTGAAAGGCGCGAACGGTTTTCGCACGGTCTTCCGGGGGCAGCAGGTCGAGATATTCCAGATCTTCGGGCAACGGTTGCCGAGGATCAAAGCCGAACAAAGCCTGGGTGCCCCGTGACCAACTGATCTGCCCGCGCTCGATGTCCCAATACCAGGCGCCGAGCCGGGCGCCGTTCAGCGCGGCAAGCAATTGCGGCGCGCTTTCCCAGCTCTGCTCGGAATGACGCGGGTCAACCGCCTGAATACGCGGCATCGGCGGAATTCGGTCAACAGATTTCGGCATTATGGACAGGCCTTGAGCTGATGGTGGCATTAGGCACAGGGGCAGCGGCTCTATAGGAGTAGCACAAGTTGGCCTTAAGTCCCTGGCAGATCGATTTGTGCATCCAGCAATGCCATGAAGGCTCTTGCCGCATTCGATAGCGTCCGTTCGGTGTGCAAGATATAGCCTAGCTGGCGACTGAGCTGTATGCCCGGCAATGCGATGCTTGCCACCTGTTCGTCGAGCATGGTGCGCGGCAAAACGCTCCAAGCCAGACCGATCGAGACCATCATCTTGATGGTTTCCAGATAGTTGGTGCTCATGGCGATGTTCGGCGTCAGGCCTTGGGCCTCGAATAAACGCTGCACGATATGGTGTGTAAAAGTGTTGCCGCCGGGGAAAACCGCCGGATGACCGGCAATGTCCGCCAGGCTGATGGGGCCGTTATTGATCAGCGAATGCTCCGGGGCGACCACGAAATCCAGCGGGTCGTCCCACACTGGCGTGGCTTTCACCAGCGAATGAGGCTCCGGCGCGAGGGTGATCACCGCCAATTCTGCGCGGCCATGGAGAATTTCTTCGTAGGCCACTTCCGAATCAAGGAACTGAATATCCAGCGCAACCTGTGGGTAGCGGCGAGTGAACTCCCTCAATAAAGGTGGCAAACGGTGCAAGCCGATGTGGTGACTGGTCGCCAGCGTCAGGCGCCCGCTGACTTCACCGGTCAGGTTGGTCAGGGCGCGGCGGGTGTCGTCGAGCACGTTGAGAATCTGATAAGCCCGCGGCAGCAGGGCGCGTCCGGCCTCGGTCAGGCCGACTTCGCGACCCAGCCGATCAAACAGGCGCACCTTCAATTGTTGCTCCAGCCCGGCGATGCGTTTGCTGATCGCCGGCTGTGTCAGGTGCAACCGTTCGCCGGCGCCGGAGAAGCTGCCGGTCTCGGCAATCGCGATAAAAGCGTTGAGGTTGGCCAGATCCATGTTCGTATTCCAGTTGGTTATCCAAAGCATAAAAAATATGAATTTGAGTTATTTAATCTAACCCCATAGGATCGGCCTCACAAGCCAAAGGGTTATTGATAAGCCCAGGGCATAGAAACAAGCTGATGAGGAACCGTCTGATGGCCGGCAAAACGCTCTACGACAAGCTCTGGGATTCGCACTTGGTCAAGCAGCGCGACGATGGCTCTGCGCTGATCTACATCGATCGTCACATCATCCACGAAGTGACCTCGCCGCAAGCCTTCGAAGGCCTGCGTCTGGCCGGGCGCAAGCCTTGGCGCATCGATGCCAACATCGCGACCCCGGACCACAACGTACCGACCACCCCGGAACGCAAGGGCGGCATTGAAGCGATTGCCGATCAGGTCTCGCGTTTGCAGGTTCAGACCCTCGACGACAACTGTGATGAATACGGCATCGTCGAGTTCAAGATGAACGACGTCCGCCAAGGCATCGTCCACGTCATCAGTCCGGAGCAGGGCGCGACCTTGCCGGGCATGACCGTGGTCTGCGGCGACTCGCACACCTCGACCCACGGCGCGTTCGGCGCGTTGGCGCACGGTATCGGCACCTCTGAGGTTGAGCACGTGCTCGCGACTCAGTGCCTGGTCGCCAAAAAAATGAAAAACATGCTGGTGCGCGTTGAAGGGCAATTGCCGTTCGGCGTGACCGCCAAGGACATCGTCCTCGCGGTGATCGGCAAGATCGGCACCGCCGGCGGTAACGGCCACGCCATCGAATTCGCTGGCAGCGCGATCCGCGACTTGTCCGTCGAAGGCCGCATGACCATCTGCAACATGTCCATCGAAGCCGGCGCCCGCGTTGGCTTGGTGGCAGCGGATCAAAAGACTGTCGATTACGTGAAGGGCCGTCCATTCGCCCCGAAAGGCGCGGAATGGGACATGGCCGTCGAAGCCTGGAAAGACCTAGTCTCCGACGCCGACGCCAAGTTTGACACCGTGGTCGAACTCGACGCCGCGCAGATCAAGCCGCAAGTCAGCTGGGGCACTTCGCCGGAAATGGTGTTGGCCGTTGATCAGAACGTGCCGGATCCGGCCAAGGAAATGGACCTGGTCAAGCGCGACTCGATCGTCCGCGCCTTGAAATACATGGGTTTGACCGCCAATCAGGCGATCACCGACATTCAGCTGGATCGCGTGTTCATCGGTTCCTGCACCAACTCGCGCATCGAAGACTTGCGCGCTGCGGCGGTCATCGCCAAGGGCCGTAAAGTCGCGTCGACGATCAAACAAGCGATCGTGGTGCCGGGCTCGGGTCTGGTCAAGGCGCAGGCGGAAGCTGAAGGCCTGGACAAGATTTTCCTCGAAGCCGGTTTCGAATGGCGTGAGCCGGGTTGCTCGATGTGCCTGGCGATGAACCCGGACCGTTTGGAGTCCGGTGAACATTGCGCCTCGACCTCCAACCGTAACTTCGAAGGCCGTCAGGGCGCCGGTGGCCGTACCCACCTCGTCAGCCCGGCCATGGCGGCGGCGGCAGCGGTGAACGGTCGTTTCATCGACGTTCGCGAATTGATTTAAGGAGCGCAGCATGAAAGCTTTTACCCAGCACACTGGTCTTGTCGCGCCTTTGGATCGTGCCAACGTCGACACCGACCAAATCATTCCGAAGCAATTTTTGAAGTCGATCAAGCGCACCGGTTTCGGGCCGAACCTGTTCGACGAGTGGCGTTACCTCGATGTCGGTCAACCGTATCAGGACAACTCCAAGCGTCCGCTGAACAAGGACTTCGTCCTCAACGCCGAGCGTTATCAAGGTGCCAGCGTCTTGTTGGCCCGTGAGAACTTCGGTTGCGGTTCCAGCCGTGAACACGCGCCGTGGGCGCTGGAAGAATACGGTTTCCGCAGCATCATCGCGCCGAGCTACGCCGACATCTTCTTCAACAACAGCTTCAAGAACGGCTTGCTGCCGATCATCCTCAGCGACGCTGAAGTCGATGAGTTGTTCAAGCAGGTCGAGGCTGAGCCGGGTTATCAATTGCAGGTCGATCTGCAAGCACAGACCGTGACCCGTCCGGATGGCAAGGTGTACAGCTTTGAGATCGATGCGTTTCGCAAGCACTGCCTGTTGAACGGTCTGGACGATATCGGTTTGACCTTGCAGGACGGCGATGCGATTGCGACGTTTGAGGCCAAACACCGGGTGAGCCAGCCGTGGTTGTTTCGCGACGCGTGATTGATTCGAGATTGATGTAGTCAGGGCCGGCCCCTTCGCTGGCAAGCCAGCTCCCACATTTGGAACGCATTACCCTGTGGGAGCGAGCCTGCTCGCGAAGACGGTAGTCCAGGCGATACAAAGCTAAAGCCAGAAGGATGTGACCATGACCAGCACCGCCCAACACACCCAGGTCGTACAAAAGCAATTCGGTGAACAGGCCGCCGCCTACCTGAGCAGCGCCGTTCACGCGCAAGGCACCGAATTCGCGCTGCTACAAGCTGAGCTGGCGGGGCAGGGCGAGGCGCGGGTTTTGGATTTGGGCTGCGGCGCCGGTCACGTCAGTTTCCACGTTGCACCGCTGGTCAAGGAAGTGGTTGCCTACGACCTGTCGCAGCAAATGCTCGACGTGGTCGCCGCCGCTGCGGTTGAACGCAACATCAGCAACATTGCCACGATCAACGGCGCCGCCGAGCGTCTGCCGTTTGCCGATGGCGAGTTCGACTTCGTGTTCAGCCGTTATTCGGCGCATCACTGGAGCGATCTCGGTATGGCCCTGCGCGAAGTGCGGCGGGTGCTGAAGCCGGGCGGTGTGGCGGCGTTCGTGGATGTGTTGTCACCGGGCAGTCCGTTGTTCGACACTTACCTGCAAAGCGTCGAAGTGCTGCGCGACACCAGTCACGTGCGCGATTATTCCGCCGCCGAGTGGTTGCGGCAGGTCAGCGAGGCTGGTTTGCATGTGCGCAGCACCACGCGTCAGCGCCTGCGGCTGGAGTACACCAGTTGGGTTGAACGCATGCGCACACCCGATGTGATGCGCGCGGCGATCCGCCAGTTGCAGCAGTCGATGGGCAACGAAGTGCGCGAATATTTTGAGATTGATGCCGACGGCTCGTTCAGTACAGATGTGATCGTATTGATGGCTGAGCGATAAGAATTTTTCCGGGCGTGCCGGTAAAGGCGCACCGATTGAAGACACGAGGAAAGCATGAGCAAGCAGATTCTGATTCTCCCAGGTGATGGTATTGGTCCGGAAATCATGGCCGAAGCGGTCAAGGTGCTGGAACTTGCCAACGACAAGTACAGCCTGGGCTTCGAGCTGAGCCATGACCTGATCGGTGGCGCGGCCATCGACAAGCACGGCGTGCCGCTGGCCGACGAAACCCTCGAGCGTGCCCGCGCTGCCGATGCCGTACTGCTGGGCGCCGTCGGTGGCCCGAAATGGGACACCATCGAGCGTGATATCCGCCCTGAGCGCGGACTGCTGAAAATCCGTGCGCAACTGGGTCTGTTCGGCAACCTGCGTCCGGCGATTCTGTACCCGCAACTGGCCGAGGCTTCGAGCCTGAAGCCGGAAATCGTTGCTGGCCTGGACATCCTCATCGTCCGTGAGCTGACCGGTGGCATCTACTTCGGCGCGCCGCGCGGCACCCGTACCCTGGAAAACGGCGAGCGTCAGTCCTACGACACGCTGCCGTACAGCGAAAGCGAAATTCGCCGCATCGCCCGTGTCGGCTTCGACATGGCCATGGTTCGCAGCAAGAAGCTCTGCTCGGTGGACAAGGCCAACGTACTGGCGTCGAGCCAACTGTGGCGTGAAATCGTTGAAGAAGTGGCCAAGGATTATCCAGAAGTCGAACTGAGCCACATGTACGTCGACAACGCCGCGATGCAACTGGTGCGCGCACCGAAGCAGTTCGACGTGATCGTCACTGACAACATGTTCGGCGACATCTTGTCCGACCAGGCGTCGATGCTCACCGGTTCCATCGGCATGCTGCCGTCGGCCTCGCTGGACACCAACAACAAGGGCATGTACGAGCCTTGCCACGGTTCGGCGCCAGACATCGCCGGCAAAGGCATTGCCAACCCGTTGGCAACCATTTTGTCGGTGTCGATGATGCTGCGTTACAGCTTCAATCTGCAGGATGCGGCCGATGCCATCGAGAAAGCCGTCAGCGTCGTGCTCGATCAAGGGCTGCGCACCGGCGACATCTATTCGGCCGGTTGTAGCAAAGTCGGTACGCAGGAAATGGGCGACGCAGTAGTCGCCGCGCTGCGGAATCTGTAATCTCTCGGGCCCGCTGCGAAATTCAATACAAAGCAGCGGCCCACTTTTCAAGAAGGTGTAGTTGCGATGAAACGTGTAGGTCTGATCGGTTGGCGCGGGATGGTCGGTTCCGTGCTCATGCAGCGGATGCTGGAAGAGCAGGATTTCGATCTAATCGAGCCGGTGTTTTTCACCACTTCCAACGTCGGTGGCCAAGGCCCGTCCGTGGGCAAGGACATTGCTCCGCTCAAGGATGCTTACAGCATTGATGAGCTGAAGACCCTCGACGTGATTCTGACCTGCCAGGGCGGCGACTACACCAGCGAAGTGTTCCCGAAACTGCGCGAAGCCGGCTGGCAGGGTTACTGGATCGACGCAGCCTCGAGCCTGCGCATGAACGATGATGCGGTCATCATTCTTGATCCGGTCAATCGCAAGGTCATCGACCAGCAGCTCGATGCGGGAACCAAGAACTACATCGGCGGCAACTGCACCGTCAGCCTGATGCTGATGGGCCTGGGCGGCTTGTTCGAAGCCGGTCTGGTCGAGTGGATGAGCGCCATGACTTATCAAGCGGCCTCCGGTGCAGGCGCGCAGAACATGCGTGAACTGATCAAGCAAATGGGCGCGACCCACGCCGCTGTTGCCGATCAACTGGCCGATCCGGCCAGCGCGATCCTCGACATCGACCGTCGCGTGGCCGACGCCATGCGTAGCGAAGCGTACCCGACCGAAAACTTCGGCGTACCTTTGGCCGGCAGCCTGATCCCGTGGATCGACAAGGAACTGCCGAACGGCCAGAGCCGTGAAGAATGGAAAGCTCAGGCCGAGACCAACAAGATCCTCGGTCGCTTCAAGAGCCCGATCCCGGTCGACGGCATCTGCGTGCGCATCGGTGCGATGCGTTGCCACAGCCAGGCGCTGACCATCAAGCTGAACAAAGACGTACCGATCGCCGACATCGAAGGGCTGATCAGCCAGCACAACCCTTGGGTAAAACTGGTGCCGAACAATCGCGATATCAGCATGCAGGAACTGAGCCCGACCAAGGTCACCGGCACCCTGAACGTACCGGTTGGCCGTCTGCGCAAGCTCAACATGGGCTCGCAGTTCCTTGGCGCGTTCACCGTTGGCGACCAACTGCTGTGGGGCGCGGCCGAACCGCTGCGTCGCATGCTGCGGATTTTGCTCGAGCGTTGATTGCTTGAAGCAATGAAAGAGCCCGTGCCTTGAAAGAGGTGCGGGTTTTTTTATGCCGATCGTTCCCACGCTATGCGTGGGAATGCATCCCGGGACGCTCCGCGTCCCTTTACAAGCCGAACGCGGAGCGTCCGATGCGGCATTCCCACGCGGAGCGTGGGAACGATCCGGGTGGGCAGAAATTGCCTGTGCGCCAGTCACCCGGTAAAGTGCCGCTCCCCCCGTTTCGCCAGAGGCTCGCACCATGACCCAGACCCTAGATATTGCCGTAATCGGCGCCACCGGTACTGTCGGCGAAACCCTCGTACAGATTCTCGAAGAACGCGACTTCCCGGTCGGTAACCTGCACTTGCTGGCGAGCAGCGAATCCGCCGGCAGCTCGGTACTGTTCCGCAACAAGAACGTGCGCGTTCGCGAAGTCGACGAGTTCGATTTCAGCAAGGTCAAACTGGTGTTTTTCGCCGCAGGCCCGGCTATCACTCTGAGCTACGCCGCGCGTGCCCACGCCGCCGGTTGCTCGTTGATCGACCTGTCCGGCGCCTTGCCGGCCGATCAGGCGCCACAAATCGTCCCGGAGGCCAACGCCGAAGTGCTCGCCGGTTTAAAGGCGCCGTTTCAAGTCAGCAGCCCAAGTCCATCGGCCACTTCGTTGGCCGTGGTGCTGGCGCCGCTGCTCGATCTGATCGATCTGCAATATGTCAATGTCACCGCCAATCTGGCCGTTTCCGCCCAAGGCCGTGAAGCTGTGACCGAGTTGGCGCGGCAGACTGCCGAGCTGCTCAACATGCGTCCGCTGGAGCCGACTTTCTTTGATCGGCAGATGGCTTTCAATTTGCTGGCGCAGGTTGGCACGCCTGATGCGCAAGGCCATACGTTGCTGGAAAAACGCCTGGTGCGCGAGTTGCGTCAGGTGCTGGCGCTGCCTTCTTTAAAGATTTCCGCAACTTGCGTTCAAGCCCCGGTGTTTTTTGGCGATAGCTTTAGCGTGACCTTGCAGTCGACGAAGGCTGTCGACATGGTGAGGGCCAGCGCTGCACTCGAAGAGGCACCGGGTATCGAGCTGGTCGACGCCGGCGATTATCCGACTGCGGTCGGTGACGCGGTAGGGCAGGACGTGGTCTATGTCGGGCGCGTGCGCAGCGGTGTCGACGACCCGGCGGAACTAAATCTGTGGCTGACGTCAGATAACGTACGCAAGGGCGCGGCCCTTAACGCTGTGCAGGTGGCTGAATTGTTGATAAAAGACCTGCTGTAAAAGATACTTGGCAACAATTTGTCGACTGATTCTAGGTGAGCGCTATGCTTGCCCGGAGCGCTTGATAACGTGTCACCCTCCGGGACTTTCCGGGGCATCAAAGAAATGATCGCGCGCGACATCTGTCGTCGTCGCGCGCAATGCCTTACGGCAGCGACTATCAATATCTTCTCGCTGGCCGAGGAACGTTCAAACAAAGGATGAGGCTATGGTTCAAGTTCGCAAACTGGTGTTAGCAATAGCGGCCGCCTCGGCGCTGTCCTCCGGTATGGCGCATGCCCTCGGGCTCGGGGAGCTGACCCTGAAGTCGACCCTGAACCAGCCGCTGGTGGCCGAGATCGAGCTGCTCGACGTCAAGGATCTCACCGCCGCCGAAGTGGTGCCGAGCCTGGCTTCACCTGAAGATTTCGCCAAGGCCGGTGTTGATCGCCAGGCCTTTCTCAATGACCTGACCTTCACTCCGGTGCTCAACGCCAGCGGCAAAAGCGTGCTGCGCGTGACCTCGAGCAAGCCGCTGTCGGAACCGATGGTGAAATTCCTCGTGCAGGTGATGTGGCCGAACGGCCGTCTGTTGCGCGATTACAGTGTGCTGCTGGATCCATCGAAGTTTTCTCCAGAGACCGCTGACGCCGCCGCGCAACCGGCGCCGTCGCAGACCATTGCCGCGCCGACCACTGGCGCCACCCACTCGACGCAATACACCACCACGCCGCGCGATACCCTGTGGGAAATCGCCGCGAAGGCGCGCACGGGCGGTTCGGTGCAGCAAACCATGCTGGCCATTCAGGCGTTGAACCCGGATGCGTTCATCGGCGGCAACATCAACCGCCTGAAAACCGGCCAAGTGCTGCGCCTGCCGGATTCGGTGCAAAGCACCGCGTTGCCGCAGTCCAAAGCGATTGCCGAGGTTGCGGCGCAGAACGAAGCCTGGCGCTCGGGTCGTCGCTACGTGGCCAAACCGGGCACCGGTCAGCAACAACTCGATGCCACCAACCGTGGTCGCGGCAATACCGGCACAGCGCAGAACGCCCAGGACAATCTGAGCCTGGTCTCTGCCGAGAACGCCAAAGGGCGCGGCAAAGGCCCGGCGGGTGATGCCAAAGCGCTGAGCAACAAACTCGCGGTCACTCAGGAAAGCCTCGACACGACCCGTCGTGACAACGAGGAACTGAAAAGCCGCATGTCCGATCTGCAGAGCCAGTTGGACAAACTGCAAAAGTTGATCGAGCTGAAGAACAATCAACTGGCGAAGCTGCAGGCCGAAGGGGCGGGCCCTGCGCCGGCCACCAATGCTGCCGCGCCAGCGGTGCCTGCGATCACGGCTGAACTGGCCGCGACGCCGCCGGCCACTCCGGCAGACGCGGCCGCGACTTCGCCGACACCGGAATCAGCGATTGCGCCACCTGCCGAAACACCGGTTGAGCCTGTGGTCGAGCCGGTTGTCGAGACCAAGCCTGCCGCCGATGATGAAAAGACCTTCAATGAACTGCTGACCAATCCGATCCTGCTGGGTCTGATCGGTGGCGGTGCGGTGGTTCTGCTGCTCCTGCTGTTGTTGCTGGCGCGTCGCCGCAAAGCTCAGCAGGAAGCCGAAAAGCACGTACGCATGGCGCGCGCACTGGCCGAAGAACAAGAGTTCTCCGCCGAGCAGGATCTGCCGGAAAGCAGCTTCGCAGGTCTGGAAACGCCGGCAGCGAGCGTCACGCTGAACACCCCGGCGCCTGCGCCTACACCCGCTCCGGTCATCGTGGCGCCAGTGGTCATGGCCGAACCGATTGCTGCGCCGCTGGTGGCGCCGGCCGCCGAGCGTTCCGATGACGTGCTGGACAAAGCGCAGTCGCACATCAATGCCGGTCGCCTCAATCAGGCCGCCGCACTGCTGGAAGAGGGCGTCAGCCTGGAGCCGCAGCGCAGTGATCTGCGTCTGAAGCTGATGGAAGTTTACGGTCAGCAGGGCGACCGCGATGCGTTCGTCGGCCAGGAGCGTCAACTGGTGGCCAATGGCGACAACTTCGCCAAGGTCGAAGAGCTGAAAAGCCGCTTCCCTGCCATGGCGCTGGTCGCCGCTGGTGGCCTGGCGGCAGCTGCCGTCGCTGCCGAGCTGGACGCGCAATACGTCAAGGATCTGCTGCTGGATGAGCCGCAAGCACCCGAGCCGGCGCCTGTCGACGACGATCTGGACAGCGCGTTTGACCTGAGCCTCGACGATCTCGACAACATCACGCCGGTAGAGCCTGCGCCCGTCGTGGAGCCTGAGGCGCCAATCGAGCTGGACGAATTCCCGTCTGATGATGACCTGAGCTTCGAATCGGTGCTGCAACAGCAGACCGAGATCAAAGAGAATCTCGACGATCTGTCGGACTTCGACCTGGATCTGGATCTCGGCGCTGAGCCCGCTCCGGCTACTTTGGCTGACGATGACTTCACGCTGGATCTGGACGATGGCGTGAAGGATCTGTCGCCGGTCGAACCGCCGGTCGTGGCTGACGTGCCGCAGGATGATCTGGAGTTGCCAGCCGATTTCGACCTGTCGCTGGCCGACGAAATGGACAGCAATCCGGCCGCCGAGCCTGACGTATTCGCAGCAGAACTGGATGACGTTAACGCTGAGCTGGATCGTCTGTCGCAAAGCATTGCCGAGCCGACCTTCACCGAAGCCGATGCGGCAATCGGTGGCGATCTGGGCGAAGACGATTTCGATTTCCTCGCCGGCACCGACGAAGCGGCGACCAAGCTCGATCTGGCTCAGGCCTACATCGACATGGGCGACAGCGATGGCGCCCGCGACATCCTCAACGAAGTGTTGACCGAGGGTGACGAGAAGCAGCGTGGCGAGGCCAAGGACATGCTGTCGAGCTTGTAGTAAGTCCAGCGGTAAATGAAAACGGCAGCCCATTGAGGCTGCCGTTTTTGTTTGGGCCGGATCCAGCGGTGTCTGATCCACCGCTTTCGCGAGTAAGCTCGCTCCCACATTTGAAATGCATTCCCCTGTGGGAGCGAGCCTGCTCGCGAAGGGGGCGGCGCTGCTGATAGAGAACTCTGGTATCCCCGGTCTACAGCCTTATAATGCCCGCCTTTGCAACAACAGCAGGCTGTCCCACCTTGGCAAACATAGATAACCCGGTCGCCGAAATGGCCCCCGAGGGCTTTTACCGCGTAGCCTTGGGCGTTGAGTACAAAGGCTCGCGCTACAGCGGCTGGCAGCGTCAGCTGACCGGTGTGAAAACGGTGCAGGAAGAGCTCGAAAAAGCCTTGTCTAAAGTCGCCAACTCGCCGGTGTCCTTGCAGTGCGCCGGGCGCACCGACGCCGGTGTGCATGCCTGCGGACAAGTGGTGCACTTTGACACCACGGTCGATCGGTCGCTGAAAGCCTGGGTCATGGGCGCCAACATCAACCTGCCCCACGACATCAGCGTCAGCTGGGCGCGGGTGATGCCGGCGCATTTCCATGCACGATTCAAAGCCATCGCCCGGCGCTATCGCTACGTGATCTACAACGATCAGATTCGCCCGGCGCATCTGAACGAAGAAATCACCTGGAACCACCGTCCACTGGACGTCGAACGCATGGCCGAGGCCGCGCAGTACCTGATTGGCACCCACGATTTCAGCGCCTTCCGCGCCGGCCAGTGCCAAGCCAAGTCGCCGATCAAGAAGATGCACCACCTGCGCGTCACCCGCCACGGCAAGATGATCGTGCTCGACATCCGCGCCAATGCCTTCCTGCATCACATGGTGCGCAACATTGCCGGGGTCTTGATGACCATTGGCGCCGGCGAGCGCCCGGTGGAGTGGATGAAGGAAGTGCTGGAAAGCCGCGAGCGCCGCTCTGGCGGGGTGACGGCGCATCCGTACGGCTTGTATCTGGTACAGGTCGAGTATCACGACGAGTTCCCATTGCCCGAGCGTTTTATCGGGCCACATTTCCTTACGGGTTTCTCCGAACTCGACGGCTGACGCGTTCGAGCGCTTTTGTTACCATCCGGGACTTTCCCGGATTTTGCCTTGGAGTTTTTCTCGACATGTCAGCCGTTCGCAGCAAGATTTGCGGGATTACCCGCATAGAAGATGCGTTGGCCGCCGTCGAAGCCGGGGCCGATGCGATCGGTTTCGTGTTCTACGCCAAGAGCCCGCGCGCGGTCACCGCGCAGCAGGCGCGCGCGATCATCAAGGCGTTGCCGCCCTTCGTCACCACCGTGGGCCTGTTCGTCAACGCCAGCCGCTGCGAGTTGGGGGAAATCCTCGATGCCGTGCCGCTGGATCTGTTGCAGTTCCATGGCGATGAAGACGCTGAAACGTGCGAAGGCTGGCACCGTCCGTATATCAAGGCGCTGCGGGTCAAGGCGGGCGATGACATCGCCGCCGCCGTTGATGCCTATCCGAGCGCCAGTGGCGTGCTGCTCGACACTTACGTCGAAGGCGTGCCCGGCGGAACCGGTGAGGCGTTCGACTGGTCATTGATTCCGCAACATTTGAGCAAGCCATTGATTCTGGCGGGTGGTTTGACCCCGGAGAACGTCGCTGACGCCGTGGCGCGGGTAAAACCCTACGCGGTAGACGTCAGCGGCGGGGTAGAGGCAAGCAAGGGCATCAAGGATCACGCAAAGATTCGGGCGTTCATCGACGCCGTACGCAAAGCGCCATATTGATGTGACGGCTGGCAGTCTGCCGCCGTCCATCAATGCACTTGCACAAAGCAGGCGCGGCTGAGGGTTTCCGGATGGCACGCAGGTCATGTTTCGCGCTGACCGTGGCTGTCCACCAACCATCGCCACACACATGAATTTAGCTGAAGGGCATACGCGGGGCTGCGAACCAGAGCGTTCGGGCCGCCGGTACTGGAGAAAGAAAGCATGAGCAACTGGTTAGTAGACAAACTGATCCCTTCGATCATGCGTTCCGAGGTCAAGAAGAGCTCGGTCCCTGAAGGTCTGTGGCACAAGTGCCCGTCTTGCGAGGCGGTGCTGTATCGTCCGGAGCTGGAAAAGACCCTGGACGTTTGCCCCAAGTGCAACCACCACATGCGCATCGGCGCACGTGCGCGCATCGACATCTTCCTCGATGCCGAAGGTCGCAACGAACTGGGCGCCGATCTGGAGCCGGTTGACCGTCTGAAATTCCGCGACGGCAAAAAGTACAAGGATCGCCTGACCGCTGCCCAGAAGCAGACCGGCGAAAAAGACGCGTTGATCTCCGTCAGCGGCACCTTGCTGGGCATGCCCGTAGTGGTTTCGGCTTTTGAATTCGCCTTCATGGGCGGTTCGATGGGCGCGATCGTCGGCGAGCGCTTCGTGCGCGCTGCCAACTACGCGCTGGAAAACCGTTGCCCGATGATCTGCTTCGCCGCTTCCGGCGGTGCGCGCATGCAGGAAGCGTTGATCTCGCTGATGCAGATGGCCAAGACTTCGGCTGTACTGGCGCGTCTGCGTGAAGAGGGCATTCCATTCATCTCCGTGCTGACCGATCCGGTGTACGGCGGTGTTTCCGCGAGTCTGGCGATGCTTGGCGACGTGATCGTCGGTGAGCCGAAAGCCCTGATCGGTTTCGCCGGTCCGCGCGTTATCGAACAAACCGTGCGCGAAAAACTGCCGGAAGGCTTCCAGCGCAGCGAATTCCTCCTGGAGCATGGTGCGATCGACATGATCATCCATCGTCAGGAACTGCGCCCACGTCTGGGTAACCTGTTGGCACAAATGACTGGCAAGCCGACGCCGAAATTCGTCGCCGCGCCAATCGAGCCGATCGTGGTTCCGCCGGTACCTGCTGGCCTATGACCGAGCGCACCCTTGGCGAATGGCTCGCCTACCTTGAGCAGTTGCATCCGTCGGCCATCGACATGGGCCTGGAGCGTTCGCAACAGGTAGCGTCCCGCATGGGGCTGGGCCAGCCAGCGCCTAGGGTGATTACGGTCACCGGCACCAACGGCAAGGGTTCGACCTGCGCGTTCGTGGCTTCATTGCTGCGGGCGCAGGGCCTGAGCGTCGGTGTCTACAATTCTCCGCACCTGCTGCGTTATAACGAGCGGGTGCAGCTCAATGGCGTCGAAGCCACTGACGCGCAGCTGTGCGAAGCCTTTGCTGCGGTCGAGGCCGGGCGCGGCGACACTTCCCTGACTTACTTCGAAATGGGCACCCTGGCGGCGTTCTGGCTGTTTCAGCAGGCTGGACTCGATGCGGTGGTACTCGAAGTCGGGCTGGGCGGTCGTCTGGACACGGTCAATGTGGTTGATGCCGATATCGCGCTGGTCACCAGCATTGGCGTCGATCACGCCGATTATCTGGGCGATACCCGCGAATCCGTCGCCTTCGAGAAGGCCGGCATCTTCCGTCAGGGCAAGCCTGCGCTGTGTGGCGATCTCAATCCTCCGCAACCGTTGCTCGACAAGGCGCGCGAACTGGCCTGTCCGTTCTTCTTGCGCGGGCGCGATTTCGACCTCGGCATCACCGATCAGTATTGGCAATGGCGTGGCACCGATGCGCAGGGCCAAGTGATTGAACTGCGTGACTTGCCGCTGCTCGATTTGCCGATGGAAAACGCCGCGCTGGCGTTGCAGGCCTATCTGTTGCTCGATTTGCCGTGGGATGCACAGCAAATCGTCGCAGCCTTGCAGGCGACGCGCGTGGTCGGGCGTCTGGATCGTCGCTCGCTCGAGTGGAACGGCAAGCGCCTGAATGTGTTGCTGGATGTGGGTCACAATCCGCACGCCGCCGAATATCTGGCCCGTCGTCTGGCGGCGCGGCCACCGGTCGGCAAACGCTTGGCGGTGTTCGGTCTGCTGGCTGACAAGGATCTGGATGGTGTCGTCGGTGAATTGAGTGCTAGTGTCGCGCATTGGGCCGTGGCGCCGCTGGATTCGCCACGCTCGCGCCCGGTGGCTGAATTAAACGCTGCATTGCAGAACGTTGGCGCTGCGGTCACGTCTTACGGCAGTGTCGCCGCTGCCCTGGAAGGGCAGTGCGCCGTGGCGACCAGTGACGACGAGATTCTGTTGTTCGGATCATTTTATTGTGTCGCCGAGGCCCTTGAATGGTTGGCCCGGCGCTCCACGGAGGAAGCGGCAAATGGCTTTGCTGGATAAAGCGTACAAGCAGCGCATGGTTGGCGCGTTGGTGCTGGTGGCGCTGGCGGTGATTTTCCTGCCGATGCTTTTTTCCCGTCAGGATGAACAGCGTCAGGTGACCGTTGAGGCGCCGGCGTCTCCGCAGGCGCCTGCCATGCCGCAGATTCAGATGGAAACGGTCGCCGTCCCTGAACCGCAAGCCTTGCCGCAGGAACCCGTGCCAACGGATGACGAAGTCGCTGAAGACACTGCGCCTGCTGCGCCCGTTGCAGCGACCCCGGCGGCCCCGATCATGATCACCAAGCCTGCTGCGCCGCCCGCGGTGGCCAAGTCGATTCCGGCCCCTGCGCAACCTATCGCTGCGGCGTCGAGCAAGCCTGACACCACGCAAAGCCGTGTCGATGCCAATGGCCTGTCGGTCAGCTGGTCGGTGCAGCTGGCGAGCCTGTCGAGCCGTGCCAGTGCCGAAAGCCTGCAGAAAACCCTGCGCAGCCAAGGCTACAACGCCTATATACGCTCGGCCGATGGCAAGAACCGGGTGTTTGTCGGTCCCCTGATCGAGCGAGCCGAAGCCGATCGTCTGCGTGATCTGTTGGGCCGTCAGCAGAACCTCAAGGGTTTTGTCGTGCGCTTCCAGCCTGAGCGCGGCTAAAAACTATCGCCTCGATTGAAATGCACTGACAATCGCAGCTTACCGAGAGGCATGCGCTCTGCTAAAATGCGCCGCCTTATCCGTCTGTAGGCTGCACTGTGCCATTTACCTGGGTTGACTGGGCGATCGTTGCAATCATCGCCATCTCCGCTTTGATCAGTTTGAGCCGCGGCTTCGTCAAGGAAGCATTATCGCTGGTGACCTGGATCATCGCAGGAGCCGTCGCCTGGATGTTCGGTGGTTCACTGTCCGAGTACCTCGCCGGATACATCGAAACCCCATCGGCTCGCGTGATCGCGGGCTGTGCCATCATGTTTGTCGCCACACTGATCGTGGGCGCAATGATCAATTATCTTATCGGCGAGTTGGTACGCGTCACCGGGTTGTCCGGGACCGATCGATTCCTCGGCATGGCCTTCGGCGCTGCGCGTGGCGTGTTGCTGGTGGTCGTGGCGGTCGGGCTGTTGAGCCTGGGGCCGGTACAGCAGGACGGGTGGTGGAAAGAATCACAACTCGTGCCGAAGTTTCTATTGGTCGCCGACTGGTCCAAAAACCTGATCCTCGGGTGGAGCAGTCAGTGGCTTGCCAGCGGAATCAGCGTACCCGCTGATATTCCGTTCAAGGAGCAACTCTTGCCGTCGGCGAAAACGCCTCAGTGAGTGTTGTTCAGTTCAGATCCATAAAGTAGGGGTTGCGTCGCATGTGTGGCATCGTCGGTATCGTCGGTAAGTCGAACGTCAATCAGGCGCTGTATGACGCGCTAACCGTGCTCCAGCACCGCGGCCAGGACGCTGCCGGTATCGTGACCAGCCATGATGGCCGGTTGTTCCTGCGCAAGGACAATGGCCTGGTGCGTGACGTGTTTCAACAGCGTCACATGCAGCGTCTGGTCGGCCACATGGGTATCGGCCACGTCCGTTACCCGACCGCGGGCAGCTCGACTTCGGCCGAGGCCCAGCCGTTTTACGTCAACTCGCCTTACGGCATCACCTTGGCGCACAACGGTAACCTGACCAACGTTGAACAGTTGGCCAAAGAGATCTACGAATCCGATCTGCGTCACGTCAACACCAGTTCCGACTCGGAAGTGCTGCTGAACGTGTTCGCTCACGAACTGGCCCAGCGCGGCAAGCTGCAGCCGACCGAAGAAGACGTGTTTGCCGCCGTGACCGACGTGCACAACCGTTGCGTCGGTGGTTACGCCGTCGTGGCGATGGTGACCGGTTACGGCATCGTCGGTTTCCGCGACCCGCATGGCATCCGTCCGATCGTGTTCGGTCAGCGTCACACCGACGAAGGCGTCGAGTACATGATCGCCTCGGAAAGCGTCTCCCTGGACGTGCTCGGCTTCACCCTGATTCGCGACCTGGCCCCGGGCGAAGCGGTCTACATCACTGAAGACGGCAAGCTGCACACCCGTCAGTGCGCGACCAACCCGTCCCTGACCCCATGCATTTTCGAACACGTCTACCTGGCGCGTCCGGACTCGATCATCGACGGCGTGTCGGTCTACAAAGCTCGTCTGCGCATGGGTGAGAAACTCGCCGAGAAGATCCTGCGCGAGCGTCCAGAGCACGACATCGACGTGGTGATCCCGATTCCAGACACCAGCCGTACAGCGGCGCTGGAACTGGCTAACCACCTGGGCGTGAAATTCCGCGAAGGTTTCGTCAAGAACCGTTACATCGGCCGCACCTTCATCATGCCGGGCCAAGCGGCACGCAAAAAGTCGGTTCGCCAGAAGCTCAACGCGATCGAACTGGAGTTCCGCGGCAAGAACGTGATGCTGGTCGACGATTCGATCGTGCGCGGCACCACTTGCAAGCAGATCATCCAGATGGCCCGCGAAGCCGGCGCAAAAAACGTCTACTTCTGCTCGGCGGCTCCGGCGGTACGCTTCCCGAACGTATACGGCATCGACATGCCGAGCGCGCACGAACTGATCGCGCACAACCGCTCGACTCAGGACGTGGCGGATCTGATCGGTGCTGACTGGCTGATCTATCAGGACTTGCCTGACTTGATCGAAGCGGTCGGTGGCGGCAAGATCAAGATCGAGAACTTCGATTGCGCGGTGTTCGACGGCAAGTACGTCACCGGCGACGTCGATGAGGCGTACTTGAACAAGATCGAGCAGGCGCGTAACGACTCCTCGAAGATCAAAACCCAAGCGGTCAGCGCGATCATCGATCTGTACAACAACTGAGTTTCTACCGGCCCTGAGGGGCCGGTTTTGTATCTGACTTTCAATTTTCGAGAACAGGGCAAGGAGTGACAGCATGAGTCAGGAATGGGATGCCGGTCGGCTGGACAGCGACCTTGAAGGTGTAGCGTTCGATACCCTGGCCGTACGTGCCGGTCAGCACCGCACGCCGGAAGGCGAACACGGTGATCCGATGTTCTTCACCTCCAGCTACGTGTTCCGTACTGCCGCCGACGCGGCTGCGCGGTTTGCCGGTGAAGTGCCGGGCAACGTGTACTCGCGTTACACCAACCCGACCGTGCGCGCGTTCGAAGAGCGCATTGCCGCGCTGGAAGGCGCCGAGCAAGCCGTTGCGACCGCAACCGGCATGGCGGCGATTCTGGCGGTGGTGATGAGCCTGTGCAGTGCCGGCGATCACGTGCTGGTCTCGCGCAGCGTATTCGGCTCAACCATCAGTCTGTTCGAGAAGTACTTCAAACGTTTCGGTGTGGAAGTCGATTATGTGCCGCTGGCTGACCTGTCTGGTTGGGATGCCGCGATCAAGTCGAACACCAAACTGCTCTTCGTCGAATCGCCGTCGAATCCTTTGGCTGAGCTGGTCGACATCGCCGCACTGGCAGAAATCGCTCACGCCAAAGGCGCGATGCTCGTAGTCGACAACTGCTTCTGCACCCCTGCCTTGCAGCAGCCGCTGAAAATGGGCGCAGACATTGTTGTGCACTCGGCAACCAAATTCATCGACGGCCAGGGTCGTTGCATGGGCGGCGTGGTCGCCGGTCGCAGCGAGCAGATGAAAGAAATCGTCGGCTTCCTGCGCACTGCCGGGCCGACCCTGAGCCCGTTCAACGCGTGGATCTTCCTCAAGGGGCTGGAAACCCTGAACCTGCGGATGAAGGCGCACTGCGCGAACGCCCAAGAGTTGGCTGAATGGCTGGAGCAGCAGGACGGCATCGAGAAGGTTCATTACGCCGGTCTCAAGAGCCATCCGCAGCATGAATTGGCTCAGCGTCAGCAAAAAGGCTTCGGTGCGGTAGTGAGTTTCGAGGTCAAGGGCGGCAAAGAGGGCGCGTGGCGCTTTATCGATGCGACGCGATTGATTTCCATCACCGCCAACCTTGGCGACAGCAAAACCACGATCACCCACCCGAGCACCACCTCTCACGGCCGTCTGGCGCCGCAAGAGCGTGAGGCAGCGGGCATTCGTGACAGCCTGATCCGTATCGCGGTCGGTCTGGAAGATGTCGCTGACCTGCAAGCCGACCTGGCACGCGGTCTGGCGGCATTGTGATCGAGTTGTCCACCCCGACAGCCGGTACCCATGGCCGCGTTGCGCTGGTCACGGGTGCTGCGCGTGGCATCGGTCTGGGGATTGCGGCATGGCTGATCAGCGAAGGCTGGCAGGTGGTGCTGACCGATCTGGATCGCGCGCGTGGATCGAAAGTGGCGAAGGTGCTGGGCGAGAATGCCTGGTTCATCGCCATGGACGTTGCTGATGAAGCTCAGGTCGCGCTCGGTGTGGCTGAGGTGCTGGGGCAGTTTGGCCGTCTCGATGCGCTGGTGTGCAACGCGGCGGTGGCTGATCCGCACAACATCACGCTGGAAAGCCTCGATCTGGCTTACTGGAATCGCGTATTGGCGGTGAACCTCAGTGGGCCGATGTTGCTGGCCAAGCACTGTGCGCCGTATCTGCGCGCCCACAACGGTTCGATCGTCAACCTGGCCTCGACCCGCGCGCGGCAGTCGGAGGCGGACTCCGAGGCATATGCGGCGAGCAAGGGCGGTTTGTTAGCGCTAACCCATGCGCTGGCAATCAGCCTGGGGCCGGAGATTCGCGTTAACGCCGTCAGTCCCGGCTGGATCGATGCGCGGGATCCTTCCGCGCGTCGAGCGGAGCCGTTGGCTGATGCCGATCATGCTCAGCATCCGGCGGGTAGGGTAGGGACGGTTGAGGACGTGGCGGCGATGGTCGCTTGGTTGCTGTCGCGGAATGCCGGGTTTGTCACCGGACAGGAATTCGTCGTCGATGGCGGCATGACGAAAAAGATGATCTACAGCGAGTAGATCACCTTTTCGTCTGAATTCGCGTTGAATGAACTGACGCCTTCGCCAGCAGGCTCGCTCCCACATTTGGAATGCAATCCCCCTGTGGGAGCGAGCTTGCTCGCGAAGGCGTTCTTGCAGGATAGAAACAATTTCGTCTTTTTCAGAAAAACTTCAATCCTGCTATTGACTTAGGTTCCCTACCTGCGTAAATTTCGCGGCCTCGGAGATGCAAACGGGTGATTAGCTCAGCTGGGAGAGCGTCTGCCTTACAAGCAGAATGTCGGCGGTTCGATCCCGTCATCACCCACCACTCCCCGAGAAACTTGCGTAAGCAAGAACGTAGGCTGAAAGTGCCTGCACCGACGCGCAGCGGTAGTTCAGTCGGTTAGAATACCGGCCTGTCACGCCGGGGGTCGCGGGTTCGAGTCCCGTCCGCTGCGCCATATTTTACGAGTCAGACATTGTCTGGTTCGCGATTGCCAAGCACCGAAGCTAGCAATCAACACGAGTTACTTGAGCGCAAGCTCAAAGCGATACGCAGCGGTAGTTCAGTCGGTTAGAATACCGGCCTGTCACGCCGGGGGTCGCGGGTTCGAGTCCCGTCCGCTGCGCCATATCTGTTTCAAGGACCACTGAACGCCTTGAAGCACCGAAAGTAGCCTTTGGCTGGTTCGGAATCGATAGCAAAGACCCTGGTCGAAAGACCGGGGTTTTTTGTGTCTGAAATTTGCCTTTTCCCCTCTGCTCCCTCTGCCTGATTCTGAATCCGACACAAATCCCCATGTGGGAGCGAGCCTGCTCGCGAATGCGGTGTATCAGCCAAAATTGCGCTGACTGACACTACGCCTTCGCGAGCAGGCTCGTTCCCACATGGGGCGTCGGTAGGTTCAATGAGCTCCTGCGGTACCACGTCGCATTGATTTTTTGATTCTTTAGTCAAATTTTTGTAACTGGTTGTTTGCTGCGAGCGCAGAAACCTTTAAAGTTAACCTTTCGGTCAGCTTTGCACTGTCAACACGCCCTTTGTTTAGCCAAGAAGGGCTTCTGCAAGACTCGAGATTCCCAGTAGATAACCAGAAGGGCGGACACATAACCGCCCAGAGGATGATCCATGTCCAACCGTGATATATCCCGGCGCTCGTTCCTTCAGGGCGGGCTGGTGGCGGGTGTGAGCGTCACGCTCACGCCGCTCAGCACCCAGGCGCTGGCTGCCTTGATGGAAAATAGCGTGACCGTGCCGTCCGAGAAATGGCTCGGCAACAACGGCAAGGCGCGTCAGCGTAACGATGCACTGTCCAAGGTCTGCGGCAGCAAAGTCTTTGCTCGCGACATTCGCTCCAAGGACATGCCGGGCTGGCCCGAGCAACAAGGCCACGCCATGCTGCTGAAAACCATCAAGGCTGATCGCATCTACGACGGTTACGACCTGTCGTGGCTCGGCGCCGATTTGCAGCCGGACCGCATCGTCACCGCCGCTGATCTGGACAAGGACGGCATCGTCTTCCCGGAAGAGCATGCCCCGGATCCATTGCTGCCGGAAGGCAAAGTGCCGATGTTCATCGGTCACCCGGTGGCCATCCTGATCTGGAACGATTTCGAGCGTTTTCGTCAGGCCAAGAACAAACTCAAATTCAATGACAAAGCGATTCGTTACGGCGCCAAAGTGCCGTTCTACGAAGGCGACCCCTACGGTAGCTTCCGCTATGTGCGCGTCGGTGGCCCGACCTCGGCAGACGAAGACGAATTCGCCAGTCTCAAGGATTCGATCCTCTTTCCGATGCTGAAAAACCGTCGGCCAGTGTGGAATTCCCAGCCGAACCTGCACGGCAACCTGACCGAGCGCGGCCTGTTTTACGCCGACCGCATGAAGAAAGAGATCGATACCCCGCCAGACAACTGGCTGGTGTTCGATGAGCGCTACAAGACGCCATCGATCGAACCTGCGGCAATGGAGCCGGACAACGGCAACGGCTGGTACGACCCGAAGACCAAGACCCTGCATTTCGTGGTGGCCACCCAGTGCCCATTGGAAGCGGCGACCGAGACCGCGAAAATGATTTCGCCATCGCGCTTCGGCCTCGACAACCTCAACATGCACCCGGGTTACACCGTCGGTTACGGTTCCAAAGACCACAACATCTTCGTCTACTACGCCGCCCTCGCTGCGTTGTACGGCGCCGGTGTGCCGGTGCGTCTGGCCAACGATCGATACGAGCAGTTCCAGAGCGGTATCAAGCGTCACCCGTTCGACATCCGCTACCAGTTGGCCGTGGACAAGAACGACTACAGCTTCAAGATTTTCCGCGCTGAAATGAGCGTCGACGGTGGTGGCCGGATCAACTACAGCCCGTCGGTGGCTGCGGTTGGCGCCACTGCTGCGCAGTCGATCTACTACATGCCGCAAAACGATCTGCAAGTGACCGCCTACCACTCGCGTGCTGTCGAGGCCGGTTCGATGCGCGGTTACGGCACCCTGCAGAGCATGGCATCGACCGAAATGATGGTCGACGAAATTGCGGATCGTCTGGGCGTCGACGCCATCGATCTGCGTCGCAAGAACGCGCTCCGTTCGGGTATGAAAAACACCCAGGGCGCGATTCCGGCCGGTGCGCTGCGCCTGCACGAGATTCTCGACAAGGCCTCGGTGCACGAAGTCTGGAAAAATCGCGACGCGATCAAGAAACAACGCGAAGCCGCAGACCCGGACAACTGGTACGGCGTCGGGTTTGCCATTTGCCAGAAAGACTTCGGCACCGGTTCCGAAGCGCCGATGGCCAGTATCGAATTCACTGCCGACGGTCGCATCACCCTGCGCCACATCGGTATCGAAATTGGCACTGGCATGTCCACCTCGCAAGCTTTGGTCGTCGCTGATTTCCTCGGCAGCCCGGCGCACGAAGTGAAGACTGGCGAAACCGAATGGAAGGAAATGCAGCTGATCACCAGCGGCAACCCTTACATCATGAGCCAGGCCGAGCAAGACAATCTGCTGCGCAACCCGCGCTGGGTGGGGAAGTTGGCTTCTGCTTCGTCGGCAACCAACTCGGCGTACTACTTCAGCCATGCCACCCGTGAAGCCGCGCGCGTGCTGTTCAACAACGGTTTGTGGCCTGCGGCCATGGAGATCTGGCGTCAGGGTCCTTACGGCGGTCAGGCCAACCCTTACGTCGTGCGCCGCGAAGATGCGCACTGGGTTGACGGCAAGCTCACCGCTAACGGCATGCAGCCGCTGAGTTTTGAAGAGCTTGCCAAGCACGCTCACGAGCGTGGCCTGGTGACCGGCGCCACCGTTCACGCCTTCAACCGCTGGAGCTGGGCCGAGGCCGAGTACAGCATCGACGGCGTGCGTGAACGCCTGCCGCTCGACGGTCTGGCCGTGAAGTACGGCGACGGTGCGCCAAACGCGAAAAAAGCCCTGATGAACACGGCCGGTTTCCACTTGTTGGATCGCCAGAACATCAACTACCCGGTTGTGCAACTGAACAACGCAGCGGTGACTTACTACAGCCCGGTGGCGACGCTGGTCGAGTTGAAGGTCAACAAAGGCTCGGCAGAAGTCGAAGTGCTCAACCACCATTCGTGGGTCGAGTGCGGTCGTGTGCTGGTCGAAGAGCTGGTCAAGGGCCAGATGGAAGGCGGTATTGCCATGGGCATCGGTCATGCGTTGATGGAAGAAATGCCGCTGTATGAAGGCGGGCCGGGGGAGGGTGACTGGAACTTCAACCGTTACCGTCTGCCGATGGCGCGTCACGTTGCCGTGTGGAAACAGACCTCGGAAATTCTCCCGGCCCTGTCGCCGAGCGATCCGTCCAAAGGCATCGCCGAAGTGGTGATGATCCCGATTGTCGGCGCCATCGGTAACGCCGTGGCGCACGCCATCGGTAAACGTGTTCGCGATCTGCCAATCACTGCTGCGCGCATCAAGGAGGCCCTCAATGGCTAACCGTCCGCTTCAACTGACCCTCAATGGTCAATCCGTCGGTCCGGTGGACATCCCTGATGACCTGCCGATGATCGACTACCTGCACGAATACAAAAACCTCACCGGTTCGCGTCTCGGCTGCGGCCAAGGCATTTGCCACGCCTGCGTGGTGATCGTCGACAACCCGGACGGCACCAGCGAAGAAGTGCGCACCTGCATCACCGGCGCGCATTACTTCGAAGGCAAGAAAGTCCGCACCATCGAATCTCACGCCAAGCGCGACGAGAGCGGCCAGGTCACCGAGCTGAACCCGATCCAGCAACGCTTCGTCGACGAATTCGCCTTCCAGTGCAGCTACTGCGCCCCGGGCTTCGTAAACGCCGCGACCGTGTTGGTCGAGAAGCTGCAGCGCCAGCCGATTGTCAAAAGTCAGCTGGAAAAAGTCATCGAGGACAGCCTCGGCCATCACGTCTGCCGTTGCACCGGGTATGTGCGTTATTACAACGCTACCCGCAACGTGCTGACCGATCTCGGCTTGGTCAAGGAGGGTTAAGCATGAAGCTTTTTCTGACCCGCCTGACCCTGGCGGTCGGCCTCGCTGCGCCAGTGTTGTTTGCCCACGCCGACGATCAGGTCAAGCGCGGCGAGTATCTCGCCCGCGCCGCCGACTGCATGGCTTGCCACACCGCACCGGGCGGCGCGCCGTTTGCCGGTGGTCTGCCGATCGTCTCGCCATTCGGCACCATCTACGGCACCAACATCACGCCGAGCAAAGAGCACGGTATCGGTTTGTACAACGATGACGAGTTCTTCGCGGCGCTGACCGAAGGCAAGCGTCGCGACGGCGCGAACCTGTATCCGGCGATGCCGTACACCTCGTATCACCTGATGCCCCGCGCCGACTCCGATGCGATCCATGCGTACCTGAAAACCATCGAGCCGATCGAGCGCGCAGCACCGGTCACCGGTCTGAGCTTTCCGTTCAACGTGCGTCTGGGCCTGATGGGCTGGAACATGATGTACGGCAAAGCCCTGAAACTGGAGACAGCCGAAGGCAAAAGTGAAACCTGGAAGCGCGGCCAGTACATGGTCGAAGTCCTCGGTCACTGCGGCGAATGCCACACACCACGCGGGCTGCCGGGCGCGATGGAACTGGACAAACGCCTGACTGGCGGCATCCTCAACGGTTACCTGGCGCCGAGCCTACTGGCGACTGATCTGGCCGCGCGTGGCTGGAATCAGGAAGACCTGAGCACATTTCTTAAACACGGCATGAGTGCGCAGGGGACGATGTTCAACGAGATGTTCCCTGTTTTCCATAACAGCACTCAAGGTCTGAGCGATCAGGACTTGGCGGCGATGTCGACCTTCCTGCTCGGTGATAAACCGCCGGCAGCCAAAACGCTCGTCGAAGTGCCCGTAGAGAAACTCAGTACCAGTGCCCAGCGCGGTCAGCAGGAATACCTGAACGTCTGCGCCGGTTGCCATGCGGTCGGTGGAGAAGGCAAGCCGCACATCGCGGTGGCCATGCGCGGCAACACCACGTTGCGTCTGGAAGATCCGCGCAACCTGTTGCGCGTGATCGAGGACGGTATCGGCGAACAGAAATTCTCTGGCTTCGAGCACATGCAACCGATGCCGGGGTTCGCCGACAAGCTCAGTCCTGAACAGCTGACCGATCTGCTCAACTACCTGCGTCAAGGTTGGGGCGGTCAGTCTGCCGAGCTGGCAGTGAGCGAAGTGCAGAGGCTGCAAGCTGACGCGCCATCCATCGAGCACAAGGCGCATTGACATGCAGCATCTCGATCTGCAAGTGGTGCGCCGCGCGCTGGAGTGGTCGGTGGCGGGGCAGCGCATCTGGCTCTGCACCGTGCTGACCACTTACGGCTCGGCACCGCGTGCGCCGGGTTCGCTGCTAGCGGTGAACGATGGCGGACAGTGGATCGGGTCGCTGTCGGGTGGCTGCGTCGAGGAAGACTTTCTCGAGCGCGTCGCCGAAGGTGCATTTCTCGATGCGGTCAACGTCGTGCGTTACGGCGAGGGTGACGATCCGCGTTCGCGGGTCAGCCTGCCCTGTGGCGGCATTCTCGATGTGCTGGTAGAGAAATTTGACGCTGACTGCGATGTGCAAGCGCACCTGCGGGAATTGGAATCGGCACTGCTCGGTCAGCGTCGTTTGATTCGCGAGGTCGATCTGGCCAGCGGTGCGCGCAGTCTGTTTGCGGATCGCGAGCAGGGTGTGCGGATCGAGCGCGAGATTGATCGAGTGCGCATTCGCATTGGTGCGGCGCAGCGCTTGTTGCTCGCCGGTTATTCCAGCGTGGCGCAGGCGTGTGCCGAGTTCGCCGTGGGCCTAGGGTTTGAAGTGATTCTCTGTGATCCACGCGATGAAGTGCTCGAAGGCGTGGTGCTCAATGGCGTGGAGATTCGCCGGCAATTGCCTTCGGTGTTTATCGCCGATGGCGGCTGCCACCGCGATACGGCTGTTGTTGCGTTGACCCATGATCCGCGCATCGATGATCTGGCGATGATGGAAGCGGTGCGCACTGAAGCGTTCTACATTGGCGTGATGGGGTCGCTACAAACATCGCAGAAACGTTTTGAGCGACTGCGCCGGATTGGCGGTTTGGGCGAGGCTGAGTTGGCGCGGATTCATGCGCCGATCGGGCTTAACCTCGGCAGCAAGACGCCGGCGGAAATTGCCTTGGCGGTGCTGGCGGACATCCTGCGGATTCGTAGCGGGATTGCTCGGGATCAGCTTTAAATGTTGAGCAATGAAAAGGGCCGCTATCAGCGGCCCTTTTTTTACATTCCGAATTTGTCGCGCAAGCCGTAATACCACGCGCCCAGCGCGGCGAACGGAGTACGCAGCAACTGGCCACCGGGGAACGGGTAGTGTGGCAGGTCGGCAAACGCATCAAAGCGCTCGGCCTGACCGCGTAACGCCTCAGCCAGCACCTTGCCCGCCAGATGGGTGTACGTCACGCCATGGCCGCTGCAGCCCTGCGAGTAATAGATGTTGTCGCCCAGTCGGCCAACCTGGGGCAAGCGCGACAGAGTAAGCAGGAAGTTTCCGGTCCAGGCGTAATCAATCTTCACATCCTTGAGTTGCGGAAATGCCTTGAGCATTTTCGGACGGATGATCGCCTCGATGTTCGCTGGATCTCTCGCGCCATAAACCACGCCGCCGCCGAAGATCAGGCGTTTGTCACCCGTAAGGCGGTAGTAGTCGAGCAGATAGTTGCAGTCTTCGACACAGTAATCCTGAGGCAGTAACGCTTGCGCCAATTCTTCGCCCAGTGGCTCGGTGGTGATCACTTGCGTGCCGCACGGCATCGATTTGGCCGCCAGCTCCGGCACCAGATTGCCGAGATAGGCGTTGCCGGCGACGATGATGAACTTGGCTCTGACTTTGCCTTGCGGAGTGTGCACGACGGGATTGGCGCCGCGGTCGATACGCACGGCGGGCGATTGCTCATAGATCGAGCCGCCGAGCGACTCAACCGCAGCCGCTTCACCCAGCGCCAGGTTCAAGGGGTGAATGTGTCCGCCACTCATGTCGAGCATGCCGCCGATATATTGATCGCACGCCACGACATCGCGCATACGGCGCTGATCGAGGAGCTCCAGTTGCGTGTGGCCAAAACGCTCCCAGAGGCGCTTCTGCGATTCCAGATGGCCCATCTGCTTGGTGGTCAAAGCGGCAAATACGCCGCCATCCTTCAGGTCGCACTGGATATTGTATTTGGCCACGCGCTCACGAATGATGCGGGCGCCCTCGAACGCCATATGGCCAAGCAACTGTGCTTGCTTGGGACCGACCGAACGTTCGATCACGTCAATGTCACGGCTATAGCTGTTAACGATCTGCCCGCCATTGCGGCCCGAAGCACCGAAGCCCACCTTGGCTGCTTCCAACACGGTCACACGAAAGCCGTTCTCCAACAGAAACAGGGCCGAGGACAGCCCGGTATACCCGGCACCGATCACACAGACGTCCGTCTCCACATCATCCTGCAAGGCAGGGCGGGGCGGTACGGCGTTAGCCGACGCAGCGTAATAGGACTCTGGGTAAGGGGTGTTTGCCATCCTGCAGCCTCTGTTTAATATATTTTACGAGTGCGCCGATCCTACCCGAGTTGAAAAACCTCCGCCAGCCACCGAAAAATCCCCGTCGCCGAAGCGAAATTAAATATTTTGCATATTCATAGGGTTAGGTGAAAAAAAGGTGTTGACACCCCTCCGGAATTCCGTAGAATGCCGCCTCACAGCAGGCACGTAGCTCAGTTGGTTAGAGCACCACCTTGACATGGTGGGGGTCGTTGGTTCGAGTCCAATCGCGCCTACCAAACAAAATCCGCTCTGCTGGGCGGTCTAGAAGGGCTCACCGAAAGGTGGGCCCTTTTTTGTTGTCTGCGATTTGCAAAACTTTTGCAAAACCCCACCTCAGAACGCCAGTTCGGCGCTCACCTCGATTTACACAAGCTTTTCGTTTCTATTCCATGCTGCATGCCCAGCCCGAGATGGTTTGGGTAAAAACCGCGCTTGCCGTAAAAATAACTCGGGTATTTAACAAGTTACGAGATTTTGTAACTGACCGGTTATCCAAAAAAACTTGTTACCCACTGTGAATTTCCGTAACATCCTCCCCGCGTTCACCACCACGGTTTATGCATTTTTAAATCCCAAGCTTCCATCAGCTGCTTGGGATTTTTTTTGCCTGCGATTTGGCAATCACTGCACTGCCCCGAGACCTCGCGGGCAGCTCCGCACTTTTTCAACTACTACTGACTGGCCGATTTCCAACTCTTTCTAATTGGGGGTTTATCGATGCTCGCTCATTGGTTTCTGGCAGCTCTTCATTTACTCGCTTTTGCCTTGGGCTTCTGGGCGGTGCTGACGCGTGGAACGGCATTCAGCCGCCTGGCGGCCGGGACCGGGGACGCCAGGAGCGTTTTACTGGCCGACAATATCTGGGGCGTCTCTGCGCTGATCTTGCTGGTCACGGGCGTGATGCGCGCCTTTGGCGGCTACGAGAAAGGCGCAGACTATTACCTTCATCAACCGCTGTTTAATCTGAAGATGACGTTGTTCGTACTGATTCTGCTGATAGAGCTTGCACCGATGATCACGCTGATCAAATGGCGGATCGCAAAGGCGCGGGGCGCGGCGCTCGGTACCGGGCGTTGCAAGCTGTTCGCCCGCATCAGTCACGTCGAAGCACTGCTGCTGATATTGATGGTCATCGCAGCCACGGGTATGGCGCGTGGCGTGACGTTTGGTTAGGAAGGCGAATTCTCTGTGCTCTATCGGAAATGTCCGACAGTCAGCTCTGGGAATGGCAGGTAATATCGGGCGGCAATGGAGGGCGAAAGCAGAAACGGAGGAGAGCGGGTGTGTCAGGCGCCGTACCCAGCGGAGTGGGGAGCGGATGGCAAAACGGCGCGTGAATCTTTAGCCAGTCATTGCGCGCTGGCAAACGAACTGGCTACTGACTGCAATGCGGCTCAGGGAGTCTGTGGCTTGTCCGGGGCGGTCAGGCCAGCCTGGATGCGCTGATAGATCTCTTCACGGTGCACTGCAACGTTTTTCGGAGCATTGATGCCAATGCGGACCTGTTGGCCGCTTACGCCCAGAATGGTGATAGTGATGTCATCACCAATGTTTATGCTTTCACCGACTTTGCGGGTGAGTATCAGCATGGTCTTCTCCTTGATTGCTTTGTAGGGCACCTGATTCAGACAGTGCAGAGGTCGGTGGTACGTATAGATTAGTGCGAAGTCTCACGGTTTGGGTGCCTCTTTCTGACGCGCAGATGCGGCATTAATTCCCAGGGCGTAACTATACAGAGGCTGCAATCATCAATCTCGTTGTTTTGTGCCCATTTTGCGGGGCTCGCGAAGTATTTATGAATGTTAAGATCGCCGCTTTGAGAATTTCGAGGGAAGCGTTGTGCGCAAATTGGTCTGGTTGGTCGCGGCACTGGCATTGGCAGGATGTGGTGAAGGCAAGAGTGTAGACGTGCAAAAGCCGAAAACGGCGGTCGCAGCAGCTCCTGCCGTAGCGCCGGCTGCGCAGTGGGATCTCGAAGTTCGCGGTGAAACGCCTCAGGCAGTCAGTGACCTGAGCGGCTGGTTGATCGAGCATGCTTTCGTTCCGACCGTTGTCAGGGACAGTAGCGGCAAGACGCGCATTCTGATTGGTCCATTCAACACCCAGGCCGAGGCTGAAGCCCGGAAGGTCCAAGTGGATGCGGCATTGGTGAAAGCTAAAAAGCAGAACGTTGAATCAGTGATTATCGAGCATCCGATCACGCCGTGAGCGCTCCATCCGGCGGAGCTGCCTAAAGGCAATCAAACGCGATTCGTTCCTATAGGACTCGCTGATGATTCCCAGAAGGAGCTCCCCATGGCCTCCGCCAATCCTTACAAGTTGTTCGATGTCACCCTGCACCGTAAAACGCAGTTGAGCCCGCACATGATGCGTCTCACGCTGGTGGGTCCACCGGTTCGCGAGATGGCCACGTGGGCACCGGATCAGCGGGTAAAACTGTTTTTCCCTGCTGCTGACGGTTCGCAATCCAGGCTTGCCCAAGAAGAAGGTTGGTACGCGCGCTTCAAGTCGATGCTTGTAGATCGACGTCCCGCGATGCGTACTTACACCATCCGCCACCTCCGGGCAGAGCAGGGCGAGGTGGATATAGATTTTGTTCTGCACGGTGAAACCGGTCCGGCTTCGCGTTGGGCATTGCGCGCGCAGGCTGGGGATTCCATGCAGATCCTCGCCCCTGATCGTCATTATTCAGCGCAGCAAGCCGGTGGTTTCGAATGGAAGCCGCCAACAGCGCTCAAGCAATTGCTGCTGGTTGCCGATTCGACGGCGTTGCCGGCAGCCATGGGCATTCTCGACGAATTGGCAGTCCGCGCCGAGCCGCCGCAGACACAGGCATTCTTCGAGGTCGACACTGCGCAAGACATGCTGGCCGTCCCTGACTGGCCCGGCTTGTCGGTGCAATGGCTGATTCGCGATGAGTCGGCTGCAACGGTTGCCGGTGCGTTGATGGTTGATGCCGTGCAGCAAGCGTCCTTGCCAGTGCATGCCTCTCATAAGGGGCAGGCTGTAGAACTGGCGGAAGTCGACATCGATCAAGACATTCTTTGGGAGGTCGCCGACACCGCGACTGAAGGCTTTTACGGCTGGATAGCGGGTGAAAGCGCTGCCGTAATGCGTTTGCGCAAGTACCTGATCAAGGAGTGCGGCATCCCACGTGAAGCGCTCAACCTGATGGGCTACTGGCGTTACAACAAGTCTGGCAGCTAGACATGAAAAATGGCCTCGAACATAACGTTCGAGGCCATTTTGTTTTGCGTGGTCGATCAACCGCAGGCTTTCAGGTTCACCGGGCCGACGAACTCGTTACCGCGTCCCATCACGCACGCGACGCTCTGATTGCGCTGGCGCTCCCAATCCTGCACGGGATAAGTCTTGTTCCACGCCTCATACAGTTGCCGATCCTGTTTCGACAGGCGCAAGCCGTATTGCTTGCTCATGTAAAAATAAGTGCGGGCAATCATGCCGCGAATCGAAGGGCGGGGCATGACCTTCTTCGCCTTGAAGTCGACCTGGGTCAGGCACGAGCCGTATTGCCCGGATTGCACCGGCAGCCAGCCATAACTGAAGTTGCTGCGGTCACCATTGACCTCGCCAATGCTCGGCACCAGGTTGTGCAGGTCGGCCTCGGCTTTCTGGTATGTCGGGTCATAGCGCGTACAGTTCTTGCGCCCGCCTTCCTGCCAGCATTGACGCTGATGGCCAAACTGCCAGGCCGGAACAATGTGCTCCCACTCGATGCGCGAAGCGCGCTTGGCGCTTTTGCGCGGTACGTAACCGCAAGCCTTCAAATCAACCTTGTTGCCGGTGTACTTGCACCCGCAATAAAACTCGGTGGACTGCGGTGCGTACAGCTTCCATGCGACCTTCTTGGCTTCGGTGAAGGTGCGGGGTGCGCCAGCCTGGGCGCCCACGGCAATAAACAGCAACAGCAAAGCAAAACAGCGGACACTCATTGAATCAATCTTCCTTCGGCACAACCCAAAAAATCTGCACGCCACCGTCGTCGCGGTAAGCGAGGGTGACGTTGTCGTTCTCGTCGATTTCCTCGAGCAGACGCTCCCAGTCATCCATTGGCTCATCCGGCAAACGGAAGATCAGTGCGGCTTTGGCTTTCTGTGCGGTGGGGGAGTTGATGATTTTCTGAACGCGCATACCCATGCGTTCGTAAGCGTCAGGAGCATCAGGAGAGGTGGCCACGAGGTTATCCTTATTAAGCTGTACGTGCATACAGTATTTAACTGTAAGCATTTTCGCAACTGCTTAAAATTCAAGAAAATCCTCTGACAGCGGTTTTCTGATTTTGGTGTAGGTCGTGTCGAAATTTTTGTAGGAAAAGTACAGAAGGTTTGTAAGTAGCTCACCACCCGCCAAGCACAAGGGTGGTGAGCTCAGTGCCTGATCGAGAATTGATCGGGCGACGGTCAATCAGTACTCCCAGAACATCCGTTGCAGCTCTTTGCTGTCATTGGTTTTGGTCAGTGCGACCATGGCCAGAATGCGGGCTTTCTGCGGGTTCAGGTCGTGCGCAACAACCCAGTCGTACTTGTCATCAGGCTGTTCGGCGTTACGCAAAACGAAGCCGCCAGCATTGACGTGGGATGAACGAATAATCTGCACGCCATCCTTGCGCAACGCCTGCAGGGCTGGCACCACACGGGAGGACACCGAACCATTGCCGGTACCGGCATGGATGATCGCCTTGGCGCCGGACTGGGCGAGCGCTTTGTAGGCGGTATCGCTCACGTTGCCGTAGGAATAGGCGATTTCTACGTCAGGAAGGCTCTTGATGTTTTTGATGTCGAATTCCGAGTCCATGGTGTGACGCTTGGCCGGCAAGCGGAACCAGTAGGATTTGCCTTCAACCACCATGCCCAATGGGCCCCAGGCGCTTTTGAATGCCTCGGTCTTGATGTTGATCATTTTGCTGACGTCACGACCGGACTGAATCTCGTCGTTCATGGTCACCAGCACGCCTTTGCCGCGAGCATCTTTGCTGCTGGCAACGGCGACGGCGTTGTACAGGTTGAGCATGCCATCGGCGGACATCGCGGTGCCCGGGCGCATGGAGCCGACGACGATGATCGGCTTGTCGGTCTTCTCCACCAGGTTGAGGAAGTAGGCGGTTTCTTCCAGGGTATCAGTGCCGTGAGTGATGACGATGCCATCGACGTCTTTGCTGTCAGCCAGTTCCGCGACACGGCGACCCAACTGCAGCAGGTTGTCGTTGGTGATGCTTTCCGAGGCGATCTGCATGACTTGTTCGCCGCGCACATTGGCCAGTTTGTTCAGCTCGGGAATGCCGGCAATCAATTGCTCGATGCCAACTTTCGCGGCCTGGTAGGTGGCGCTGTTGGCTGCGCTCGCGCCGGCACCGGCAATGGTGCCGCCAGTGGCAAGTACCACGACGTTGGCGAGTTTGGTCTGGGCTTCGACTTCTTTCGCCTGAAGGGCGGTGGGCAGGAGCAGCAGAAGGGCGAAAGCGCCCGGAACCAAAGTGTTGAAAGCAGATTTCATTATTTTTCTCTCTAGTGGTGAGACGGTGCTGATGCAGGTTCATCTAGATGCACCCCGGGCCGATCTGAATGCCTGGGGTACCTGGGAAGAGCAGGATCTGTACCAGCCGGTACTTTGCCCGAGAGAAATGTTTAACCTGATGATTTAAATCAATTTTTCATCAATGCTTGAGTGTCAGCGTACGTCCTTTATCCGGGTTTCCGAACAATGGCGGCGTTCGCGTTCGGTTCACCGAAAGGGACTACAGATCCTGTCGAACGAATCGGCTTGCCGGATCACGCCTTTCTGCTAAAGAAAGCCTCGTGCGGGCCGATGAGCTTCAAGGAAACTAAAATTAAGGAAGTCCACATGTCACTGACGATCGGTTTTTCTAACCCTGGCGCAGTCACTATCGGCGGCAAAACCGCAGCGACAATCAATGCATTGAGTGAAGCGGGGGCGGACGCTTCCAGCGAGGCGTTGGGTACTGAGAAGGCACATAGCAATCAGGTTCGAACCGGCGGTGGTGCCGCGCCGGAAGAGACCAAGGCTGAAGGCAGCGACAACCAGAGCGTGACCGTCAAAACGCTGTTGAAGCGGATGCAGGAATTGCAGAGGCAACTCCAGGAGCAGCAGCAACGATTGGCCGCGGCACAGGCTCAAAGCTATCCGACACCGGAGGCCAAATCGCAGGCAGTCATGTCTATTCAAGGGCAGATCGCGCAAACCAGTGGCGAGTTGATGCAGGTCGCGGCAGCACTGGTCAAGGAAATGACCAAGGGCTCCACTAGCGGCAACTTGGTCAGCACAACGGCATAAGCGATGCCGGGGCGAATCAGACGATTCGCCCTACAATAAATGACGACTTCTGATTGTTGACAAATGCTGGCGGGATTCGCATAGTTCGGTCTACGCAAACGTTTGCGCGGGTTTCCGGGTGGCCTGTCTCTCCGAAGAAAGCCCTGTAGCTTACGCTGGCGCAAGCGTTGCTCACAATAATCATAAGATCGGAGTGAACCCATGAAGCTGCCATTCGCTGGACGTCTTCTTGCTGTCGCTATGCTGGCTGCCACAGCCGCCGCACTACCTGTCTCTTCGGCATTCGCCGAGTCCCCGGAAAAACCTAAAGTCGCGCTGGTCATGAAGTCTCTGGCCAATGAATTCTTCCTGACCATGGAAGACGGCGCCAAGGCTTATCAAAAAGAACACTCCGCCGATTTCGACCTGATCTCCAACGGTATCAAAGACGAAACCGACACCGCCGGCCAGACGCGCATCGTCGAGCAAATGATCCTGGCGAAGGTCAATGCGCTGGTCATCGCACCTTCTGATTCCAAGGCCATGGTGCCGGTGATCAAGAAAGCGGTCGATGCCGGTATTACTGTAATCAACATCGACAACCAGCTCGATCCGGCCATCGTCAAAAGCAAAAACATCAGCGTGCCTTTCGTAGGGCCGGACAACCGCAAAGGTGCGCGTCTGGTCGGTGAGTACCTGGCCAAGCAGCTCAAGGCCGGTGATGAAGTCGGCATCATTGAAGGTGTCTCGACGACCACCAACGCCCAACAGCGCACCGCCGGCTTCAAGGATGCAATGGATGCGGCGCAGATCAAGGTTGTTTCGCTGCAATCCGGCGACTGGGAAATCGACAAGGGCAACAAGGTTGCCGCATCGATCCTCAGCGAATACCCGGACGTCAAAGCGCTGCTGGCCGGCAACGACAGCATGGCCGTCGGTGCTGTTTCCGCTGTGCGCGCCGCCGGCAAGGCCGGTCAGGTGCAGGTCGTCGGTTACGACAACATCAACGCGATCAAGCCAATGCTGAAGGACGGTCGAGTGCTGGCCACCGCTGACCAGTACGCCGCCAGGCAGGCGGTGTTCGGCATCGAAACCGCGCTGAAAATCATCAAAGGCGAGAAAGTCGACAGCGGCACCAATGGCGTGATCGAAACGCCGGTCGAGCTGGTCACCAAGTAAGTCTTCTGGCGACACAACGGCGCTCGTCCGTCCGGGCGAGCGCATGGAGAGTTTATATGTCAGTTTCCGCCCCGAACGCTGTCCTCTCGGTCAGCGGTATCGGTAAGACCTATGCGCAACCGGTGCTGAACGGCATCGATTTGACGCTGATGCGCGGTGAAGTGCTGGCGCTGACTGGCGAGAACGGCGCCGGTAAAAGCACCCTGTCGAAAATCATTGGCGGATTGGTCACGCCGACCACGGGCCAGATGCAGTTTCAGGGCAAGGATTATCGCCCGGGCAGCCGCACTCAGGCCGAAGAGCTTGGCGTGCGCATGGTCATGCAAGAGCTCAATCTGTTGCCGACGCTGTCGGTGGCAGAGAACCTGTTTCTCGATAACCTGCCGAGCAACGGTGGCTGGATCAGCCGCAAGCAACTGCGCAAAGCGGCGATCGAAGCCATGGCACAAGTCGGCCTCGACGCGATCGATCCGGACACGCTGGTCGGCGAGCTAGGCATTGGCCATCAACAAATGGTCGAAATCGCCCGCAACCTGATCGGTGATTGCCATGTGCTGATCCTCGACGAGCCGACCGCGATGCTGACGGCGCGCGAAGTCGAAATGCTCTTCGAGCAGATCACCCGACTGCAGGCGCGTGGTGTCTCGATCATCTACATTTCCCATCGACTCGAAGAGCTGGCGCGCGTCGCTCAGCGAATTGCAGTCCTGCGCGACGGTAATCTGGTCTGCGTCGAGCCGATGGCCAATTACAACAGCGAGCAACTGGTCACGTTGATGGTCGGCCGTGAGCTGGGCGAACACATCGACATGGGCCCGCGCAAGATTGGCGCGCCGGCCCTGACGGTGAAAGGTCTGACCCGCTCGGACAAAGTGCGTGATGTGTCCTTTGAAGTGCGTGCTGGCGAGATTTTCGGAATTTCCGGGTTGATCGGGGCAGGGCGCACCGAGCTGCTGCGGCTGATCTTCGGTGCCGATGTCGCCGACAGCGGAACGATCGCGCTCGGTTCGCCGGCGCAGGTGGTGAGTGTGCGCTCGCCGGTCGATGCAGTGCGCAATGGCATTGCCTTGATTACTGAGGATCGCAAAGGCGAGGGCCTTCTGCTTAGCCAGTCGATCAGCGCCAATATCGCACTGGGTAACATGCCGGAAATTTCCCGTGGGGGAGTCGTCAACAACGGCGACGAAATCTCCTTGGCGCAACGTCAGATCGACGCCATGCGCATCCGCAGTTCGAGCCCGACACAGCTTGTTTCAGAGTTGTCAGGCGGTAACCAGCAGAAAGTGGTGATCGGCCGCTGGCTGGAGCGTGATTGTTCGGTGCTGCTGTTCGACGAGCCTACCCGTGGCATCGACGTCGGCGCCAAGTTCGACATCTATGGCCTGCTCGGCGAATTGACCCGCCAGGGCAAGGCGCTGGTGGTGGTCTCCAGTGATCTGCGTGAGCTGATGCTGATCTGCGACCGTATCGGTGTCTTGTCGGCAGGGCGTCTGATCGACACCTTCGAGCGCGACAGCTGGACCCAGGATGATTTGCTTGCCGCCGCATTTGCCGGCTACCAAAAACGTGATGCGTTGCTCAACGAAGCAGCGCCTAGGGATCTCCCATGAAAACTGCATCTCCTGCCGGCAAACGTAGTGGCAACTTCTACGGGTTGGGCACCTATCTGGGCCTGGCCGGGGCCTTGCTGGCGATGGTCGCGCTGTTCTCGGTATTGAGCAGCCACTTTTTGTCCTATAACACCTTCAGCACGCTGGCCAACCAGATTCCTGACTTGATGGTGCTGGCGGTCGGCATGACCTTCGTGCTGATCATCGGTGGCATCGACCTTTCGGTGGGGTCGGTGTTGGCATTGGCCGCGTCGACCGTCAGCGTGGCGATTCTCGGCTGGGGCTGGGGCGTCTTGCCCTCGGCGTTGCTCGGCATGGCGGTGGCGGCACTGGCCGGTACCGTCACCGGTTCGATCACCGTCGCCTGGCGTATTCCGTCGTTCATCGTGTCCCTCGGCGTGCTGGAAATGGCCCGGGGGCTGGCCTATCAGATGACCGGGTCGCGCACCGCCTACATCGGCGATTCGTTTGCCTGGCTGTCAAACCCGGTGGCCTTCGGGATCTCGCCGTCGTTCATCATTGCCTTGCTGGTGATTTTCATCGCGCAGGCGGTGCTGACTCGCACGGTGTTTGGCCGCTATCTGATCGGCATTGGTACCAACGAAGAGGCGGTGCGTCTGGCCGGGATCAATCCGAAACCCTACAAGATTCTGGTGTTCAGCCTGATGGGGTTGCTGGCCGGGGTCGCTGCGCTGTTCCAGATTTCGCGTCTGGAAGCGGCTGACCCCAACGCGGGCTCCGGGCTCGAACTGCAAGTGATCGCGGCAGTGGTGATCGGCGGAACCAGCCTGATGGGTGGGCGCGGTTCGGTGATCAGCACGTTCTTTGGCGTCTTGATCATTTCCGTACTGGCGGCCGGTCTGGCGCAGATCGGTGCGACTGAACCGACCAAGCGGATCATCACCGGGGCGGTGATCGTCATCGCTGTGGTGCTCGACACTTATCGCAGTCAACGCGCCAGTCGCCGGGGCTGAGATACCGATATGGCAACGATCAAAGATGTAGCGGCGCTCGCGGGCATTTCCTACACGACCGTGTCCCATGTGGTGAACAACACGCGGCCGGTCAGCAAGGAAGTTCGTCTGAAGGTCGAGGCGGCCATCAAGACCCTCGACTACGTGCCCAGTGCGGTGGCGCGCTCGTTGAAAGCCAAGACGACGGCAACCATCGGTTTGCTGGTGCCCAACAGTCTCAACCCTTACTTCGCCGAGCTGGCGCGAGGGATCGAGGATTACTGCGAGCGTAACGGCTACTGCGTGATCCTGTGCAACTCCGACGACAACCCGGAAAAGCAGCGCAGCTATCTGCGTGTGCTGCTGGAAAAACGCATCGATGGTCTGATCGTCGCCTCTGCGGGTGGCGACAGTGGCCTGGCACAGGGTCTGGCGGGTGTGAAAACGCCCATGGTCATCGTCGACCGTGGCCTGGATGGCGTCGATGCCGATCTGGTGCGCATTGATCACGAATACGGCGCGTACCTCGCCACCCGGCATCTGCTCGAATTGGGTCACCGCGACATTGCCACCATCGGCGGCCCGGCGAGCACCAGCGTGGCGCAGATGCGTCAGGCCGGATATTGCCGGGCGCTGAAAGAGGCGGGCATCGCAGTTCGCCAGGCGCGCATGCTGGAAAGTGATTTCACCAGTACCGGCGGTTACAACGCGGCGGCTATTCTGCTGGAGAGCAATCCGCCCAGCGCGATCTTCGCCGGTAACGACATGATTGGTATCGGCGTGCTGCGTGCCGCGGCCGAGCGCAATGTGCGCGTTCCGAGCGAACTGTCTGTGATCGGCTTCGACGATATCCAGATGAGCCGTTATGTGTATCCGGCACTGACCACCGTCGGCCAGTCGATCCTGCAACTGGGCGAAATGGCGGCGGAAGTTTTGTTGCGAAGAATTGCCACACCGAATCTGGGCACCGATCAACGCATCGTGACCCCGAGTATTGTCCTGCGCGAATCGACTGCGCCGCTGTCCGGCGTGTTCACCGAATACCGCTGAAACCGAATTGACGAGTACTGATGTATGCCAGCAAATGTAGTGGTAATAGGCAGCCTGAACATGGATCTGGTCACCCGGGCGCCACGGCTGCCGCGGGGCGGTGAAACTCTGATCGGTCATTCCTTCGCCACCGTTTCAGGTGGCAAGGGCGCCAATCAGGCGGTGGCCGCTGCACGGCTGGGCGCCCAGGTTGCGATGGTTGGCTGCGTCGGCAACGATGACTATGGCGTGCAACTGCGCGACGCTTTGCTGGCCGAGCAGATCGACTGTCAGGCGGTCAGTACCGTCGAGGATTCCAGCGGTGTGGCGTTGATCGTGGTCGATGACAACAGTCAGAACGCCATTGTGATTGTCGCCGGCGCCAACGGTGCGATGACGCCTGCGGTCATCGATCGGTTCGATGCGGTGCTGCAAGCCGCCGACGTGGTGATCTGCCAATTGGAAATTCCCGACGCAACCGTGGGCCATGCGCTCAAGCGTGCGCGCGCACTGGGCAAGACTGTCATTCTCAATCCGGCGCCGGCCAGTCGGCCGCTGCCGGCGGACTGGTATGCCGCGATCGACTATCTGATTCCCAACGAAAGCGAAGCCGCTGCATTGAGCGGGCTGCCGGTCGACTCACTGCAAACCGCGGAAGTTGCTGCCAGCCATCTGATCGGCATGGGCGCGGGCAAAGTCATCATCACCCTTGGTGCCGAGGGCTCGTTGTTCGCGAGCGGCAAAGGCTTCGAGCATTTCCCCGCGCCCAAGGTGAAAGCGGTCGACACCACTGCGGCTGGCGACACCTTTGTCGGTGGGTTTGCGGCGGCGCTCGCCAGCGGCAAATCCGAAGCCGAGGCCATTCGCTACGGGCAGATCGCCGCCGCACTGTCGGTTACCCGAGCCGGCGCGCAACCGTCCATTCCAACCATGTCCGACGTACAGGCCTTTGACCCCGCATGAAAAAGACTCCTCTGCTCAACGTCGCGCTGTCGCGACTGATTGCTTCTTTGGGCCATGGCGACATGGTAGTCATCGGTGACGCCGGGCTGCCGGTGCCGCCGGGTGTCGAGCTGATCGACCTGGCGCTGACGCACGGAATCCCCGATTTCGTCAGCACCCTGAAAGTGGTGCTCAGCGAGATGCAAGTGGAGAGCCATGCGCTGGCCAAGGAGATCTTCGACAAACAACCGACAGCGCTGACCGCGCTCGATACGTTGAATGACGAAGGTGAGCTGGGCCGTCGCGACCTGCTCAGTCATGAGCAATTCAAAGTCCTCAGCCGACAGGCACGGGCGATTGTTCGTACGGGCGAATGTCAGCCGTACTGCAACATCGTGCTCGTCGCTGGGGTCACGTTCTGATTTTTGATTTCACTGCACAAGGAATGCGCCATGCAACGCTATGCTCACAAACTGCATCAACTGATCCGGAGTCTGCTGCTTTTGTCCGTGATAACTGCCACCGGCGCTCACGCGGCGGAAAAAATCGACCTGATCATCGACACCGATCCCGGTGCTGACGACGTGGTCGCCTTGTTGTTTGCCTTGGCTTCGCCGGATGAACTGAATATTCGCGCGCTGACCACTGTCGCCGGCAACGTGCGCCTCGACAAGACTTCGCGTAACGCGCGTCTGGCCCGCGAGTGGGCAGGGCGCGAGGATGTACCGGTATATGCTGGCGCTCCAAAGCCGTTGATGCGCACGCCAATCTATGCCGAGAACATCCATGGCAAGGAAGGCCTGTCGGGTGTCACCGTTCACGAGCCGAAAAAGGGCCTGGCGCAAGGCAATGCGGTCAACTATCTGATCGATACCCTGAAGAACGCCAAGCCGCACAGCATCACCATTGCCATGCTTGGTCCGCAGACCAACCTGGCGCTGGCGCTGATCCAGGAGCCTGAGATCGTTCAGGGCATCAAGGAGGTGGTGATCATGGGTGGCGCGCACTTCAACGGCGGCAACATTACCCCCGTGGCGGAATTCAACTTGTTTGCCGACCCGCAAGCGGCTGAAGTTGTGCTCAAAAGCGGTGTGAAGCTGACTTATCTGCCGCTGGACGTGACCCACAAGATCCTCACCAGTGATGCCCGTCTGAAGCAGATTGCCGCACTCAACAACAATGCGAGCAAAATTGTCGGCGACATCCTCAACGAGTACATCAAGGGCGACATGGAGCACTACGGTATCCCGGGTGGCCCGGTGCATGACGCAACCGTCGTGGCATATTTGCTCAAGCCGGAACTGTTTACCGGTCGTTCGGTGAACGTTGTGGTGGACAGTCGTGAAGGGCCGACGTTTGGTCAGACCATTGTTGACTGGTATGACGGCCTGAAAGCGCCGAAGAATGCGTTCTGGGTGGAAAACGGCGATGCCCAGGGCTTTTTCGACCTGCTCACTGAACGTCTGAAACGCTTGAAGTAAGCCGCCAACCCGCAGGTGCCAGCTTGCGGGTATTCACACCTTCTCTGCGTGTGCGTGCCCGGCCTGTTCGGTCGGGTAGCGCTCGAAAATCTGCTTGATGAATTGTTGCGCCCCTTGGGTTCCCAATTCCTTGACCAATAGATCGATGCCTATAAGTGCCAACTCTTCCGTGGTTCCCGGACTGTAAGAACTGTGTCCGTCTGCCCATTTGGCGTTGATGGCGGCGTCGATGCTGATGGTGGTCATGAGAGCGCTCGAAAAGTCGGAAGGTCTTATGTCGAGTTAACCATTTTGTCCGGCGTTTGGCACTGCGACTTAGGCATGAGCGGAGTGCTATGCGACACTTGGTCTTTTCCGGCTGACCCAAGGATCGTGCTGTGCAGATCGATTTGAATACCCCTGATGGCCTCACGCTCGACGCGGTGCGCCAATTACTCGCCTCCGCCAGCGATGACGAGCACACACAGTTGCGCGTTACGAAGGGCGGTATTGCCTATATTTCCACGGGCGTTACCGGCGGGCAGGACATCGACGGTCTGCTGTTTCGCCTTGAGACGTGGGCCAAGGGCTCTGGCTATGTCGGAAATGTCGCGGCTAGTGATGAGGTCTGGGTGATGCAGATTTTCAATGCGCTGAAAGAGAACTGGCCCAAACCTCCGTATGACTACATCGACGTTTACTGAGCGCCGTTAATATTCAGTCACGATTGATTGATGAAGAGCCGAGCGTCGCTCAGGCACACTCGGCGTTTTTCCGGTCGTGGGGCAGGGGGATGGCCTTGGCCGTGAAACCAAACGCCGGAATGGCGGTCGCACGATCTCAGCTTAACTTTTTGAAAACAAGGAGGCTTCATGCCTTTGAAGTTCGCGACACTGGGTGCACTTATGGCCGCTGCCCTGTTGGCCGGTTGCAGTACGAGTTCCAGCGAGTCGGCAAAGGATGCAGTGGCAACCGAATCCGGTCATAGCCGCTGTGAAGCGACGGCGGCGGAGTTCGCCATTGGCAAGAAGGCTTCGCCAGAACTGCTGGAGCAGGCTCGCGTCAAGGCTGGCGCGCAGAATGCCCGTTTCCTCAAGCCCGACGATATGATCACGCTGGAGTACCGTTCTGATCGCTTGAATCTGAACACCGACAACAACCTGGTGATCACGCGCGTCAACTGCGGCTGATCGCAGGACGCTTTTGTTGCAGGCATAAAAAACCCCGTCACATGGACGGGGTTTTTTTAGTGCGCCGAGAAATTACTCTGGGCGAACCTGTGCAGCTTGCATACCCTTTTGGCCTTTCTCAGCCACGAAGGAGACGGTCTGGCCTTCTTTCAGGCTTTTGAAACCGTCGGATTCGATAGCTTTGAAGTGTACGAACAGGTCGTCACCGCCACCTTGAGGAGTGATGAAGCCGAAGCCTTTTTCATCGTTGAACCACTTAACGGTGCCGGTTTGGCGATTAGACATGGTGTATCTCCAAGAAACATATATTTTTCAGTACTGTGCTGCTCAGGCCAACTGGGCACACCCGGGTATCATAGTCGAAATGTTCGCTTTGGTAGCCCCCCGGACGTGCTGTTTGCCAATCAGTCGTGTTTTCTTTACTGCCTTTTTTCGCTGAAAGCCCCGGTTTAAAAGGCTTTGAGGGAAAAGTAAAGACAATAAAAAAACCTGTAAAACCTGCATAAATCGTCTGAAAAGGCTCAATTCGGCTACTTTTTTCGCCCCTTTAGCTGATCATTCAGGCCTTTTTTGTCACTTTTTAACTGGTGTGTTTGCCTTGCATTTGGCGATTTGGCCGAGCGCTTTTTGCTGCAGCTGCGGGGTCGCCTTGTTGTCCATCAGTGCCTGAATATCGCTGGCCGGATAGGACTTGATGGCGTCAGCACCACACGCGCAATGGGATTTCGCTGCAGCAGCGCCAATCTGTGGAGTCGCCGCCTGGGTGCACTGCGCCATGTACTTGTCACGCTCGCCCTTCGGCCAATCGGCGTGAGCACTCAGTGGCAGCAGCAGAACAATGGGGGCGACTACGGCGAATAGGGTATTCAGACGCATGCGAGGATGCTCCTTGTGGGTCAATGTCTTGTTATCTGAGGGCTGAAGGGCCGATCAAGTTCAGCACTCTGGCATAAAAACGGACGATTCGCCTTCTGATCAAACAGAGGCATAAGTGACCGCTCATCTGTGCTAGCATGCCGGGCTCAAGCGTTATCAGGCTCCGGATGACCTTCAGTCCCGGTGCGGTCAACGTGCGAATATTCTCGATTTGAATCCCAGTCACTCTGGTTCGGTTTTCCGGTTGGCCGCAAGGCTCCTGCCGCTGTAAGGCAGGCGTTCGTCATTGAATGGCCTGGATCGGATCTTGTACTGGCTCATCCCAACCCACGTGACCTTTGGTAGGGGTCACCACTAGGAGAGGAGGCGCCATGCCAACTATTACTCTTCCCGACGGCAGTCAACGTTCATTCGATCATCCGGTTTCCGTAGCCGAGGTCGCCGCATCCATTGGTGCGGGTCTGGCCAAAGCCACACTGGCCGGTAAGGTCAATGGTCAACTGGTCGACGCCAGCGACATCATCAGCAGCGACGCGACCCTGCAAATCATCACGCCAAAGGATGAAGAGGGGCTGGAGATCATTCGCCACTCTTGCGCCCACCTGGTCGGCCACGCGGTCAAGCAGCTGTACCCGACTGCGAAAATGGTCATCGGCCCGGTCATCGACGAAGGCTTCTATTACGACATCGCCTTCGAGCGTCCTTTCACCCCGGACGACATGGCGGCCATCGAACAGCGCATGCAGCAGCTGATCGAGAAAGATTACGACGTCATCAAGAAAGTCACTCCGCGCGCTGAAGTGATCGAGGTGTTCAAGGCCCGCGGCGAAGACTACAAGCTGCGTCTGGTCGAAGACATGCCGAACGAACAGGCCATGGGTCTGTACTATCACGAAGAATACGTCGACATGTGCCGCGGCCCGCACGTGCCGAACACGCGTTTCCTGAAGTCCTTCAAACTGACCAAACTGTCCGGTGCCTACTGGCGCGGCGACGCCAAGAACGAGCAATTGCAGCGCGTTTACGGCACCGCTTGGGCAGACAAGAAGCAGCTGGCGGCTTACATCCAGCGCATCGAAGAAGCTGAAAAACGCGATCACCGTAAGATCGGCAAGCGTCTGGGCCTGTTCCACACCCAGGAAGAATCTCCGGGTATGGTGTTCTGGCACCCGAACGGCTGGACTCTTTACCAGGTGCTCGAGCAGTACATGCGCAAGATCCAGCGCGATAACGGCTATCTTGAGATCAAGACTCCTCAAGTCGTCGACCGCAGCCTGTGGGAGAAATCCGGGCACTGGGCCAACTACGCCGACAACATGTTCACTACCCAGTCGGAAAACCGCGACTACGCCATCAAGCCGATGAACTGCCCTTGCCACGTGCAGGTGTTCAACCAAGGCCTGAAGAGCTACCGCGAGCTGCCGATGCGTCTGGCCGAATTCGGCGCCTGTCACCGTAACGAGCCGTCGGGTGCGCTGCACGGCATCATGCGCGTGCGTGCGTTCACTCAGGACGACGCCCACATCTTCTGCACTGAAGAGCAGATGCAGGCTGAATCCGCCGCGTTCATCAAACTGACCATGGACGTTTATCGTGACTTCGGCTTTACCGATGTCGAGATGAAGCTGTCCACTCGTCCGGAAAAACGCGTCGGTTCCGACGAGTTGTGGGATCGCGCTGAAGCGGCATTGGCTGCAGCCCTTGATTCTGCGGGCCTGCCGTACGATCTGCAGCCGGGTGAGGGTGCGTTCTACGGTCCGAAGATCGAATTCTCGCTGAAAGATTGCCTCGGTCGCGTCTGGCAATGTGGTACCTTGCAGCTCGATTTTAACCTGCCTGTCCGTTTGGGCGCTGAATACGTCTCCGAAGACAACAGCCGCAAACACCCAGTGATGTTGCACCGTGCGATCCTCGGTTCCTTCGAGCGTTTCGTCGGGATTCTGATCGAGCACTACGAAGGTGCATTCCCTGCGTGGCTCGCGCCGACTCAGGCGGTGATCATGAATATCACTGATAAACAGGCAGATTTTGTTGCAGAAGTTGAAAAAACTCTCAACGAAAGCGGATTTCGTGCCAAGTCCGACTTGAGAAATGAAAAGATCGGCTTTAAAATCCGCGAGCATACTTTGCTCAAGGTTCCTTATCTCTTGGTAATCGGGGATAAGGAAGTCGAGATGCAGACTGTCGCTGTGCGTACTCGTGAAGGTGCTGACCTGGGCTCGATGCCCGTCGCCCAGTTCGCTGAGTTTCTCGCGCAAGCGGTTTCCCGGCGTGGTCGCCCAGATTCGGAGTAATTATTATTAAGCGTGAAATGAGACAAGATAAACGAGCTGCACCGAAAGCCCCGATCAACGAGAATATCTCGGCACGCGAGGTTCGGTTAATTGGGGCTGAAGGTGAACAGCTTGGGATTGTGTCAATTGAAGACGCGCTTCTTAAGGCTGAAGAGGCCAAACTGGATTTGGTGGAAATTTCCGCCGATGCAGTACCCCCTGTTTGCAAACTGATGGATTACGGCAAATCGATCTTCGAGAAGAAGAAGCAGGTTGCCGCAGCCAAGAAAAACCAGAAGCAGATTCAGGTTAAAGAAATCAAGTTTCGTCCAGGGACGGAGGAAGGGGATTACCAGGTAAAACTGCGCAACCTGGTACGTTTCCTGAGTGATGGGGACAGGGCCAAGGTATCCTTGCGATTCCGCGGCCGTGAGATGGCCCACCAGGAGCTGGGGATGGAACTCCTCAAGCGGGTTGAAGCTGACCTGCTCGAGTACGGTTCGGTCGAACAGCATCCTAAGATGGAAGGACGCCAGCTGATCATGGTCATCGCCCCGAAAAAGAAGAAGTAATCAACAGGGCACGGCAGGCCTTCTGATTATGTTTATCAACTGAATGCGGAGTATCCGAACATGCCAAAAATGAAGACCAAAAGTGGTGCTGCTAAGCGGTTTCTGAAAACTGCTAACGGTATCAAGCACAAGCACGCTTTCAAGAGCCACATCCTGACTAAAATGTCGACCAAGCGTAAGCGTCAACTGCGCGGTAGCAGCTTGCTGCATCCGTCTGACGTGGCAAAAGTCGAGCGCATGCTGCGCCTTCGTTAATTTAGTCAAGAATAGAGGAAGTAACTCATGGCTCGTGTAAAGCGTGGCGTCATTGCCCGTAAGCGTCACAAAAAAATTCTGAAACTTGCTAAAGGCTACTACGGCGCGCGCTCCCGCGTATTCCGTGTTGCCAAGCAAGCGGTAATCAAGGCAGGCCAATACGCCTACCGTGACCGTCGTCAGAAAAAACGTCAGTTCCGCGCTCTGTGGATCGCTCGTATCAACGCTGGTGCTCGTGTTAACGGTCTGTCCTACAGCCGTTTCATCGCTGGCCTGAAAAAAGCGTCCATCGAGATCGACCGTAAGGTTCTGGCTGATCTGGCAGTGAACGAAAAAGCGGTGTTTGCTGCGATTGTCGAGAAAGCTAAAGCCACCTTGGCTTAAGTACCCCCGACAATCACCCGGCCTCACTTCCGTGGGGCCAGGTGGTAAACGTCTTAAATAGGGGAAGAGCCTTCAAGCTCTTCCCCTATTTTGTATCTGGAGTCTGTACATGGAAAACCTGGATGCGCTGGTCTCTCAAGCACTAGAGGCTGTGCAAAGCGCTGAAGATATCAATGCCCTGGAGCAAATCCGGGTTCAATACCTTGGCAAGAAGGGCGAATTGACTCAGGTGATGAAGACCCTGGGGAATTTGCCGGCAGAAGAGCGTCCGCAAGTCGGCGCCCTGATCAACGTTGCCAAGGAACGTGTCACAGGCGTACTCAATGCGCGCATGGCCCTGTTTGAGGAAGCCGAACTGGCTGCCAAACTGTCCGCCGAATCCATTGACGTGACGTTGCCGGGCCGTGGCCAGACCTCCGGTGGTCTGCATCCGGTGACCCGGACTCTGGAGCGTGTTGAACAGTTCTTTACCCGCATCGGTTACGGCATTGCCGAAGGCCCTGAGGTCGAAGACGACTATCACAACTTTGAAGCGCTCAACATCCCAGGCCACCACCCGGCCAGGTCGATGCATGACACCTTCTATTTCAACGCCAACATGTTGCTGCGCACCCATACCTCGCCGGTACAGGTCCGCACCATGGAATCGAAGCAGCCGCCGATCCGCATTGTCTGCCCGGGCCGTGTGTACCGCAGCGACTCCGATATCACCCACTCGCCGATGTTCCACCAGGTCGAAGGCCTGCTGGTTGATCGCGACATCAATTTTGCCGATCTCAAAGGCACCATCGAAGAATTCCTGCGCGTGTTCTTCGAAAAAGAATTGGCCGTACGTTTCCGTCCTTCGTACTTCCCGTTCACCGAGCCGTCCGCTGAAGTCGACATGGAATGCGTGATGTGCAGCGGTAAAGGCTGCCGCGTCTGCAAGCAGACCGGCTGGCTGGAAGTGATGGGCTGCGGCATGGTTCATCCGAACGTGTTGCGCATGTCCGGCATCGACCCGGAAGAGTTTTCGGGCTTTGCCTTCGGCATGGGCGTCGAGCGTCTGGCCATGCTCCGTTACGGCGTGAACGACTTGCGTCTGTTCTTCGACAACGACTTGCGGTTCCTCGCGCAATTTCGCTAGTCGTAACGAATTCTTAGGAGAGCAGGATGAAATTCAGTGAACAATGGCTGCGTGGCTGGGTTAGCCCGCAGGTAAATCGCGATGAGCTGGTTGCTCGTCTGTCGATGGCCGGTCTTGAGGTCGATAGCGTTACGCCGGCCGCCGGTGTTTTCAGCGGCGTGGTAGTGGGCGAGGTGCTGAGCACCGAGCAGCACCCTGATGCCGACAAGTTGCGCGTTTGCCAGGTCAGCAATGGCGCGGAAACCTTCCAGGTCGTATGCGGAGCGCCAAACGTGCGTCCGGGCCTGAAGATCCCGTTCGCCATGATCGGTGCCGAACTGCCGGGCGACTTCAAGATCAAGAAGGCCAAGCTGCGCGGCGTCGAGTCCAATGGCATGTTGTGCTCGCAAGCCGAGCTGCAGGTCGGTGAAGGCAACGACGGTCTGATGGAACTGCCGGCCGATGCGCCGGTGGGCGAAGACTTCCGAGTGTACCTGGATCTGGAAGACGCCAGCATCGAGGTCGACCTGACCCCGAACCGTGGTGACTGCCTGTCCCTGGCCGGTCTGGCCCGTGAAGTCGGCGCGCTGTACGACGCGCCGGTCACCCGTCCAGTGGTCATGACTATTCCTGCCGTGCACGACGAAGTGCGTGCGGTAGAAGTACTGGCGCCTGCCGCGTGCCCACGTTACTTGGGTCGCGTCATCCGCAATGTCGACTTGTCGAAGCCAACGCCGCTGTGGATGGTTGAGCGTCTGCGTCGCGCCGATGTGCGCAGCATTGACGCTGCCGTCGACATCACCAACTACGTGATGCTTGAGCTGGGTCAGCCACTGCACGCTTTCGATCTCGCCGAAATCAACGGCGGCATCCGCGTGCGTATGGCGGAAGAAGGCGAGAAGCTGGTATTGCTGGACGGTCAGGAAGTCAGCCTGCGTAGCGATACGTTGGTGATTGCTGACCACACTCGCGCGCTGGCGATCGCCGGTGTGATGGGTGGCGAGCACAGCGGTGTATCCGCGACCACTCGCGACGTATTCCTTGAGTCTGCGTTCTTCGACCAGATCGCTGTCGCCGGCAAGGCTCGTTCCTACGGTCTGCACACTGATGCCTCGCACCGCTACGAGCGTGGCGTTGACTGGCAACTGGCCCGTGAAGCCATGGAGCGTGCCACTGGCCTGCTGCTGGAGATCACTGGCGGTGAAGCCGGCCCAGTCATCGAGACGGTCAGCGAGCAGCACCTGCCGTCGATCGCGCCGATCACTTTGCGTTCCCAGCGCATCGCTCAGATGCTGGGCATGGAAATGGATTCGGCACAGGTCGAGCGTTTGCTCAGCGGCCTGGGTCTGGGCATTGTTGCTGAAGGTGAAGGGCAGTGGCGCGTAGAAGTGCCAAGCCATCGCTTCGACATCAGCCTGGAAGTGGATCTGATCGAAGAACTGGCTCGCTTGTACGGCTACAACCGTCTGCCGGTTCGCTACCCGCAAGCGCGTCTGGCGCCACAAGCCAAGGCCGAGGCGCGTAGCGACTTGCCGGAACTGCGCCGTCTGCTGGTGGCTCGTGGTTATCAGGAAGCGATCACCTACAGCTTCATCGATCCCCGTCAGTTCGAACTGTTCAACCCGGGCGTTGAGCCGTTGTTGCTAGCCAATCCGATCTCCAACGACATGGCCGCCATGCGTTCGTCGCTGTGGCCGGGTCTGGTCAAGGCACTGCAGCACAACCTCAATCGTCAGCAGGATCGCGTGCGTTTGTTCGAAAGCGGTCTGCGCTTCGTCGGTCAGCTCGAAGGTCTGAAGCAAGAGCCGATGCTGTCGGGCGTGGTTTGCGGCAGCCGTCTGCCGGAAGGTTGGGCGCAAGGTCGCGACACCGTCGATTTCTTCGACGTCAAAGCTGACGTGGAAGCGGTTTTGGGCTTCGCCGGTGCGCTGGATTCGTTCACTTTCGCAGCGGGCAAACACCCGGCGCTGCACCCGGGTCAAACCGCGCGTATCGAGCGCGAAGGGCGTGAAGTTGGTTTCATCGGCGCCATTCACCCGGAATTGTCGAAAGCCTTGGGTCTGGATCGTCCAGTCTTCGTTTTCGAGCTGGTTCTGGCTGAAGTGGCAGTCGGTAAAATGCCGAAATTCCATGAGTTGTCGCGCTTTCCTGAAGTGCGTCGTGACCTTGCACTGATTGCGCACAAAGACGTCGCGTCCGCGGCCGTGCTGGACGTAATCCGTGAAAATGCAGGCGAATGGCTCACAGATCTCAGGCTGTTTGACGTATATCAGGGTAAAGGCATTGATCCTGATAGAAAAAGCCTCGCAGTTGGCTTGACCTGGCAGCATCCATCGCGCACTCTTAATGACGATGAGGTGAATTCGACGACGCAAAATATCCTCACCTCGCTCGAACAAAGGTTGAACGCCACGTTAAGGAAGTGACGTATGGGGGCTTTGACGAAAGCTGAGATGGCGGAACGTCTGTATGAAGAGCTGGGCCTGAACAAGCGGGAAGCCAAGGAATTGGTAGAACTGTTTTTCGAGGAAATCAGGCACGCTCTTGAAGACAACGAGCAGGTCAAATTGTCCGGTTTTGGCAATTTCGACCTTCGGGACAAGCGCCAGCGGCCTGGCCGCAACCCGAAAACGGGGGAAGAAATCCCGATCACGGCTCGCCGTGTGGTCACCTTTCGTCCAGGGCAGAAGTTGAAGGCCCGAGTTGAGGCTTATGCTGGAACCAAGTCATAACGACGAACTACCCGTTATCCCGGGCAAACGCTACTTCACCATTGGTGAAGTCAGCGAGCTGTGTGCCGTAAAGCCACACGTGCTGCGCTACTGGGAGCAGGAGTTTCCTCAACTCAACCCCGTCAAACGCCGCGGGAACCGCCGGTATTATCAGCGCCAGGACGTGCTGATGATCCGGCAGATCCGCGCGCTCCTTTACGATCAGGGTTTCACCATCGGCGGCGCACGTCTGCGCCTGTCCGGCGATGAAGCCAAAGACGACACCACTCAATACAAACAGATGATTCGGCAGATGATTGCCGAGTTGGAAGACGTACTGGTGGTTCTCAAGAAATAAAAAGCTGCGTTTGAATACTTCCAGTTTTCAAAAGCTTGCGATATATTCTTGAGCGTTCTTCGAGGTGAAGAGCGAGTTGCAAGACCAGTCGGGGCGTAGCGCAGTCCGGTAGCGCACTAGCATGGGGTGCTAGGGGTCGAGTGTTCGAATCACTCCGTCCCGACCATATTTCCTGAGTAAAATCAGACACTTAAGCCGATCATATGGATCGGCTTTTTTGTGCGTGCGCAATACCCGCGCAAAACTCCGCGTTGAGTTCACCGAGGCCCATAGACCCGTTTCGGCAGAATGTGCTGCCTGTTGCTTCACCTACTCCTCGGGTTTATTGAGCTGCGGTCTTTTGCGCGGCATCAATGCAAAGTGAGTAATACGTTTGCTGAAATTCTTTGGTCAAGCCTCGCTGCATCTTGACGTTCGGCTGCCGCGGAAACTCGTAGGCTTTTCCGATCAGGCTTCGATACAAGCTACCCACGTACTCACTTTCCTTACGTGCGTTGTCGGCTAACTCCAACGCTGTCGCAATGGGCAGGCCTTCTTGCCTGGCCTTCATGATGGCTCCTGCCGAGTTTTTTACGCGTTGGCACTCTTCCGAGAGTTCATTAGGTATATTCGCGCTGTGTGCCGCAAGACTTGTGAACATTACCGATGCTGCTACAACAAATCGTTTGATCATGACGCGCCATCCCTGTTTTGAGCACGAACTTTACCATTCGTGGCTTAGCGCCACCATCTGATGCTCTCTCGAATCAGGCGCAGTTCACTGCCCGGATTTTTTCATATCCCCCGAGTCACTCGAGCCTGCAGCATCCTTCTGCGTCTCGTGGGCTTCAGCTCCGGAGTTCGAACCCGACGCCTCTTCGCCTTTCTTGTCAGCCTTGTCCTCTTTCGACTCCGACCCGCCCTGATTCACACCCGGCATTGCCGTAGGCGGCGTTGCCGCGCCCGCTGTTTTTTCCGCAGCTAGCGAAAAGAGCGGGCTGATCAAAAGAAGCCCGGTGAGCCCGCACACAGCAATTTTCTTGTTCATGATGTCGATTTCCAAGCCAATGGATGTACTGGTTTGGAAACAACCGATGGCGGAACGTGCGGATCATCAGACCGGCGGCGGCTCTGGGCGGTGACCGGTCCCGATCATGCTAGTGAAGAAGCCGTTCGGCCGCTGAGATTTCCATGCAAAAAAAACCACTGAAAAGCGGCAAATTGCTGGCCCCCGAGCTGCGGTTTCATCGGCAAACTCGCTTTTTTTCAAGAGGTTAGGTTGGCACTATGAGGACGATTGTCATCACCGTTGCAACGCTTTCCCTGGCTGTACTCGCCTCGGGAGTCCAGGCGAAGGAATTGAGTAAAAGTCATCGTTTCGCGTGCACTTGGGGTTCGGACATCGCAGCCGGAGCCCAGCAATCGAAACTGTCCGGGGTCTCGCTTTACGGAGCGCGCAAGCAATTGCAGGTGCGGAGGTTCCAGCAGCCGTGGATGCGCATGACGGCGATGGGGATTACCGAGCAGACCTACAACAGCAGCTCGAAGCTCAAGCCAGCGGCGGTCAAGCAGACGTATTACGAGCAGTGCGTCAGGCACGAACTGGCGCAGCGCTAACCCGAAAGCCCAACCTCGACCGGTTGGGCTTTTTGATGCCTGAGAGGCTTATTTTTCACTCTCGCAATTGACCATCCACGACACGCCAAATCGATCCACCAGCATGCCGAAACGGACGGCCCAGAAGGTCGCTTCCAACGGCATATCGATGCGACCGTCCTCGGCCAATGCGTTGAACACGCGCTCGGCCTCGGCAATGCTGTCGACATTCAACGAAATCGAACAGCCGCTCATGCCTTGGCTGGGCCGATCGGGCGTCGTGTCCGAAGCCATGATCTTCTGATCATCGACCTTGAGGCAGGTGTGAATGATCAAGTGACGATGTTCTTCGGGGACATGCTCGGCGGCAGGTGTTTCGCCGAAGGCCATCATCGCCTCGAGCTTGCCCTGCAAGGCTTGCTCGTAAAAGGTGAAAGCCTCGCGGCAGTCGCCGTTGAAAATCAGGTACGGGTTGATTCTCATGTCTTTGCTCCCGGCAGTCAGGCGCGGAACGTGGCGGGTGGTGTTCGCCGGGTTCCGCGGGGGCGGTTAAAACATAGCAGAGCGTTGGACGCCGCGAAGGGCAGAGTCTCCCAGATGTTTTTGTTCTGAAAAACGCCGAACTTAGCGCAGGGAAACTTTGCGGTGTGAAATCCACCCTTAGCGCTGGAGTACCATGGCTAACTTGATTCCCTGCTGAGCCCAACACTCCATGCCTGATCTATCGCGTTTCACCTCACTGTTCGATCAGGCGCAGCGCGCCTTGCGGTTGGTCTGGGGAACATCGCGAGGCTTGTTTCTCGGATTGGTGCTGGCGACGTTGGTGGCCGGGTTGCTCCCGGCTCTGGCGGCATGGTTGGGGCAGCGGATTGTCGATGCCGTGGTCGCGGCCATGCAGTTGCATGCACAAAACGGCAGTGCGCCGCTGTGGCCAGTGTTGCGTTACGTGTTGCTGGAAGCCGGAGTGCTGGCGCTGTTGTCCGGCACGCAACGGGCACTCTCGGTGCAGCAGTCGCTGTTGCGCGTGCAACTGGGGCAGAAGGTCAATACGCTGATTTTGCAGAAAGCGCAGACCCTGTCACTGGTGCAGTTCGAGAACTCCGAGTTCTACGACAAACTGGTGCGCGTGCGTCGCGAGGCCTCCACCCGGCCATTGGCGTTGGTCATGAAGTCGTTGGGCTTGATTCAGAATCTGATCATGCTGATCAGCTTTGGTGTCCTGCTGGTGCACTTTTCCCCTTGGGCGCTGTTGCTGCTGGTGGTGGGGGCGTTGCCGGTGTTCTTCGCCGAAGCGCATTTTTCCGGTGACGCCTTTCGTCTGTTCACCCGACGCGCGCCGGAGAGCCGGCAGCAGAATTACATCGAAACGCTTCTGTCCCACGAAACCTATATCAAAGAGGTCAAGCTGTTCGGCTTTGCCCCGCTGTTGCTGCAACGCTATCGCGACACCTTCGCCAGGCTGTACGCCGAGGACCGGCGCCTGACATTGCGCCGGGATGGCTGGGGTTTCGGCCTCGGCTTGCTCGGCACTGCGGCTTTTTATGTGGCCTATGGCTGGGTGGTGATCGATGCCGTGCATGGCCAGATCAGCCTTGGCCAGATGACCATGTATCTGGTGCTGTTCAAGCAAGGCCAGAGCGCGGTGAGCAGCAGCCTGAGTGCGATCAGCGGCCTCTACGAAGACGGCCTCTACCTGACGAGTCTGTATGAATACCTGGCCGAACCGGTTCAGGTCGATACCGGCCACCTGACCGCCGGCATCTTGCCGGGCGATGGCCTGCGTTTCGAAAACGTCGGTTTCCGGTATCCGGGGGCCAGTCGAGCAGCACTGGAAAACATCGACCTGCAACTGATGCCGGGGCAGAGCATGGCGTTGGTCGGGGAGAACGGTTCTGGCAAGACCACGCTGATCAAGTTGCTGACCCGCCTGTACCGGCCTGATCAAGGACGCATTCTGCTCGACGGCAGCGACTTGCAGGATTGGCAGGAAACCGCGCTGCGTCGGCGCATTGGCGTGATTTTTCAGGATTACATCCGCTACCAGTTCAGCGTCGGCGAGAACATCGGCGTCGGCGATACCTTGGCATTCAATGACCAGCAACGGTGGAAGGAAGCGGCCGCCCAAGGTATGGCGGCGCCTTTCATCGAAGGGCTCGACAAGGGTTACGCAACGCAGTTGGGACGCTGGTTTGCCGGTGGCCAGGAATTGTCCGGTGGGCAGTGGCAGAAGATTGCCTTGTCCCGCGCGTACATGCGCCGTGATGCCGACATTCTGATCCTCGATGAGCCGACTTCAGCCCTCGACCCGGCGGCCGAAGCGGCGGTGTTCGAGCATTTCAGCCAGCACACCCAAGGGCGCATGACCTTATTGATCTCCCATCGTTTTTCCAGTGTACGCAATGCCAACCACATTATCGTGCTGCAACAGGGGCGGATTCTGGAGCAGGGTGGTCACGATCAACTGATCGCCGCTGCCGGGCATTATGCGCAACTGTTCGACTTGCAGGCGCGCGGCTACCGCTAGGTGTCTCGGCCGCTGCGCAAGGTTGCAGGGCCCGCCACCCGAGGCGCGGGTTTGCTCTGCATCAAACTGTCGAGGGCCTTGCGGTAGTTCTGCCCGCCGAGCGCCATGCTGTTGTTGTGCGTGGCGCCGGGCACCAGCAACAGACGTTTGGGTTGCTGCGCTGCGTTGAACAATTGCTCGCTGAAACGCGGCGGCACGAAAGCGTCAGCCAGACCATGCACCACCAGCAGAGGCATATGGATCTCGGCGATTTTGTCGATGGAATCGAATTTCTGCGACAGCAGCCAACGCACCGGCAACGACGTATTGGCCACGGCGGCCGCAACATCAGCCAGGGACGTGAAGGTCGATTCGATCACCAGACCCCGCACCGGTAGCGGGGTATTTTTACGAGCAGCATCCTGGCCGAGTTCTGCGGCGAGATCGATCGCAACAGCGCCACCGAGTGAATGGCCATAGATCAGCCGTTTGCTCGGATCGGGTTGCAGCAGTTTGAAGCGCTCCCACGCCACCCGAGCGTCTTCGTAAACGCTGCTTTCCGACGGCAGATCACCTTTGCTCTGGCCAAAGCCGCGGTAATCGATGGCCAGCACCGAATAGCCCGCCGCGCGCAGTTGTTCGATGCGGAACAACTGACCGGTGAGGTTCCAGCGCACGCCGTGTAGATAAAGGATGGCCGGGGCATTGGCTTTTTCCGCCGGCCACCACCAGGCATGGATGTTCTGCCCGGCCTTGAAACTCTTCGGTTGCAGATCGAGTTCCTGCACGCTGCCCGGCAGGCCGTGATACCAGCCGGCCGTACCCGGTTCTATGCGAAACAGCAGTGTGCGCTCGGTGTGTTGGAGCACGGCACAACTCGTCGGCACGCCGATAATCAGCGCAGCCATTAAGGCGAACGCCAAGCGGCGGCGACGCAGACGAGTCATGAAGGCGAGGAACATTAAACGTTTCACCAAAGGTCGGACAAAGAACGCTTTTTACCAGATGCCTCGGCCTGCGCGTGACATTTTCGACCACCGTGCATGTGCAACGATTACAAAATGCTGCAACGGCTCAACCGACCTGCAACACGATTTTGCCGATATGGTCACCGGCCTCCATGTGCGCGTGGGCTTGGGCGGCGTCGGCGAGCGGGTAGACCTTGTCGATCAGTGGCAGGCAGCGCCCGGCGGCCAGTGCCGGCCACACGTGTTCGCGCAGTTCACTGGCAATCGCCGCTTTTTCCGCAGCGCTGCGCGCGCGCAGCAGCGAACCGGTGATCACTGCACGCTTGGCCATCATCGCCAGCAGGTCAAAATCATTGGCGCGGGCACCGCCGAGGAAACCGAGCATCACCAGCCGGCCGTCCATCGCCAGGGCGCTGACGTTATCGTTGAGGTAAGAGCCGCCCATGATGTCGAGAATCACATTCACGCCTTCACCGGCGGTGTGTTCGGCGATGACTTTGGCAAACTCTGCGTCGCGATAGTTGATCGGCTGGCCACCGAGCTTGCTGATCGCCGCGCATTTCTCAGGGCTGCCAGCGGTGGCAAAGGCCTGGATGCCGAATTCGCGGCAAAGCATCAGGGCGGTAGTGCCGATGCCGCTGGTGCCGCCGTGGATCAATGCGCGCTGGCCCTTGCTGGCGCCACCGAGGCCAAAAAGATTGGCCCACACGGTAAAGAAGGTTTCCGGGATCGCAGCGGCGTGGACCCAATCGAGACCCTCGGGAATCGGCAGCGTTTGCCCGGCGGGCACGGCGGCGTATTCGGCGTAACCGCCACCGTTGGTCAGCGCGCAGACCCGATCACCTACAGCGAACTGACTGACGCCGGCGCCAAGCGCCACCACCACCCCGGACACTTCCAGGCCGGGGATCGGGTTCATGCCCGGTTTCATCGGATACTTGCCGGCGCGTTGCAGGGCGTCGGGGCGATTGATCCCGGCGGCGTGCACGCGAATCAGCACTTCGCCCTCGGCGACGTCCGGCAGCGCCACGCGTTTGGCTTGCAGAACCTCAGGGCCACCGGGTTCGGTGATTTCGATGCGGGTCATTTCGTTGGGTAACGACATAGTGTTTCCTCCTGATAGAAGTGTGTGTAGATGGGAGTCGTGCATCCCTCGATAAATTCAGGTCAACCCCGATAACCTGTGGCAACGAGCTTGCAGGCGAAGGCGTCGGAACAGTCAGCGCAGGGTGTCAGATAAAGCGCTTTCGCGAGCAGGCTCGCTCCTACCTTGGGTCATGCGTGCCCAGATGTTCATGGCTTGTTCCAGGAGCAACGCCACGCCAATCGAACCGCAGGCAATCATGAACAGCATCGCGTGGTGGCCACCGTTGGCGTTGAACAGCGCCGAATAGCCGAACCCCGCCAGCGCCTGAAACGTGGCGAACGATACGGTGGCGCGGCTCCAGGCGATTTGCTGGCGAGCGTGCTCCGGCACCAGTTCATGCACCCGCGCCAACGCCAGCGGCACAATGCCGGGGGGGAACGAACCGAGAATCACCGCGAGCACCGCCAGTGCCACGAAGGACTGGGAAACGGCCAGCAGGCCAAGAGCAATCGCCTGAATCACCAGCACCAAACGGATGCTCAAGCGTGCGCCGAGCTTGTCGGCGAGAAAGCCATAACTCACCGGGCCGACAATCGCGCCCACGCCGTACATCACCCAGACCAGCGCGCCGACGTGAGCCCCCGCGCCGAGGCCGCGCGCCACGTAATCGACGAGGAAGACCATTGCCGGCACCAGCCCGGCCGCCATAAAGGCGTATTGGGCGAACAGTACATAAACGCCGGGAGGTGTCGGTGCGATCACTGCGCCGTGGGAAACGGTCGCCTTCGGCAGATCAGCGGGCCAGCCGAACCAGCTCAACACCGTCAGCAATAATGCGATCGCGCCGAGCCCGAACCAGGTGGCTTGCAGACCGAGACTCAACAGCGGCGGCACAATCGTCCCGGAGCCGGCAATACCGAGGCCGATGCCCAGGAAAATCGCGCCACTGGCCAGCCCTTTACGCGCCGGCGGAACATGCGGCAGCACGGTCGCCGCGACCAGCACCATGATTGCGCCCCCAGCGATGCCGGACAGCAAGCGCCAGCCGAAGAACCAGCTCACGGACAACGGATACGCACAAGCGAAAAACGCCGCAGTCACCACCAGCATCATCAGGCGCAGCGCGTTTTTATTACCGAGATGACCCGCCATCGGCCGGCCGAGCAGGGCGCCGATCAAGTAACCAATCAGATTGGCCGCGCCGAGGTAGACCACATCGTTGGCGGAAAACCACTGTGCCTGAATCAGTGCGGGAATCAGTGGTGTGTAGGCGAAACGGGCCAGACCAATGCTGACCAGGCTGGCACAGAGTCCGGCGACGATCGGCAGCCAGAGAGCACCGGGGGTTGGAGTGCGCATGATATTCACGTTTCCGAAGAAGGTTTATGGCGCCCAGCATATCGGCTATGGTTGCTGCGTTTATGCAGCGATTTTCCATTGTTGTGATGCGTATGTGCATCATCAGGAGGCAGGATGAATTGGGATGATGCACGGATGTTTCTCGCCGTTTGTCGCGCCTCGACATTGCGTGGGGCCGCGCGGCTTCTGAACGTCGATCAGGCGACGGTCGGGCGGCGTATCAGCGCGCTGGAAAAGTCCCTCGGCGCGACGTTGTTCCTGCGCACCTCCGACGGCTACGCCTTGACGGCGGTGGGGGAGGCGGCGCTGAAGAACGTCGAGAAAATGGAACATTCAGCGCTCGAGCTGGAGCGGCAGATCCAGGGGCTTGATGATCGACTTACGGGCAGTGTGCGGGTCAGCACCACCGATTCGCTGGCCATCGATTTCCTGATTCCAGCCATTGCGCGCCTGCATGAGCAGCATCCGGATGTGCAGGTGCAACTCGATGCTTCAACGCAGATCCTCAGCCTGGCCAAGCGCGAGGCGGATATCGCCGTGCGCAATACGCGCCCCGACAATCCTGATCTGATCGCCCGGCGAATAGCGCGCTGGCCTGTAGGACTTTTCGCGGCTCAGGCCTATGTCGACAGCAAAGGCGCGCCGGAGCCGGGCAGGGCGTTCGAAGGCCATGATCTGGTGGTCTATCAACCGTATCTGCAACATAAAAAGGACCTGACGCTGGTCTCGGAACCGATGACTCGCGGGCGTCTCGTCGCCAGTCTCAGTTCCAGTCTGTTGGTGCGCCGCTCAATAGCGGCAGGTGTGGGCATCGGCGAAATTCCGCTGTACATGGGCGAGCGTGATGGTCTGGTCCGAATTTGGCCGGAGCGAACCCGGCCAGAGCCCTACGAGGTGTGGCTGGTGACCCATGCCGATCTGCGCCATACCGCGCGGGTACGGGCGGTGATCGAGCAGATTGTCGAGGCGTTTGCACTGGAGAATGAGTAGCTTGGAGCGCGGTTTTGGCCGGGCTACAAGGTCTGACGAAACGGCCTACATCCGGGTCAGAAACCGCTGGCTTGTGGGTTGTCGGGGACAAATATATCGTTGACGCCAATGGCCACGGAAGGTCTCGGTAACCCCAAAAGGTGTCGAATTGAACGTCAGGGAAGTGCTTCAGAATCCAGTGTGTGACACGTCGAGCGAAAGTCGGAATACCCAAGCCATGAATGACATCAGACGCGAAGAGTTCAATGCCAGGATCGAGACCATCGAGGCACGGATGGATGCTCGGGTGAATGAGGTGTCGGCAAGAATTGATCTTCGGGTTAATGAGATGTCGGCAAAAATCGATGCGTTTCTCGTCGCTCAGGCTGTGCGGGACGAGGCTCATTACGAAATCCACCAGGAAAGGGATAAACGTTACGAGTTGATGTGGGAGGGGGTGCAAAAACTTTCCGAAGAGTCGAGAGAGGCCATCAAACAATCCTCGTCGGCGAAGGCTAATTATTGGGCGGCAAGCGTTGTCCATTTTCTTGGCGTCGCTACCCTTGTCGTCGGCGCGCATTTCGCCAATCAAGCTGCCGTTTTATCCACCGTGCAAACAGCGCTCGCGGCCATTCAGGTGGGCAAAGACATCGGCACAGCAAAGCCGGATTTGCTGCAAACGCCGTTATCCCCTCAATAAAAAACGGCCTTCATCGGAAGGCCGTTTTTTGTGGGCGTTAATGTGCTGCCTCATGGCATCTGCGGCAACTCCTGGGGCCGCAAGTCAAACACCAGCACTTCGGCATCCACGCCATTGCTCAAGGTCAGCGCCTGTTCCTCACGAACCCGCACGCCGTCACCTTCGCGCAATGGCTCGCCGTTCAGTTCAACACTGCCGCGTGCCACATGCACATAGGCGTAACGGTTGGCCGGGAGTTTCAGCGTGGCGCTTTCCTTGCCGTCGAACAGCCCGGCGTAGACCCGAGCGTCCTGACGCACTTTCAGCGATCCGTCGCTGCCGTCCGGCGAGATGATCAGTTGCAGGCGACCGCGTTTTTTCTGCGCGCTGAAATGCTCCTGCTGGTAGCGCGGTTTGGCGCCGCTGACTTCCGGCACGATCCAGATTTGCAGGAAGTGCACAGGCTTGCTCGCTGAATGGTTGAACTCGCTGTGCGCCACGCCGCTGCCGGCGCTCATCAGTTGCACGTCCCCGGGGCGGATGACTGAGCCAGTGCCCAAGGTGTCCTTGTGTTCCAGCGCACCTTCGAGCACATAGGAGAAAATCTCCATGTCGCGGTGCGGGTGCTGGCCGAAACCTTTGCCGGCGGCCACGCGGTCATCGTTGATCACCAGCAGGTCGGAGAAACCCTGCTCACGCGGGTCGCGGTAGCTGGCGAAAGAGAATGTGTGGAACGACTTCAACCAGCCATGATTGGCGAGGCCACGATCGGAGGCTTTGCGAAGGGTCAGCATGATGAAATCTCCTTGCGGGACGTGAATTCGTCCGAGTGAGGAGAAGGTTACTGTTTACTTTGCTGCACAATAAGTAGATGGAAATTGAAAGACTGTCCTGATCAGGTTGACAGTTTTGCGGCGTCGTTCACGGATTCTCTTGTACCGGCCACGCCACACTTGGCCATAATGTTCAGCCTGTCTGAAGCGTTTATCTTCTTTGATCTCAGTGATGTGTTCCCATGAAAACCGTGGCAATGGTGCTGTTCCCCGATTTTCTGCTGCTCGACATGGCCGGGCCGATGGAAGTGTTTTCGGTGGCCAACCGTTACTTGCAAGCCGATCTGCACTACCAGTTGATCACCCTTGGCACCGAGCACGGGCCGTTGCGCGCTTCCAATGGCGTGCGGGTGCAGGCCGATCTTCACATTGAAGAGGCCAATGATCGTTACGACTTATTGCTGGTGCCAGGCGGGCCGGGCGCCTACAACGAAAGATTTCCGCAGTTGTTCGCCTGGCTGCCTGGTGCGGTGCAGCGTGCGACTTGCTTCGGCTCGATCTGCACCGGCGCTTTCGTGCTGGGGCATGCCGGATTGCTCGACGGCTATCGCGTGACTACCCACTGGAACTACACCGAGCGCTTGATCAAAGGTTTCCCCAAGGCCAGCGTCGCCACCGATCAAATCTTCGTCGAGGATCGAAATCTGATTACGTCCGGCGGGGTCACCGCAGGGATTGACCTGGCGCTGGCAGTGATTGCCCGGGACCACGGCAAGAAACTCGCTCAGGACGTGGCCAAAGTGCTGCTGGTGGTGATGAAACGGCAGGGCGGTCAGGCGCAGTTCAGTCCGTTGATGGCTGCTGTGGCTCCGCAGGAAACACCTATCACCCGAGTGCAGAATCACGTGCTTGAACACCTCGACGAAGCGTTCACCGTCGAGCGCATGGCGGGGCTGGCGAACATGAGTCCACGACACTTCGCCCGTCTGTTCGCCCGTGACGTCAACATGACGCCAATGGAGTTTCTGCAAAGTGCGCGCATCGATTGTGCGCGAAACTTGCTCGAAACCAGCGATCTGCCGCTGAAAACCGTGGCCTATAAAAGTGGCTTTGGCAGCGTGCGGCACATGCGCTCACTGTTCGCCGAAAAGCTCGGCCTGACCCCGGCGCAGTACCGCGAACAGTTCAGCTAGAGCGGTTCTGTCCGTGTAGCGCACCCGGATGTCCGTGCTGCGCCCTGCGTGGTGGTTGTACCGTCACCTGAGACTGCCAAGATACTTGGCATGAACAGCCATCACGATGTGAACCCGGCGTCGGTGCTGCGTTTCGGCCCCTACGCGTTTCATTTGCGCCAGCGGCTGATCCTCGAAGGGGATCGGCCATTGCGTATGGGCGGACGTGCGCTGGACATTCTGCAAGTGCTGGTCGAACGCGCCGGTCGGGTGGTCAGTAAAGCGCAATTGATTGCCTTGGTCTGGCCAACGTCGGTGGTCGAAGAAATCAATTTACGCGTGCACATCGCTGCGCTGCGCCGTGCTTTGCGCGACGGCGAGAACGCTCAGCGCTACATCGTCAACGTGCCGCAACGCGGTTACAGCTTCATCGCCCCCGTGCATTACGACAACACCGCGCAAGTGGTTTTCGAACACCTGCATGCGCCGCAACATAACTTGCCCGCCAGACTGACGCCGGTCACTGGCCGCGACTCCCTGGTCGGCAGTCTGGTGCGGCAATTGCCGTTGTGCCGAATGATGACCATCACCGGCCCGGCCGGCGTCGGCAAAACCACGGTGGCGCTGCGTGTGGCAGAGCTGTTGCTGGAGCATTTTTGCGATGGCGTCTGGCGGGTGGATCTGGCCGCGTTCGACGACAGCGCGCCACTGCTCGAGGCTGTGCTGAACACCCTTGAAACCGACTTTGCCGGCCTGACCCAACGGCATGCCTTGCTGGTCCTGGATAACTGCGAGCATCTGCGCGAACGCTGTCAGGCGTTGCTGCAATGCTTGCTCGAAGCGGCGCCGCGCCTGTCGGTGTTGGCCACCAGTCGCGAGGCGCTGCAGGTCAGTCTGGAAACGCTGCAGCCGTTACGGCCCCTCACGGTGCCCAAATCGTCCCAGCTGATCAGTGTCGAGGAGGCGATGAATTACTCGGCGGTGCAGTTGTTCGTCAGCCGCGCGCGTACCCGCCAGCAAGGTTTCGTCCTGCGTGAACAGGATCTGAAAGCGGTCTGCGATATTTGCCGTCGGCTCGATGGATTGCCCTTGGCGATTGAATTGGCGGTGACGCAGATCGATGCACTGGCCCTCGTCGGCTTGCAAGCGCAGCTAGGCAATTGCTTGCAGTTGCTCAGTCATGGCCGGCGCACCGCGGTGCCGCGGCACCAGACGCTGAAGGCCGCGCTGGACTGGGGTTATCAAGGTCTTGATGATGCGGAAAAATCGGCGCTGCAACGACTGTCGGTGTTCCCGAAAACCTTCACGCTGGATGACGCGTTGGCCGTCATCACTTGTGCGAATCTGCCGCCGCACGTGTTGGTGGCAGTGGTTGCGCAACTGGTTGCCAAGTCGTTGCTGTGTGTGGAGCGGGGCAGCGGAATGCCACGCTACCGAATGCTCAACACCACCCGCAGTTACGCCCGCGAACTGTGGCTCTTGCGGACAGAGCGGGCCGATATCGAGCAGCGCTATGCGCGCTACACATGCCGATTTTCAGAGGTTCAACTGGCGGTTTAATGCGTCCAGCAGTCTGCGCACTTTGCGCAAGTCAGGGGTCGCGTAACCCTCGGTGAACCGTTGATGGATTGGCGTCAGCAGTTCCAACGCTTCGCGATAACGATGTTGCCGTTGCCACAGCTGCGCCAGTGAAGTGGCGCTGCGCAACTCCCAGGCCAGTGCGCCTTGGGATTGGGCGATGGACAGGGCTTGCTGGAGGATCTGCTCTGATGTTTCCAGGTTGTCGGTGGCTGGACTGACGCCTTCGCGAGCAGGCTCGCTCCCACAGGTTTGTGCGGTGTACTGATGAAGTGGGCTCAACCCCAATCCATTGTGGGAGCGAGCCTGCTCGCGAAGGCGTCCGTCAGTACACCGCAAATCTTCAGCCACCCTTCGATCCGCCTGCGCCCGCAGAATCTCCGCCGTGCTCCAACCCGCTTCGCCACTGCGCGCGCGCTCCACCAGTGACTCGTCAACAAACCGGTCATCCAGCGTGACCATGATTTCCCGAATCAAACCACTGTCCTGTGCCTGCACCGGCGCCGCATGCTCGGCATCAATCACCTGCGCATAATGCCGTGCCCACGTATGAAACAGCAGCACCGAATGCTTCTGCGATTGTTCGAGCAGCAACTGCAACAGCGCCCGGGCGTTCTGCTGGTCACCGTTGTAATGGGCGATCACACACGTGGCCAAGGCCAGGGTGTAACAGATCGATGTGCCGTGGTTGATCTGCACGGCGATGTCCAGCGCCTGCCGCGCGGTTTTCCAGGCCTGCTCGGGAAAGCCCTGCAGCCACAGCACCCGCGCAAGCACCGTCAGCGAGGCGACGCTCTGGTCGTATTGCACGCCAAAACCTTGGGTAAACCGATTGCGGTGGCCGCTGTGGGCCATGCGCTCGATCACTTGTTCAGCATGCTCCCGCGCCTGCGGCTGGTCGCCCGCGTAATGCAGGGCCAGCACCCGCAGACGGTGCGTGCTGAGGGACAACAACGGATCATCGTGAGGGCCGAGCCGGTCGAACTGATCGCTTTGCGCCAGTGCCATGCGGTAATGCCCGCAACTGAGATTGACCGCCATGTGCCCGGACACCGCCCGCAATTGCCCGGCGACATCGCCATGCGCCTCTGCGAGTGCGTGGGCCTTGATGAACGCCTCAATGGTTTCCGGAGTGCCACCCCAAGTGTGATAGCACGCGCTGCCAAGGGCCAGTTGCAAGGCGATATTCAGGCGCGGGCAGGGTGGCTGAATACCTTCCAGCAGACGCAAGGCCTGGCGCACATAGCCGCCGTATTCCTTGAGCAACGACAGCTCTTGCCACAGCGGCGCCGACGCTGCCGTCAGGCCGATCCCCAGATCGTCCGGCCCGTCGCCGCTCAGGCACCAATCCAACGCGGCGCGCAGATCTTCGAGGCCACGGGCGTAGCGCTCGATCCACAACGAAGTCGGCGTGGTTTCCCAATCCGTCTGCGCCTGACGCATCAACGCCAGACAACGTTCGGCATGACGCTCGCGGGTCTCGGCCAGCTCGACAGCCTGTTCGAGTTTTTCCAGCGCATAGCGGCGCGTGGTGTCGAGCAGACGGTAGAAGACTTCTTCATCGCCGACCTCGACACTCAGCAGCGACTTGGCGACCAACTGCGTGATCGAGGCGAACACCGCCTCGGGTTCGATCTGTGGGCCGACGATCACCGCCGCCGCAGACTCCAGGGTAAAACCGCCGCGGAACATGCTCAAGCGGCGCAGGCCAGTCTGCTCGCAGCGGTTGAGCAGATTGAAACTCCAGTCCAGCGTGGCACGCAGGGTCAGATGCCGCTCCAGGCTGGTCTGATTGCCCGGCGCCAAGGCCGGCAAACGCCCCTGCAACTGGCTCAGCAACCCCTCCAGCCCCAATTCGGCGACTTGCGCCGCCGCCAACTCCAACGCCAGCGGAATCCCGTCCAGCCGATGGCAGATTTCAATCGCCAAGGGCAACTGAGACTCGTCCAGTTCGAAACTTTCCTGCGCCGCCGTGGCCCGTTCGACCAACAGTTGCAGGGCCGAGAATTGCAGCGCCTGCTGGCGGTCGAGCACCGTTGACATCGACGGGTAATCGAGGGAATCCAGACGCTGCACATATTCACCTTCCGCCCGCAGACTCTCGCGGCTGGTGGCGAGGATATGCACCTTCGGCGCCCCGCGCAGGACGCTCTCGCTGAGCGCGGCGACGGCATCAATCAAGTGCTCGCAGTTGTCGAGCACCAGCAACATTTGCCGTTGGCTCAAACCGCTGACCAGACACGCCTGCGGATCACCGTCGACCAGCGCCAGATCGAGCAGGGCGGCGACGTGTGAGCAGATCAATTGAGGGTCATTGAGCGGCGCCAGATCCACTAGCTGAATGCCGTCACGATATTGCCCGATCAATTGCTCGGCCACGCGCAGGGCGACGGTGGTTTTGCCGATCCCGCCGGGGCCGAGCAGAGTGATACAGCGCTGGCGCGGCAGTTGCGTCATCAGGCTGTCGACCAGCGCCTGACGCCCGATCATGCGCGTGCGGCGCAGCGGCAGGTTGTGCCGGGGCGCACTGACGACAGCGCGTTGTTCAATGGATTGCGAAAGAATCGGCGCGACAAAACTGTAGCCGCGTTGCGCCACAGTAATGATGTAGCGCTGACCGGCCTGGCCATCGCCGAGCGCCTTGCGCAGCGCCGCCATGTGCACGCGCAGGTTGATCTCTTCGACCACGCTGTCGGGCCAGACCGCCGCCATCAATTGCTGCTTGCTCAGCACTTCCCCGGCGTGCGCGAGCAACGTCAGCAGAATGTCCATCGCCCGACGGCCCAAGCGCAGCGGCTGGTCGCCTTCGAGCACCAAGCGTTGCACGGGATCAATCCGATAGGGGCCGAAACCGATGGCCGAACTCGGGGAAAGACTCAACAGCTCGCTCCTGCGGTGATGCGGCGGACAAGACGAATCAGGGCCGGGCGCGCGCGCAGGCCTTCTAATCCGGGGTGTCCCGGCATAATCCTCAGGTTTGGGTGTCAGCGCAACGGCTGGCGCAGAAGCCGTCGTCAAAACAGGGCGGTTTGTGGGCGGTTGATTTTCGGTTCACGCAGGGCCTGACAGCGCCAGGCAAACGGATTGATACCTTCGCTGCGGGTGAACATGTGGCAGAAATGCGCCTGATCGCAGAAACCGCATTCCAGGCTGATCTGCGTCAGGCTCAGGTCGGTGTGCTGGATCAGCAGCTTGGCGCGGGCGAGGCGCTGGGTGCGAATCCAGTCCTGCGGCGACACCCCGGTGCTGCATTTGAAGGCGCGGGAGAAATGGCTGCGTGACAGCGAACAGGCGCGGGCCAGTTCGGTCACTTCAAGGCTCTCGCCCAAGCGTTCGAGGATCAGTTGTTTGACCTGTCGTTCGCGTTGCGGACTGAGTCCGCCGATAGCGCTTTTGCGCGGTTCGCAGGCAGGGGCGAGGGCAACGGTTTGCAGCATATGAGCCATGGCCAAGGTCCGTGTCGGTGGGGAGTGCACGGTCAGCGCCTTCCCTCAGATCAAAAAACAACGCTGAGCGGAGGAATTCATTGTTGGTCGAGGCGCGATGGCTGACGAGTTAATCGTTGTTAATTTCGCTCTGGCCCGGCGCTCACGGGCGCGCGGATCGCGTAAAGTGCGTAGCACTTGCGTCTGGTTGGCTATAAGGAATCCGTGCCCATGAACCGTAACGATCTGCGCCGCGTCGACATGAACCTGCTGGTGATTTTCGAAGCGCTGATGTTCGAAAAGAACCTGACCCGCGTCGCCGAAAAACTGTTCATGGGCCAACCGGCGGTGAGCGCGGCGCTGGGGCGTTTGCGTGATCTGTTCGACGATCCATTACTGCTGCGCAATGGTCGCGGCATGGAACCGACGGCACGGGCACTGGCCATTCTCAAAGAACTGCAACCGGCGATGGACGTGATTTCCGGCGCCGTCAGCCGCGCCAAGGAGTTCGAACCGGCGAGCAGTTGCGACGTGTTCCGTATCGGTTTGTCGGACGACGCCGAGTTTGGACTGTTTCCGCCGCTGTTGCGCCAGCTCCAGCAAGAAGCACCGGGGATTGTCGTGGTCGTCCGCCGCGCCAACTATCTGTTGATGCCGGCATTGCTGGCCTCGGGGGAAATCTCCGTCGGCGTCAGTTACACCACGGAATTGCCGGCCAACGCCAAGCGCAAAAAACTCCGTGACATTCCCTGCAAAGTCCTGCGCGGCGACGACCGCCCGGGCCCGCTGACGCTGGACGAATACTGCGAACGCCCGCACGCGATGGTGTCGTTCTCCGGCGACTTGAGCGGCAACATCGACATGGACCTGGCCAAGGTCGGGCGCACTCGCCGCGTCGTTCTCGGCGTGCCGCAATTCAGCGGCCTGCGCGCCTTGCTCGCCGGCACCGAAATGATCGCCACCGTGCCGGATTACGCCGCGTGTGCATTGGTCGAAGGCTGTGCGCTGCGCGCCGAAGACCCACCGTTCCCGATTGATGCGGCGCAGTTATCGATGGCGTGGAGCGGGGTGCACGACAACGACCCGGCGGAGAAATGGCTGCGTGCGCGGATCAGCCAGTTCATGGCGGCACCGCTGGATATTCCGGCGGTTTGAATCTCTGACAAAATTCCAGCAAGCACGCAAAACCCCTGTGGGAGCGAGCCTGCTCGCGAAAGCGGTGTGTCATTCAGCTGATTGGTCACTGAGCAGGCGCCTCCGCGAGCAGGCTCGCTTCCAGAGTTAACATCGCTCCGTTCATCGGAAAACACCCTCCACCTGTCAGACCTGACAGGTGACACCCCGCCCACTCTGCGCCTAAATCACTCCGTTGCTTTCCACGACCGGAGCCCGCCATGACCACTCCTGAATTGCCCGACAACAGCACT